>WFTS01000148.1 GCA_015485385.1 Kordiimonadales bacterium | reverse complement strand
GGTGTGGGCTTCCCAAAAGGGGAGAATTGGCGCGAAACAGGCATCCGTTCCGTCCAGAAGGGCGCACCAATCGGCGCTGGTTTTGCTTTTGAACAAAGCAGTTAATTCGTCCCGCAGGCGCGGCCATTCTCCGGGCTGCATGTGGTTTTCCATCCAGCTTTGGTCTAAGCCGGTTTTATCAATGAATACCTGCATAAACTGCGGTTCGATCGCGCCAAAGCTTATATATTTTCCGTCGCTTGTCTCAAACGTGCCGTAAAAATGCGCGCCGCCATCCAGTAAATTAATCCCGCGTGCGGGTGCCCAGCGGAAGCTTTTCATCAGGCTGTGGAAAATGGACATTAAGGCCGACGAGCCTTCGACCATGCTCACATCAATGGTCTGCCCTTTGCCGGATGCTTTGGCTTCCAAGATGCCGCAGACAAGACCATACGCCAGCATCATGCCGCCGCCACCGTAATCACCGATCAGGTTCAGCGGAACGGCCGGTGGGCCGTCTTTGGGGCCGATGCTGTGCAGCGCACCAGAGAGCGCGATATAATTAATGTCGTGGCCAGCGGTTTGGGCTAGGGGGCCGGTTTGGCCCCAGCCGGTCATGCGACCATATACCAGCTTAGCGTTGCGCGCGGCTACTGCGTCTGGGCCAAGGCCCAGCTTTTCCATCACGCCGGGGCGAAAGCCTTCGAACAAGGCATCGGCGGTTTCGCACAGCTTAAAGAATATCTCGCGACCGTCAGCTGATTTCAAATCAATCTGGACCGAACGCTTGCCGCGCCGGTTGATATCATACTTTAGGTCGGTCGCGCTGGGCCCGCCGGGGCGGTCCACGATGATCACGTCCGCCCCCATATCTGCCAGCATCATGCCAGCGAAGGGGCCGGGGCCAATGCCCGCAACCTCGATAATGCGTATGCCCTCAAGTGGCCCCATGCTGGTTCCTTTTCTGGCTCTAACCTTTGTTTACCTGTGTTGGTTCAAACCTTTATTTGGGTGCCATGCGTGCGGCGGCATCCATCCTTATAGTTTCCCCATTAAGGTAGGTGTTTTCAACGATATGGCCAGCAAGTTTTGCATATTCCGCCGGTTTCCCGAGCCGCTTAGGGAACACCACTTGGCCCGTAAGGCTTTCGACCGCTGCTTCGGGCAGGCCGTCGAACAGCGGTGTGTGGATAAAGCCCGGTGCGATGGTCATCACGCGGATGCCGCTGCGGGCAAGCTCGCGCGCGGCAGGAAGTGCAAGGCTCGCGACCCCGCCTTTCGAGGCCGCGTAAGCCGCCTGACCAATTTGGCCCTCGAACGCCGCAACAGAGGCGGTGTTGATGATCACGCCGCGTTCGCCGTCTGCGCCCGGATCATTGGCTTGCATGGCTTCAGCAGCTTGTGACAGCACATTATAGGTGCCAATCAGATTAACCGCGATTATCTTTTGAAACTGCGCAAGGGCAGTGTGTCTGCCTTCCCGGTCAAGGATTTTACCGGGCGTTGCAATGCCTGCGCAATTTACGGCAATGTCAACGCTGCCGAACCGTTCAAACGCAAACGCCATAGCTTTTGATACATCGGCTTCGTCGGTAACATTACAGTTGATATAAGCGGCTTTGCCACCTAGTGCGGCTTCTAGTTCCGCGCCTGCTGTGTCGTTCAAGTCTATTACAACTGCGTTGGCACCGTGCTGGATAAAATGTTCAACGGTGGCGCGACCAAGGCCAGAGGCACCACCGGTTACAACTGCGGTTTTTCCTTGAATGTCCATGGGATACTCTCCTGAAAGTTTAGTGTTTGTTGCTATCGCAGGCGCCGGGCTTAAAGCCGGTGCCCTTAGTAAAAATACAAGTCACTGCTGGGTGAATGTTTGCGGGTATATCTCTGTCTTCAATCTGGCTGATGATCTGGATCGTTGCCGTATCGCCAAGCAAGGACACATGGGCAAACCCCCATGTTTGCTTGAACTGGTCAGGGGCGCCCTCAGGCACTTTACCGCTTGCAAATACTGTATTTAGCTGGGGGTAGCTTTTGGCCTGGTAAGCCATAAAGCCGGGGTGTAGTGGACGCGACTTCGCAAAAGCCCCAGAGACGACATGCAGCAAAGGCTTGGCCTCGCCCTTTGGCAGTATGGTTTCGCAACTGTCGGCGTGTATTTCCTCGGTATGTTCGTGGCCGGCGAAATAAGCGTCGGCCCTGCCGCACAGTACCGGCAGTAATATGCGCCTAAGGGCGTGGGCTTGCTCGAACTTGGTGCTGCCTGAAGACCATAAAGGGTGGTGGCCCACCACAATTTTCCAGCTAGCGCTTGAGGCTTCGAGGGCGTCCTTTAACCAGCTAAGTTGGTTTTTCTCTGTGCCAGACAGCGCACCGATATTTTTTCCAACATGGTCTATTTCGGACATGTCACGGGCTTCGCTGCCGTCCTTGTTTAGGTTTGCTTTATAAACGGTGGTGGTGCTAAGCAGCATTTCCGTATCAACAACAAAAACCTCTAGTAGACCGTTGGTGTCTTTGGGTTTCACGCTGTAAAACAGACCTTGCATTTCGAACGGCGGCGTGGATTTTAAAAAGGCGAGTTGTGCAGCGGCTCCCCGGCGTTTACCGCGCCAATCATGGTTGCCCAAAGCCGGGAAAATCCGAAAATTCGGATTTTTAGCCAGCAGGGGTGTGAAAGGTTTGATGAAAACATCTTCAAAACGCTCTTGATCTTCGCTGGCGTCCTCGCCTTCAACGCCGTCCGGATAAATATTATCCCCCAACATTAAGCCAAATTGACAGGCATTGTTTTTGCAGTAATTTTGCAGCAAAGGCGCCATGATCGGCAGGCCGCTTTCCCCCGGAGCCCAGTGGGTACCGCGTATGCCGTACCAGCTCCCAAAGAAGGAAAACCACGGAGTTTCATAGCCCGTGTCGCCGACCGCGATAAAATCAATCGATGGCCCAGATGTGACGGCAGTTTCTTCAACGATCGGTGTGTGAACTGCGTCAGGCACCGGTGTTGATTGGAAAGCAGCGGCCATGCTGCTGCCTAGAAGGGCTAAAACTGTTAAAAGGCCGGTTTTTCTTATCAGGGGCACGCTGCGTATCAGGGGCATTGTAAGCTTTCTTTGATCGTAATGCTAATTTGGCGACCATCGCGCATTTGCGCCTATCAGCAAAGCAGAAAAGTGATTTCACGGCTTACCAGTACCCAGATATGGCTGGACGCCAGCGCGGATCATATTATTGTGATGCGAAACTAGGAGGCTTTGGCTTGGCTTTTTGGCGTGCAAAGCCCACCTTCTGTCAAAGGAAAAAACTTGGAGAGCTTCATTGGCATTTGACTATGATTTATTTGTAATCGGCGCAGGGTCAGGCGGTGTGCGCGCCAGCCGTATCGCGTCAGGCTTTGGCGCGCGTGTTGCGGTGGCAGAGGAATTCCGTGTTGGCGGGACATGTGTGATCCGAGGCTGTGTCCCTAAAAAGTTGTTGGTTTATGCGTCCCATTTTTCTGAAGATTTTGAAAGCGCAGAAGGGTTCGGCTGGACGGTGGGCGAGCGCACTTTTGATTGGAAAACCTTGATTGCCAACAAGGATGCCGAGATTGATCGCTTGGAAGGCCTTTATAACCAAACACTGGCGGGTGCGGGGGTTGAAACCCTTCGGGGCCGTGCCGTAGTAACCGGGCCTAACAGCGTTCGCATGGGCGAGAAAACATATAGCGCTGAGAAAATTCTGATCGCTGTCGGCGGTTGGCCGCAGATGCCGGATGTGCCGGGTATTGAACATGCGATCACCTCGAACGAGGCGCTGCATCTGGAGGACCTCCCCAAACGCATTGTCATTGTTGGGGGTGGTTATATCGCGGTTGAGTTCGCGGGGATTTTTAAAGGCATGGGCGCGGATGTGGTTCAACTGTATCGGGGCGAACAGATTTTGCGTGGTTTTGATGATGATCTGAGAAACCGGCTTGCTAAGGAAATGCGCGCAAAAGGCATTGATCTTCGTGTGGGCTGCAATGTAACGGCTATTGAAAAAACCAAAGCAGGGGTTTTGCTAACGCTCACGGACGGTACAACACTGGAAGCTGACACAGTGATGTATGCTACGGGGCGCACACCCAACACCAAAGGATTGGGGCTGGAAACCGCTGGTGTTGAAACAGCAAGCAGCGGGGCGATTAAGGTTGACGCATATAGCCGCACAAATGTGGCAAGCGTGTTTGCGGTGGGGGATGTGACGGACAGGGTGCAACTAACGCCGGTAGCGATTAAGGAAGGCCATGCCTTTGCCCTTACCGAGTTTAACAATACGCCCGTTTCAACAGAGCATGATGCGATCCCGTCGGCGGTTTTTTCACAGCCACCTATCGGAACAGTTGGGCTGACAGAAGCCGAAGCCCGCGACAAATTTACCGCCATTGAAATATATGAAAGCGACTTCCGGCCGATGAAACATACGCTGGGAGGCTCCGCTGAGCGCGCCTACACCAAGCTGATTGTTGACACGGCAACAGGTAAGGTTGTTGGGGCGCATATGATCGGCCTTGATGCGGCAGAGATTATTCAAGGCGTGGGCATTGCAGTCAAAGCAGGGCTGACAAAAACACAGTTTGACGCTACCGTTGCGGTGCATCCATCAAGCGCTGAGGAATTCGTTTTAATGCGAAACCCGCGCCCATGAAGGTAAAATATGGATTTATGTAGAATGATTTTCTCACAAAAGCCAAAATTCTTTGGCAGAATAGAAAATTTATCTAGTCTAATCGATGGGCTAGGCCTACATAAACTCGAGTGCTATAAGCGTTTATGAAAGAGAAAAGTGCGGGTCTGCTTTTCTTTGGGCAAAGGACTGAAAACATATGGCTTCTGACGTTCAGGTTTTAGAATCCGCTGTTGTGCGTTTTGCAGGCGACAGTGGTGACGGCATGCAGTTAACCGGCAGCCAATTCACTTCCTCTACTGCGCTTTCGGGCAATGATCTTGCAACATTCCCAGATTTTCCAGCAGAAATACGGGCGCCTGTTGGCACCACGTTTGGGGTCTCGGCGTTTCAGATTAATTTTGGCGCTAAGGCGATCAAAACTGTCGGAGATGCGCCGGACGTTCTGGTGGCAATGAACCCGGCGGCCTTGAAGGTGAACCTCAAGAATTTACGCTCAGGTGGTTTGCTGGTGGTTGATACCGGCGCTTTTACCAAGCGAAACTTGCAAAAAGCCGGTTACGAGGAAAGCCCGCTTGGCACCACTATGATGGAACATTATCAGGTGATTGAGCTTGATATTTCCAAGATGACGCTGGAAGCCGTAAAAGAGCACGGGCTTGGTAATAAAGAAGCGCTTCGGTGTAAAAACATGTGGACTTTGGGGCTGATGCTTTGGATGTTCTCACGCAAGCGCGAGCCGGTGTCCAATTGGCTTAAAACCAAATTTGCCAAAAAGCCCGAGATTGCTGAATCAAATATCGCAGCGCTGAATGCGGGCCATGCTTTTGGGGAAACCGCTGAACTTTCCGCACATATTAAGCGCTACCAGATCGGTAAAACACATACTGTTCCCGGCACGTACCGCACGGTTACGGGCGCACAAGCTTTGTCGTGGGGTTTGGCCAAGGGTGCTGAATTAACAGATTTGCAGATGGTGCTTGGTAGTTATCCTATCACCCCCGCTTCTCCGGTTTTGCATCTGCTTGCGGGTATGAAAGAGCTGGGCATTGTCACTTTTCAGGCGGAAGATGAAATCGCGGCTATTTGCGCGGCGATCGGGGCGTCTTTTGCTGGATCGCTTGGTGTAACCAGCTCATCTGGGCCGGGTATTGCCTTGAAGATGGAAGCTATGGGGCTGGCGATTTCAACCGAATTACCGCTTGTGATTGTCAACGCGCAGCGCGGCGGGCCGTCTACTGGTATGCCCACAAAAACTGAGCAATCTGATTTGTATCAGGCGGTTTACGGACGCAACGGCGATGCGCCTGTACCGGTGATCTCAAGCCGCAGCCCGGGGGACTGCTTTGATGTGGCCATAGAAGCGTGCCGCTTAGCCGTGAAATATATGACCCCGGTAATGCTTTTGACCGATGGCTTCACTCAAAATGCTGCCGAGCCGTGGAAATTGCCGGATTTGGATGCCTATGAGCCTTTCCCGGT
>WFTS01000147.1 GCA_015485385.1 Kordiimonadales bacterium | reverse complement strand
CCAATATCCAGCATATTGGTGTCAATATCGGTCGCTAGGATGCGTGTATACCAGCCCTCGCCTCTCGGCAGGGACGCCTTCACTGTCATCGCAATGGAATAGGGTTCCATCCCTTTTGAGCAACCAGCCGACCAAATTCGCAGGTTTTTATCATATAGCCCAACACGGTTGCCCTCTAGTTTCGCCCGCACCACTTCGTGGCGTAAATGCTGAAAATGATGATCTTCCCGAAAAAAACGGGTGAGATTTGTGGTCATGGCATTCACAAAGTCTGCCACTTCTTCTTCACCGTCGCGGCTGGTTAGAAACTCCAGATAACTGGCAAAATCTTTCATTTTAAGGCTGCGTATGCGGCGGGCCAGACGGGTATAGACCATCTGCTCTTTATTGTCTTTCAGGTTGATGCCCGTGCGGTCATACACAATCTTACGCAACGCCTGAAATTCTTCTTGCCGGAATTTAAATTCTCGTGAGGACATAGTCGTTTAGGAACCTGTTGCATGAATGAAATTAGGATGTGCCTACGGTGAAAGGGGCGGTTGACCCGCCCCTCATATTTGGATCAGAACTCAGCCCAATCATCGTCGCTCGCGGCGGTGGGTTTCGTTTCTTTTTTCTTGACGGCAGAGACGGCCGGCTTAGGGGCTGCTTTTGCCTCCACTGCACGGGCTTTGGGGGCTGGTATGCCCATTGATCCGGCGTCTTCATCGCCGGTTTTAAAGAAAGAGACACGCTCATGCATAGATTCTGACTGTTCCTCAAGTGTCCGAGCTGCGGCTGCAGTTTCTTCCACCAGTGCTGAGTTCTGCTGTGTCATCTCATCCATTTCAGCGACCGCGCGGTTGATCTCCGCAATCCCTGTTGCTTGCTCTTGATTTGCAGATGAAATCTCGGAAACCAGTTTGGTAACCGCCCCGATAGAGCTTACGATTTCGCCCAGTTGCTGACCTGCTTCATTGACAAGTTCCACACCGTCTTTCACTTGATTATTACTGTCGACAATCAAGCCTTTGATGTCTTTGGCCGCTTCTGAAGATCGCTGGGCAAGGGCGCGCACTTCTGATGCCACAACGGCGAAGCCTTTGCCTGCGTCCCCTGCCCGCGCCGCTTCTACAGCAGCGTTCAAGGCCAGCAAATTGGTTTGGAATGCAATCTCGTCGATCACCACAATAATATCTGATATTTTTTGTGAACTGTCCTCAATCCGTGACATAGCCTCAACAGCATTATCGACAACGACCCCGCCCTTTTCAGCCACTTCACGGGCCATTGTGCCCTGTTTGTTGGCTTGGGCGGCATTGTCAGCGTTGGTTTTCACCGCGCTTTCCATCTCTTCCATGGATGCTGCGGTTTCTTCTAGGCTAGAGGCTTGCTCTTCCGTACGCTGTGACAAGTCATTTGACCCATCAGAGATTTCAGTGGCGGCGTTGCTGACCTCGCCTGCGCCCATTGCAATCTGCCCCAACACGTCTGAAAGTTTTTCGGCCGTGTCGTTGGCATTGCGTTTCAGTTCATCAAAGGTCCCTTGATATTCTTCCGTTATCCGGCTGGTGAGATCACCATTGGCCATCGATTCTAGCATACTAGCAACGTCGGCAAGGCCTTTGTCGCATGTTGCAGCTAATTCGTTAATGCCAGAGGAAACATTTAAGAAGAAGCCTTCTTTGCCACTCAGTTCAATACGCTGGCTAAGGTCGCCAGCAACGGCGGCATCAACAACCGCGCCGATCTCGGCCTCAACGGCACGTTCTTGGGTAACATCGCCCCATTCAACCACTGTGGCCAAACGTTCACCGTCTTCTCCCACAACTGGGTTGGCAACGAGGCTAAAGCGGCGCTCACCCACACCGATTTCGGTTGCGTGTGTATCCTTCAAGCTTTCAATCATGCCGCGCTGGTGTGCTGGGTTTTTATGGAATATATCAGGGTTAGCGCCCATCAATTTGCTGCTGTCAAAATCAGGAAGAACCTTGCGGATATCATCCTGGGCGACCGTAAACATATTGACCATCGCTTCATTCATATAATTGATCCGCATGTCGGCATCTGCCACCATGACGTTTACAGTCACTTTATCAAGCGCCTGTCTGATCTGCGCGTTTGCATCGGCAAGTTCTTTATCTGCGCGTTCTTTGGCCAAACGTTCCGTTTTATCTTCCCATTCAACGCTGGTGCCTAACCGGGTGCCGTCATCACCGATCACCGGATTGGCGATCAAGCTAAAGGTGCGGCCACCAACCATTATTTCGCCCTCGTAGGTGCCCGTCAGCGAGCCAACCATTTCCCGCTGATGCGAAGGTTGTTTGTGGAACGTATCAATATTGGTGCCCATTAATTTATCGGCATCAAAATTCGGCAGATCCTTTTTAATGTCGGCCTCGGCGTTTTTCATCATCTCGACCATGGTTTTATTCATATAGATGATGTTGAAATCATTATCCGCGAGCATCACATTCGCCTGCGCGCCGTCCAAAGCGGTCCGAATACGGTTATTTTCAACAGCGAGGGCTGCCAAGCGTTGTTCTTCGGCCAACCGGTCTGTGCGATCTTCCCATTCAACGCTGGTTCCAAGGCGTTCGTTGTCTTCTCCGAAGATTGGTGTTGCCACCAAACCAAACGAACGACCTCCAACTGAAATTTCAGTCGCAAGCGTTTCTTCCAAAGCGCTGATCACCCCTTTTTGAAAAGACGGATTTTTATGGAAAGTATCCATATTGGTGCCCATCAAGCTTTTGGCACTAAAATTTGGTAAATCTTTGCGGATGTCCTGTTCGGCGTTTTCCATCATCGCGACCATTGTTTCATTCATATAAACAATGGTGCCGTCCGGGTCTGCGAGCATAACATTGGTCTGAGCGCCATCAAGTGCTGCACGAACACGGCTGTTTTCTGCCGCAATATCCTGAGCCTCTCTGAGTGCACGCAAGTTTGCTGTCCGGTCTTCCCATTCAATGATTGTGCCTTCACGCTCGCCCGTAGCCCCAAAAATAGGAGACGCGATCAGTCCAAAAGTACGTTCACCAACATCGATTTGGCTTTTATGGGTCTCCCGCAAGCCCTCTATCATGCCGCGCTGATGCGCTGGGTTTTTGTGGAAAATATCAACCTGTGTTCCAATAAGGGTGGCAAGATTAAAGTTAGGCAGAGCAGCCCGGATATCCGTTTCAGCGACACGGAACATTTCTCGCATGCTGTCGTTCAAATAAGTGATGGTCATGTCCGCATCGGCAATCATGATATTGGTGTTGGCCTTTTCCAAAGCTTCGGCCTTGATCGCATCGACACCCGTTGCAGAGCCAGCGCCGGCCCCACTAGCGACAAAATACGCCGCCCCGCCAAAGACACCCGCCGTCGCCAGCCACGCTACAATCGGCCCTAGCTGTGCGCCTAAAAGAACATGAATAATCACGGTGGCAACAAATGCTCCGCCAAGAATGATTGCCGTTCGGCCCTGCAAAGCTGCCATCACTTTATCACTGCCCTGCCCACCTAAATTTGAAACACTAATATCCGCCATATTTGCCTCCTACAGGCTTAAAGTTCATATTTACCGTCAAAGGGTAAGCACGCTATTCAGCGGCCACCACCTGTTGAACCAAACTCTCGATATCAAACAGCTTTTCAATTTCCAAAAGCGCAACCATGCGCTCTTGCACTGTGATCAGCCCCGATAAAAACCGCTTGTCGCCACCGCCTTCAATTTCTGGAACCGGCAAAATGTCTTCTGTGTTGATGGTTAAAATGTCCGAAACGGCATCCACCAAAAGCCCCATAATCCGGTCGCCCACGGCAATGATAATCATCACATGCAAATCGGTTGCCTCCGTCAGGCCATCACCAAACCGGCACCTAAGATCAAAGATCGGAACGATTATGCCGCGCAAATTTAACACTCCGCGCACATGTTCAGGCGTATTCGGCAGCTTGGTTACTTCGACCCAGCCCTGAATTTCCCGTACAGCCATTATGTCGATGCCATATTCGCTGTCGTCCACCTTAAACGACACAAATTGTACCATTTTTCCGCTTTCAGCGTCTTGGTCATCCGCGCCGCTTTGGTCTTTACCGATCAAACGCGGATCAAACCCTTTGGACACTTCCTGATCGGCGACTTTTACATCAGCCATTATCGTACCTTCCTATCTTCACCGTGTTCTAAGCGGCACAGGCCGCCCATATTTCTTCACGCCAGCATATGGCGCATCATTCGGCCGCAACATGTGCGCCCATGGTATTATCGTTCCCTGAGGATTGCCGTTGATGCGCGTGGCCTATTTCCTCAGACCCCATATCCGATCTCACAGACTTACGGCTCTGATCATGGGAAATTCGGGCTCGGCCATTGGTATTTTTGCGGGCAGGCACTGCGTCAAGAACCGGCATTTGAGACAGCGCATCCACGTCCAAAATTAGACAAACACTGCCGTTTCCAAGAATGGTCGCTGACGACACACCTTCAACAGCTTTATAGTTTGATTCCAGTGACTTAATCACCACTTGCTGTTGGCCTGCCAGTTCATCAACCAACAAGCCAACGGTGCGTGACCCTTCAATTTCAACCAAAATAACCAACCCTTTTGAGGGGTCCTGTTCGCCGCCCGGCAAACCAAAGATACGCGAAACCGGCAGCACCCGAATATATTCACCCCGAATACGAATGACACGTCCGCCATCCACCAACTGTTCCACATCGCTTGCTTCTGGGCGTACGGTTTCGATAATGCTGTTGATCGGGATGACAAATTTTTGGTCGGCAATGCTGACGATCATTCCGTCCAGAACGGCCAATGTAAGTGGCAATGTAAGTTGGAAACGTGTGCCTTTTCCGGGGAAAGACTGAACCGAGACCCGGCCACCAAGCGATTGAATATTCCGGCGCACCACATCCATGCCCACGCCGCGCCCTGATAAATCCGTAACTTCTTCCGCCGTAGAAAAGCCCGGCGCAAAAATAAGATTATCAATCTCGTTCTCACTCAGGGCAGCATCGGGGGCGACAACGCCTTTTTCTTTTGCCAGACTTAGAACTTTTTCGCGGTTGATACCGCGCCCATCATCAATAATTTCAATGATAATCCGGCCACCACGATGCTCGGCTGAAAGCTGGATTGTGCCCTCCTCAGACTTGCCTGCCTCAAGCCGTTCAGCGGGTGTCTCAAGCCCATGATCAAGCGAGTTCCGTATCATATGCGTTAAAGGATCAGCCAATTCTTCAACAACGGTTTTATCGACTTCCGTATCTTCGCCTATGGTGACAAGGCGTACTTTTTTATCCAGTTTTTTAGAAACGTCACGCACAATTCTAGGCATACGAGAGAAAACCGATTTCACCGGCTGCATCCGGATCGACATCACATTTTCTTGCAGCTCACGGATATGCATTGAAAGCTCATCCATGCCTGAGACGACACGGTCAGACGGGCCATTTTCGGTATGCCCAACTTCTTGCGCCAACATAGACTGCGTGATCACCAATTCGCCGACCATATTCACCAGCTTATCAACCCGTTCCACATCGACCCGAATAGAAACGGCCTTGGGGCTCGCGGCAGAGGGACCTTTTGCAGCCACCTTGGGCGCTGGAGCAGAGGGCTTAGCATTGGTTTTAGCGGCTGGGGCAGACGGTTTTGGCGCAGCTTTAGGCGCAACCGCACTCACATTTCCGGCCTGAATATCCATTTCATCAATGAAAAATCCAAAGCCGTCGCCGCCTGCATCTTCATGACACGGGCTAACATCAACAGCGACAACTTGATCCGAAGAATCCAGTGTAACGATTGTTAGGTCGCAATCATCAACGACAAATTCAAACACTTCATCAATATCGTCGCGGTCTGCCGTAGTCCACAGATCAAACACCCAGCTAAAATACGCGTCTTCAGGCTCTAGCGCCTGCAATGTTGGCAGCCGCGAAACATCAATAGTGGTTTCTGTGCGGCCCAGATCAGATAGTTCGCGGATGATCAAAAGCGGTTCATTTGCGTGCCGGTACATCGCTTCACTTGGCGTGAATTCAATACGGAAATGCTTCTCGCCGGGCTTGGTTTGGACAGGCGTAGCACCAGACATACCCTGTGACGTATCTTCAAGGCCTAGCTCTTTTGCAGCTGCGGATGATGCCTCAGCGCCAGCCTCTGGCGCGGCGCCCCCGGCAGCATCTGTGCTGGCGCCACCATTTTGGCCGGAAAGATATTCTTCAATACGGTCCAGCGCATCCTGCCCATAACTGTCTTCCACAGCTTCACCATTTTGGGCAAAGCTCACCAGATCAGAAAGCACGTCAAAGGCTCGGAACAGGGTCGAGACCATGTCTGGGTCAACCTCAAGCTTACCCTCACGCAGTTCATCTAATAGATATTCAAATTTATGAGAGAAATTCACCATCCGGGTGAAAGAAAAAGCCCCGGCACCTGCCTTGATAGAATGAACAGCCCTAAATATAGCATGCAGGGTTTCCCCTTCGAAATCGCCAGATTCAAGATCCGCCAGATGTTGCTCCACATCCGTCAGAAGTTCAGAACATTCTTCAAAGAATGTTACCTTGAACTGAGCAAATGGATCGTCATGTGCAGATGGCAGCATAATAGACCTAATAGGTTAAATTAAAAAACTCCGAACATTCACTTGATACTCAATGCGCGCAAAGCGGCAGCAAGCGCTTGCGTTACGCGCAAACCTTTCCAACAACCTTCAGCAATTTTTCGGGCACGAAGGGTTTCACAATCCAGCCTGTTGCCCCCGCAGCACGCCCTTGCTGCTTTATATCATTGTCTGATTCTGTGGTTAAAATCAGGATAGGGGTTGCACGAAAACGGGGGTCACTGCGTAGCTTTTGCACCAGCTCAATCCCGTTCATGTTGGGCATGTTCACATCCGTGATGATAAGATCAACCTCTTCCCCCACTAAGGCGCTGATGGCATTTACGCCGTCATCGGCGACCAACACATCATACCCTGCGCCTTTTAAGGTAAAAGACACCATGTCGCGCATGGTTTTACTATCATCTACTGCTAGGATTCTTTTGCTCATTAGGAGGCTCTCCACATTTCAAGTCTGTGGGCCAATCCAAGGGCCCCAAAGGCATCACAAAAAGCGTCACTGGGATTGCGAATATGAAATCCGCGCCCCGTTTCGCCAAAGGCCGCTGATGCGGCTACCAACACTTCGATACACGGCGTTGAAACCCTTTCCACATCGTCAGCCGATATTTCAAGGTTGCCATCGCTGTTCAAAAGCTCAAGAAGGTCATTCTTCAAAGCTTCTGCCGCAAGCAAATCCAGCTCGCGTGATAAATTATATTGAAGTGTCTCGACCGTCCGTGCTTCGGCCATAAATCTAATCCGTCAATTAAGCCCCAAAGTTGGGCATTCATTCAAACCCCATGGATCAGAAGACTAGGCCTTAAACCTTAATCGATATTTAACGACGAATAATAAAAGTAGAATTTTAACGACCGTCAAACCTGAAGGCCTGCAAAGCAACGGGGCGGTCTAAGTCTAGAGGCAATTGTTTTCAGGGATATTATAGTCCTTTAAAGGCCTGAGTTTATTCAAATAGCGGGCAGGTGCTTTTGATCTTGATCCTGTGCGGCATCCCGAAGGTGGTTTGGATATCGCTTGCCTTTTTCCGTGGCTTTGTCCTTTCTTTTACACAGGGACTTGTCTTTTACGCAGGGACTTGGTTACAAAAGAAATCTATTTTGGCTGAAATGACCTGAAAATCATAAGTGGACCCTCGCATGAAAACCGTCTTTGTAATGATCAAATGTAATTTGGGGGAAACCTATGCGGTAGCGGGCACGATTGCAGACGAAATCGCCGAAGTGCGCAGTGTGCATTCCACCTCGGGAAAGTATGATTTGTTAGCGCAATTCCAGCTTGGGGACGAGCAAGAGATCGGCCGATTTGTCTCAAGCGTGGTACAAACCGTGCCCGGTGTGAAAGACACCTATACAATCATCGGCTTGAACGCCTTCACCGAAGACGGCCCCAGAGGCGGCCCCGACAAAATTTAATATAGTGCAGGATAAAGCGTAAATCCGAGACTGAAATTTAAGGGCTTATAGTCATAAAGCCCTGCATATTTCTTTATACTCAACGCGCTTGATACTTGTTTACACTCAAAATATCGTCTTAAGGTCAAATCGCTTAAAAACCCTGTGACCTGTCTCTTTCCTTAGTATTTTAACATCAACACCTCAAAGGGCCTCAAAGAATGGAAACTCGAAGACTATCTTTTTTGGATCGGTATCTTACGCTTTGGATTGTTTTGGCGATGGGGTTTGGTGTTGGGGTGGGGCGGATATTCACAGGCCTGCCCGTTTGGCTAGACAGCCTTAGCATTGGCACGACAAACATCCCCATAGCCATTGGGCTAGTTTTGATGATGTACCCGCCTCTGGCCAAAGTACACTATGATGAACTGCCCAAAGTGTTTCAGGACAAACGTATTTTGTTGCTGTCTTTGGTGCAAAACTGGCTGATAGGGCCGGTTTTGATGTTCATACTTGCGGTCACTTTTTTAGCGGATTACCCGGCCTATATGACAGGTTTAATCCTGATCGGACTGGCCCGGTGCATCGCCATGGTTATTGTTTGGAACCAACTGGCTGGCGGAAGCCGGGAATATGCCGCAGCACTGGTGGCCTTCAACAGTGTGTTCCAAATCTTGTTTTTCAGCGTTTACGCGTGGTTTTTTATGTCGGTCTTGCCTGAAATGCTTGGACTTGAAGGCCAGATTATCAATGTCAGCTTTGCCATGATTGCTCAATCTGTGATGATTTATCTTGGTATTCCGTTTCTAGCGGGTTTTCTAAGCAGAAAAATTCTGATCAAACACAAAGGCGCTAACTGGTACAAAACCAAGTTCGAGCCAAAAATCAGCCCGATCACCTTGATTGCTTTGCTGTTTACCATTGTTGCCATGTTCAGCTTGAAGGGCGGAATGGTGTTGGAACTGCCGTCTGATGTTTTGCGCATCGCTGTTCCGCTTGCCATATATTTTGTGGTTATGTTCCTGATCAGCTTTGCCATGGGAAAATGGATCGGCGCCGACTATCAGCGGACCACCTCGGTTGCTTTTACCGCTGCCAGTAATAATTTTGAGCTGGCAATTGCAGTCGCCATTGCGGCTTTTGGGCTTGCCTCGCCAGTTGCGTTCGCCACCGTTATTGGGCCCCTTGTGGAAGTGCCTGTTTTGATCTCTCTGGTCAGTGTTGCGCTTTGGTTAAAATCGCGCTGGTTTCGCCCCACCTAAGTGAAGGCCAAAAACCGATGCGCTTTCAACCGGCATTTATAAAATATCTGGCATTTGTAAAATATTCGATATTCAATAAAATATATTGCGAGAAATAAAGGGGGGTTTAGGCCCCTTTTTATTGGCAAAACCAGAGGGAAATTTAGACGAATTTAACGTGTCACAAAGTGTGACATTTGTCACAAATTCCGCGTCACAGACGCCAAGTGTGACACAATCGCCCCTAAGGCTTTGACAGTGCTTGATTTTCTTAGATTTTATG
>WFTS01000146.1 GCA_015485385.1 Kordiimonadales bacterium | reverse complement strand
TTGGTGGGCTCTGAATTGAACGGCGAGACAATGCCTGAAATCATGAAAGCTGTGTATAAAAAACAATTAGAGCATGACATAGGCCAAATAGAAAATGCCGGAGATGTCTATCTATATAGCTCGGTCCCTCTGAGAGATTTCAGCCAAGCCCAGATAGGGACAATCCTAATTGTTTATCCTCAAAAGCTGCTGACCGGTGATTTGGTGGATGATTTAGGCACCGCCGCAAGCGCTTCTGCGATTGCTCTCTTTATCGGGCTTGGCATCTGCTATGTGCTATTGACCCCAACTGCGCGCAATATAAGGGACCGCCAGGCTCGCCTAGAAAAGGAAATCACCCACAGAACCCATGATCTGGTAGAAGCAAAAGAGGATGCTGTTAAGGCTAAAAATAGCGCCGAAGTCGCCAACAAAGCCAAGTCTGAGTTTCTATCCAACATGAGCCACGAACTCAGGACACCACTAAACGCCATCATTGGTTTCTCATCCATTGTTAAAAATGATGAACTTAGGGAAGGCATTGGGGAAAAATACGCCTCATATGCTGACGACATCAACAAAGCCGGATCGCATCTTCTTGATATTATCAATGATATTCTTGATGTATCCCGAATTGAGGCCGGCGAGTTGAAAATGCGGTTTCAGCGGCTGTCACTGACCAAACTCATGCACGAATGTCACCGTATGGTGAATGTCCGCGCGACAAACCGGCTGGTGCCTGTCATTCATGAGAGCTTCGATAGCGACATCATGATTGATGCAGATTCCACCCGGTTAAAGCAGATCATCCTTAATCTTTTGACCAATGCAGTGAAATTCACCGAACCGCCGGGCACTGTGCGGCTTTATGCCGAAATAGAATCTCCCACAACAGTTCGGATCGTTGTTGCGGACGAAGGTATTGGTATTGCCACAGAGGAACAAGCCATCGTGCTGCGCCGTTTCGGAAAGGCCGCAAATAATGCACTTGCCAAGCAGAATGAAGAAGGGACAGGCCTTGGTCTAACCTTGGTACAGGACCTGGTAAAACAACACGGGGGCACCTTTTCACTTGAAAGCGAACTTGGTAAAGGCACGCGCGTCATTATTCGCTTACCGATAAGTCAAGACAGTGACAACTTGGACTTCCTTATATAAAACCAAACCTGTTGGGTTATATAAAATCAAACCTGCCAAATTATATAAAACCAGACCAATTGGCCTAAGCATTATCCCTCGCATTTCTCCCAATATATGAAATAATAAAATGGGCCTAGCGCCACTGTCTTTCTATAAATATAATGTTCTACATTAATTTTACTGGAAATATGCTGGACAAGCATCGTTTGCCTCCTACATTACGGTCAAATGCCTGTTTTTATAGTCGGAGACCATCATGGACTTTAACCTTACCCCATCGCAGACTGCCTTCCGCGATACTGTGCGCGCCTTTTTGGCTGAAAAGCTGCCTAAAGATATCCAAACCGTTGTTCGCGGACAGGGGCACTTGAACAAAGAACAGTTCCAGCGTTGGCACGGTATCTTAGCAGCCAAAGGCTGGTCCACACCGCTGTGGCCACTAGAGTATGGTGGAACCGGCTGGAGTCCGATTGAATATGCGATCTTCGATGAAGAATGTTACGCACACGGCGCCCCGCGCGTTTTGCCCTTCAGTGTTTCCATGCTTGGGCCGGTCTTGATTAATTTCGGCTCTGAGGAGCAAAAAGCGAAATTCCTACCCGGCATCCAAGACGGCAGCGACTGGTGGTGTCAGGGCTTCTCTGAGCCCGGCGCCGGCTCAGACCTTGCGAGCCTGAAAACCACAGCAGTGCGGGACGGTGACGAATATGTCATCAACGGCCAGAAAACATGGACAACACTCGGTCAGCACGCTGACTGGATATTCTGCCTTGTACGCACCGATCCAAAAGCGCCAAAACCACAAATGGGCATTAGTTTTATTCTTGTCAGAATGGATGCTCCCGGCGTTGAAATTCGCCCGATCATCACGCTGGACGGCGGCCATGAGGTAAACGAAGTCTGGTTCACTGATGTGCGTGTACCTGCCGATTATTTGGTTGGCGAGGAAAACAAAGGCTGGAATTATGCTAAATTCCTTCTCCAAAATGAACGCATTGGCATCGCTGGCATTGGTGTTTCAAAAAATGAACTGAACGCTCTCAAACGCCTTGCCGCTTCAGAGAAAAAGAACGGCCAACCGCTGATTGAAGATAGCAATTTCAAAGCCAAGATTGCTGAAGTTGAGATCGAACTACGCGCCTTGGACATCACCAACAAGCGAATGCTGGTTGCGACCGAGCGCGGGACAGACCCGGGGCCGGTTTCTTCTATGCTCAAAATTCGCGGCAGCGAGATTGCTCAACGTATTTACGAATTAAAAATGGAAGCGTCTGGCTTGTATGCACTGCCATATCAGCCAAATGCTGGCGATGCGAGCTGGAACGACGAATTGATTGGTTCCTTGATGAATGCCAAATCTTCGCCCGTTTATCTAAATACACGCAAGATCAGTATTTTTGGTGGCTCGAACGAAATCCAACGCTCCATTATCTCTAAAATGGTTCTCGGATTTTAAACCGCCCGCAGCAGCAAACGACAAGGATATAAAATGAATTTCGATTTTTCTGAAGAACAGAAAATGCTGGTGCAGTCCCTTGAGCGCACATTGGCAAAAACTTACGATTTTGAAACCTACCGCGCACAATTGGCAGACAAAGCCACACACGCGCCTGAACTATGGAATAGTCTCGCTGAACTGGGCATCATGGCAATGCCGCTGCCTGAAAGCGCGGGCGGTTTTGACGGCAACCATGTGGACGTGATGGTGGTTTGTACCGAGCTTGGTCGCCGCTTGGTGCCTGAGCCGTACGTCAGCAACGTGGTGCTGGCCGCCTACATTCTGGAAGCGACCGGCTGCACAGACAAGCTTGAAGCCATCGCGGTTGGCGAAACAAAATATGCGGCAGGCTTTTACGAACCCGGAGAACGTCATAATCCACTGGCTTTGGGCACGACCGCCACACAAGACGGAGATGCATACACACTGACAGGCCATAAAGCCGTTGTGTTGGGGGCTGATACCGCTGACCATCTGATTATTTCTGCCGATGCAGGCGGTGCAAGTCTCTTTCTTGTGCCTGCGGATGCCGAAGGCGTAACCCTTCGCAAATACCCACTGCTGGATGGCCGCGGGGCCGCAGATGTGGTCTTAGACGGCGCAAAAGGCACGCTGATTGGCTCAGCAGGGAATGCTGCGGATATCATCGAAGCTGCTGTTGACCGTGCTGCAGCGGCACTGTGTGCAGATACCATAGGGGCTGTGGAAGAAGCGCGCGATCTAACCCAAGAATATTTAAAAACCCGTACCCAATTTGGCAGACCGATTGGCTCGTTCCAAGTGCTCGCTCACCGTATGGTTGACCTGCTTGTAGAGTATGAGCAAATGAAATCCATCGCTATGGAAGCCGCCGTTGAGGCACGAAATCAAGATGCTGCTACGCGTATGCGTGCTGTGTCTGCTGCCAAAGCCAAGATAGGGGCTGCCTCCCGACTGTACGGGCAAGAAACAATCCAGATGCACGGCGGTATCGGCATGACCGATGAATATGCACTTGGAGCTTATGTGAAACGTATGTTGGTCAACGAAACCCTGTTCGGTGATACGGATTATCACCTAACTCGCTTCGCCAATACATAATATAACACCATAAAATAACACGAAGGCGTCCCGGTAGGTGATACCGGGACGCTGCCGCAAAATCATCCCGGCAAATCCCCTCGCCAGATCACAACGGGCGCAACAATATTTACTTGATTGGCACCAAACGTACCGCTGCACCGCCGCCAGAGGCTAGATTTAGTATTAAGTGATCACTTTGGGATACCTCTCGCGAAATAATATCAATCGCATAAGGGTTTGTTTTCCAATCAGCGCCTTCGCCGTCCACATAAATTTCAGCCCGGTAGCGCTGGCCTTTGTTAAGAAAGTCGAGCGGTAAATTCACTGTGCGCGCATTGTCACCAGTGATGCTGCCAATATACCAAGCCTCGCTGTTCCGGTCTTTCCTCGCGAACGTCACATGTTCGCCGATCTCTGCTGTTAGCGCGATGCTTTCCGCCCAGTCCGTCGGAACATCACGGATAAACTGAAATGGGGCTAGGTTGGCCTCATAATTTTTGGGCAAATCAGCCGCCATTTGGATTGGGCTATACAGAACAACATAATAGGCCAACTGCTTGGCGATGGTGCTTTCTACCCGATTGCCGGGTTTTAAGTCTGCAATTTCCAGATCAAAAATACCCGGTGTGAAATCCATCGGCCCAGACAACATTCTGGTAAACGGCAATATAACCGTGTGACTTGGCGGATTGCCGGGTGTTCCCCAAGCGCTATATTCCATGCCGCGCGCCCCTTCTCGCGACAGCCAATTTGGGTATGTCCGCCGCAACCCCGTATCCTTTATAGGCTCATGCGAATTGATTGATATTTTGCGCTTAGCTGCAGCCAAAAGAACACGAATATGATGGTTGCTCATGAATTGCCCGTCATGAAATTCCTTTACCGGCGTGCCGTCTTCAGTCATGCGGTCAATATCCCCCGCATCCGCCACATACCCAGTTTTCACTTTGGTCACACCCATCTTTTCATACAAATCGAACGCCGCTTCCATTTGGCTTTCATAATTGCCAACATTGCCCGACGTTTCATGATGGCCGATAATCGGCACACCCTTTTCCTTCGAATACCGCGTTAATTCTGCAATATCAAAGTCCGGGTAAGGCTTGGTGAAACTGAAAATAGCACCGTTGTTGAACCAGTCTCCATCCCAGCCAATATTCCACCCTTCAACCAACACACCTGAAAAACCGTATTTTGCCGCAAAATCAATATAGCGCTTCACTTCACTGGTGGTCGCGCCGTGTTTTGGACCGGATCCCCATGTATTAATGCCCAGATGCATTCCCCACCAAATGCCAACATATTTCCCGGGTTTTACCCAGCTAACATCCCCCAGTTTGTTGGGTTCATTCAGGTTTAAGATCAGGTCTGACATTATCAAGCCCTTCGCGTCCCCAGATATCTGGATCGTACGCCACGGGGATGTATGCCCTGCCCCCAGCGTCACTTTGCTGCCTTTTGCATTAGGGGCCAGATCAGCGGTAAATTTGCGGCCTTGTGTGTGACGAACGCTCATGCCTGAATAATTCACAAGCGCCGCTTCATGTAGACTGACATGAGTACCACTATCCAGCCGAAAACTGATCGGGGTGTGCGCCATGCTCACGGCCTCGATCGGGGTTTCTTTATAGAGATATTCATAGCGGTTGCTTAACCGGGCTTCGATCCACCATGCTGTTCCGGGGCCAGAAAAATTAAATTCTGTGCGTTCGCTCGTGATCTCATCCCCTGCGATACTATCTGGGAAAATATAGCGAAACCCAAGGCCATCATCATACAGTCGGAATTGAACCCTCAAGGTATCCGCGCCACCAGCAAATGTGACCAACAGCTCACGGAAATTATTCCGGACATATTGGCGTTCTCCCCAAGGCAGTTCCCACGTTTGGTCGAAATCCAAAATTTCAGCATTGGCAACTGTGAGGCCCTTGGAAAAATTCTTCCCCGATTTAAGCAAAAAACCCAGTTTTGAAGGGGCAATCACTTGCTCATCACTGCGGTTAACTTGGTAAAATGCCCCTTCTTTATCAGCACCAACAACAAGCGTAAGCACACCGTTCGGAGATGTAATCATCTCTGAAGCCGCCAGTCTTCCAGAGCCACACAAAACAAGTAGAACACTGATGATTTTGAAAATATTAAGCATGGATATCCCCTAAAGCACAACAAAGACGCAGTCGAAACTGCTGAGAAAACATAATTGCTATAGTGGGAACTTATGTATTTTTATAAGGCATGCTTGGCACGCTCTTTTGTGCCCTCATGATTAAGGCTCAATATGCCGTGTGTCAATCTGTCCCGGAATTTAATGACAGCATGGCCGCCATATGGTCAAACTAACGAGACGAGGCCCTTATTATTACCAGAGAAACATGATGCAGCTTGAAAATTTCTTAAAGGATACATACGGCCTAAGCGGTAGATTGACCCGCCTTGGTGGTGACTTGGATCAGAACTATCTATTTGAAGGAGATTTCGGAAAATCTATTTTCAAATTGATGCACCCAAGCTTTGATATTGGCGTGATTGAAATGCAAGTGGCGGCATTAAAACATCTTGAAAACAAGATGTTACCTTTTGAAACCCCCAAAGTTTTACCGTCTTTGGCCGGTGATACTCTGGTGCGCTATAATGATCAAGATCGTCAGCTTACAGGTTGGATGATCACTCACTTAGGCGGTACACTGTTGGCAAAAGCCAAGCCCTTTAGCCCCGCCGTGACCGCTAGCCTAGGGACCTGCCTTAGCCAGTTGGATGATGCTCTGAGTGATTTTACTCATCCTAGCCTCAAGCGGTCCTTCCACTGGGATATTTTACAAGCACACTGGCTCGATGATAAGCTTAGCCTCCATACGGACCCCCATCAGCGCGCCATCATTCAGGATGTTGCCGCTGATTACCACAGACAGTATCCTCGCCTAAAAGCCTGCCCGCGTACCGTGACCCACCATGATGCCAATGACATGAATTTATTTGTAAAGGACGGGGTATGTGGCCAAGAAATATCCGGCGTTATTGATTTTGGCGACCTAATTTATTCTGCCCGAATTGGGGAAGTTGCCATTGCAGCAGCCTATACATCTATGGACAGTGAAACCCCCCTAGAAAATGCCGCAGCACTGCTTTCATCCTACCATAAAAGCACGCCTTTAACCGACACAGAAATCGAACTTTTCTTCTCGCTTATGCGTGTGCGCTTAGCTGTCACAGTGACAAACAGCGCTGAACGGGTTTTAACTGAACCAAATGACCCTTATTTGAAGCTCCACAGCGCCCCCGCATGGCGACTTTTAGAGCGCTTCCACGGCATTGATATGACCCTAATCACCGGGTATTTTCGTCAAGCCTGCGGTTTACCCGCATCCGCGACATGCGACGCAGTTCGAGAATTTTTATCCCGTAAAAATGGTGATTTTAGTCCAATATTTAAAGGGGTTAGCTTAAAGTCTGCCTATAAACTCAACTTGTCTGTTGGGGCCGAAATTCCCACAAATGGGCCTGTAAAAGGGGATAGTAAAGCATTGGCTAGCGCGATTGCGGCGGCATTAGAAGCCTCAGGCCATACTCTGGCGATCGGCGGTTACGGTGAAGAGCGGCCTATTTATACAGGCGAGGCTTTTGGAGGGGCTTCGGTTGCACAGTCACCCCCACACCGAACGCACCACCTAGGAGTAGATATTACAGTACCCGCGGGCACCCCCATCTTTGCACCGTTAGATGGAGTAATTTGGGCCTTCGGTGATGCCTCTGGCCAATTTGATTATGGTGGATTTCTTATCCTTGAGCATAAGCCCAAAAAGGGTGTTAGTTTCTACAGCCTTTATGGTCATCTCAGTCCTGCGTCCTTAGTGCATTTACATGACAAGTCTAATGTTTCTGCGGGTTACAAGCTAGGGAACATTGGCAAATACAGCGAAAATGGTGGATGGTGGCCACACCTGCATTTACAAATATTAACCCAAGAACCTAGCCTTAAAGGGACACCGCCCGGTGCCTGTGAGAAGCTTTTATTCCCACCAGCAAAAAGCCTGTATCCAAACCCTGCCCCCCTTTTAAATTTACCCGATTCTGCGACCAATTAGCCGCTATTTGTGCAGTTTTCCTTGCACACAGGTGCACACGTTCAATATAGTGGATTAAATTCATATGCTGGAGCCATCCATGACCCGTAATGCCCCGCCAGATATTGGCCAGAAGATCAAAACCTTAAGGGCGAACCGAAAACTAACGCTAGAGCAGTTAGCAAAAAGCTCAGGGGTTTCAAAATCCATGCTTTCGCAGATTGAACGCGGCATGACAAACCCAACTCTTGCCACCGTCTGGAGCCTAACCCAGTCGCTGGAAATTGATATTGCTGATCTATTAAGTGGCCCCCAAAAAGACAATTCTAATGCAACGTTTTTTAGCATTACAAAGCACCATCAAACCCCTGAAATACAAAGCGCGGATGGGAAATGTATCCTGCGAATTCTAGGGCCTATTGAACAGGTATCCGAAACCGAATGGTATGATCTTATCCTAGAGCCCGGAGGTATTTTAGAATCAGAGGGGCATAGCCGTGGCACAGTTGAACATTTAACCCTTTTAGAGGGGCAGCTTTCCATAAAAAATGATGCCGTGGCGCACGAAATTCAACCGGGCGATACGGCGCGCTATCAGGCAGATGTCCCCCACTTTATTGAAAATAAAGGCGAATCCAGTGCCCGTGCATTGATGGTCGTCCTAAGCCCTAAATATTCACTATAG
>WFTS01000145.1 GCA_015485385.1 Kordiimonadales bacterium | reverse complement strand
CCAATAAGTCGGCCACGCTCCTGCAGGTCTTTATCTCTTCTTTGTTTCCAATCTATCAAAGCTTCGGGTTCAAATTCATTAAACTGTTTGTTCACCAAGTTTTGAAAAAACATAAACCACTTATTTTCTGCGCCCGTGCCCAACTTTCCAAATAAATAAGCCCTATCTTCTGGTGTTATCGTTGAGAGTTCTTTGAAAAACCCATCCAGATAACCTTTTATAGCTTCAAACCGCTCAAAAACGTCTTTATCTGGTTTATAACCATTCTTCTCCGATACATAAGTGTTCAAGCTTCCTATGAGACTAACAAATGCATATGAACCACGATTTATAGCAATAACTGTTTCATACTGTTCGCTAATTGCTGAAACACTTTCAGCGTGTTCATAGCAAAGGTTTACCAGGCTAAAAATCCGGCCCTTTGCTTTCACCATTTCTTCGCCATGATCGTGCTTATTGACATCATACAAGGAAAATTCTGTAGTATTTGAAAGATAGCTATTGCCGCTAGCTTTTGGTAGCAATCCACACCTAGTTAAAGCGTCAGAAAATGGCTTTGCTGTCAACAGCGCCTTATCTTCTCCAAGAGATATTTTGTGGTGTAAAACACTCTCAGAGTTTCCACCCAACTGCTGAATCACTGAAGATCTAAGTGCTTTCATACGAGAATCTATACGATCAGAATCCCAATATAAATCTTCCTCTAATGTAATCCGCAAAGTAGGTGTTACGGCCTTTTGATTCTCATTAATTTCCATAAATAACTTTAGTTGATCATGCGAACTTAGCCCTTTAAAGGCAACTACTGGTATTGTATTTGTTTTGTTGTACTTGGTGGATGCGTACCCATAAACGCGATGCTGGCCATCAATTATATATGCGATGGCATACGCAAGAGGTATTTTGAGGATTCCGGCTTTGGAAATAGTTCCATTACCCGATTTTGAAGGCTGAAATACCAGACCTCTAACTTCTTTATTGAAGTTAACAATCACACTGTTTGGGAAATACCCACCGCCATTTATAAATTTATTAATCCCCTTAAGGCGATTAGGGTTTAATAGTCTCTGGTAAGTTGGCATTTCCGCTTCATTTGCTCGTGTACGGTGCAGAATATAACCGAGTTTGAGCAGTAAATGCGGCTCAAGGGAAAACATGTAATATTTTTGCTTCCCCATTTTCCCTTCAACCGCAGGCACCTTTATTGCTTTGTCAGAAATCCGTGTGCCTCTAAAAAGAGTGGCCATAAATTGATATTGTGCGGCGTCCTTATATTTTTGGATGAGACTGTTTAAGTACTCATAGGTGTTGTCATTGTAATAGAATGAGCCTGTTTCCTGCAGCCTTTGAATATCTGCCCTTGACCGATCGAGGCGTAATTGGCGTGTTGCAAAAACATATTTTATCTTTCTATCTTTGCCAAAAAGTTGAGCCAGAGCTTTACGAAAGCCGTACAGTCGAATAGGTAAGCCTTCAAATTCAGTTTTATACGAAGGTGCTTTCTTGGGTTTTTCAGCGGATTTGCATTCAAACAACAGGATACTGTCATCATTTATAGCAATGACATCGATCTGTTTTCTAGCCTTGAAGTCTTTATTAAACGGCAACCGAAAATCGTTAGAAATGTTTAAGTGCCGATATCCAAGCTTATACACCTGACACCAAACATCGTCTTCAAATTGCTGATCATGCCTTTTACATTTGCGTAGTCGAGTTTTGGTTTTTAATCGAGTTCCGTATTCTTCCCAACCATCTTCTAAGTATGCTTTGACCAAATTATGATCTACATTTTTTTCTAAAAATTTCTTGCTCTTTGCCTTATATATCTTACCCAACATCGAAGGATCAGAGCACAATTTATCTGTAAGTTCTTCTGCATAAGCTGATTCAATAAAAGCCATATATCTCCCCCAAAATAAAAGCTATGCTTTCCAACCCATCCTAATAATTACTTCGCTTGTCTTCCCTCTATGGCGTGAAGAACCTGCAATAACACTGCTTCTGTCAATGGAAATAAGAAAACCTTTGTCGCTATATAAATCATGAATGCATTCATGATTAGCGTTAGTAACTGTCACCTGCGCGCCCCTACTTACGGCTCGAACCAATGCATCTCGCAACCGAACCTGATCATCCCAAGTAAAAATCTTCTCATTATATTTTATGAAACCATTAAGGTTGTGTTTTACAGTATACGGTGGGTCGACAAAAAGAAAATCGCCACTTTCTGCTTTATTGATGGTTTTCTCAAAGTCTTGGCAGAAAATTTTCCCGCCTTTAAGTATCTTAGATGTTTTCTCAAAATCATCCGTATCTAATACCACTTGTGTTTTTGTTCCAATCGGCACGTTGAATTTTCCTGCAAGGTTTACTCGATAGAGACCATTCCAACAGGTACGATTAAGATAGATAAATCTGGCGGCAATCTCTTCCTTTATTTCTGGCATTCGAGAGCGTACATAATAATAATAATCTTTACTGTGTTTATCGTCGTGCTCCTTCAAAAGTTCCTGCACCTTCCGCCAGTTGCTGCAAACCGCACGATAGCAATCAATAAGTTCCGAATTAACATCTGCCAAAATAAAGTCATGATCTTGTGGCATAGAAAAGAAAACTGCCCCACTACCCAAAAAAGGCTCAATATACGATAAATAATTGTCAGGCGCTATTTGTACGCCTCTTTTTAAAAGCCATCGTTTGCCGCCAGCCCATTTTAGAAACGGATCTATATTACAATTTATCTCTTCAGCTAACTGCATCAAATTCTTTCATAAAAATCACACAAACCAAAAATCAACTGTAACGAGTATATATAGCTAACATTCGAAATACCACTGCTTTGTTGGCTGCAACCGTGCGTTCTCTTGAAATATAGCGGCGCTACTTACCCGGCATGCAGTGCCAGCAGCTTTCGCCTGCTCCAGCTCCTGCCCCTGCTCCGTCAATGCCGCCAGTTCCGCTTGCACCAATGGGGCTGCCGGGCGGTACAGATGGGCCGATTGGATTTTTCACCGCAGGGGTGCGCTCTCGCGCTGCGGCGGTATCAATGCGCATTCTAATCGCCTTGGCAAAGCTCTCATGTTCGCCCCCATACCGCCCCAAAAGCCTGCGCACATGCGCGGTAGTGCTACGCACATCAGCGCGTACAGCCATGGCTGTTTCTGGGTTTTGCTGCAAAGAAATCAGATGCTCGGTCAAACGCTCGACCACGATTTTTCTGAGGGCTGTTAGGCGCGCCGGTTCCCCGCGCGGGATACGCACAAGCCTTTCAGTGATACGCGCCAAAACATGCGCCAAACCCTTGTGGTCCGGCTCACGCAGGCCCTGTTCATACAGGCGCAACAGGCGGCTTGGGTGCAGTAGCGCGTCTAGGCTAAGATCAGCCGCAACGGCCGCAGCGCCGGTATGGTCAAACATCGGACGCCCGGTTGCGGCAAAGGTTTCTCGCGCAAACTGAGGGTCCCCACCAGCAAACCCAAGAGGCGACAAATCGGCTAAAACGCTGTCTGGAAGGTCCAGCGTTTCCGGTGTCAGGGTTTCCAGCACGGCCTTAAGCGCCGCACTTTGTTTCGCCCACGAAACGGCCTTGGCTGCTGTCCGACCATCCCCTTGGTGGCGATAGGAAAAATCATATCCACCCAGATATTTGGCCGCAGCCTGCATTTGATAGCGGTGATATAAATACAAAGGAACAATCTTGCTTTGCAGCGCTTGGTATGGCTCATCCTTGCGCAAGTTCCGCGCCCCGAACATCTTTAGGGCTTTGCGCCGCACAGCAAGTGTATTGGCCAAGCTTGCCACTGCGTCCCTGCCGGTATCCCACAGAGCGCCTTTCATATGGCCCGACCCAACCGAGCGCGAATCCCCGTCAGACACATAGATCAAGCCTTTGGCGTCTGCCTCTTTAATCAAAGCCGCTTGTGCGATTTTATCTGGTTGGCCGCCGTAATCCCCATACAGAAAATTGGTTGCCCAAATATCCCACGCGCCAACGCCGACCCCGTAACTATTTGAAAAATCAAGATTTCCTCCCGCTTTGTCCAGATGGACATCGGGGGCCGGATAATCCATCACACTGGCGCGCTCGCCGTAGGTGCTGGCAGCCATATTGTGGGAAAATCCAAGCGAATGCCCAATTTCATGGGCGGCAAGTTGGCGAATACGCGCCAAGGCCAATTCAACAGGATCATCCGCGGCCCCTGTTCCGGTTTTCTCTGTTCCGGCAAGGGCTTCAAAAATCTTAATGTCTTGGCGTACCCTGAGCGACCCCAAAAGCACAACACCCCTCAGCGCCTCGCCGGTTCTAGGGTCATGGATCGCGGCACCGTATGACCAGCCGCGCGTTGCCCTGTGAACCCAATTGACCACATTATAGCGCGCATCCAAAGGATGAACACCTTCTGGCAGGATTTCTGCGCGGTAGCCCCCGGGGAAACCTGCTTTTTCAAAAGCCGATGCCCACCAGCCTGCACCGTCTAACAAAGCGCTTCGAATTGGTTCGGGGGCGGCATTATCAATATAAAAAATAATTGGCTTAATAATTTTGCCGTCAGCCCCCTTCTGGAGCCGAAACCGTCTCACTCGTGTGACATATGTCTCAGCGGTGAGAGGCGCCGACATATCAATATGGCTAACATTTATCAGACCTGCCCGCGCGTCATCCCCCCGGATTCTATAGCCTTTTTCTGGCAATTGCATCAAACTGGTATGCGCGATCAGTGTTACAGCCTCAGGAATGGGTGTTGTCACATTAATTTGGCGGCCTGGCTTGGTGCCTTTGAAGGTGATATGGGCGTCAAATTCCATGTTGATCGGAAAGCTGTGAGCGGCGTCTGTATCAACGTAAGACCTTGCTGGGTCTGGCTTATAGCTGCCCTGCCCGCGGGCGGCTAGTCTGGCAGAAACCCCAACCATGTCGCGACTAAGAAAGCTGGAAAAGTCGATAAGAACATCTTTTGATGTCACATCAGTTGCAACAATATTTGTTGCCCAAATGATCGATTCTGCGAAGCTGGTTTTTACGGCATTTTTTTCAGCCATATTGTCTGCGCTTGCGCGGTAACGGCTGTTTTCAATTACCGCCATAACCTTATCGCCTGCGCGGCGGAAATGAAGGATACGGCTAGGTGACGGCACGCTGCGATCAAGCCCTACGGGGTTAGAGCCTAACCCCGCCGTCAAATAGGCCGCATAAATATAACGCCCCAAGGTGCCGGATTCTGGGTCTTTGCTAAGCCGAAGATAAACCTTTCCCTTAGCGCTATCCACATAGATGGTCGCTAAACCTTCTTTCTTTTCAAGGCCTTGTATAGTTTCATTAAAGTCTGCCGCACTAGCAACGCCCGCCGCCCATGCCCAACAGAAAGCCACCAAGATCACACGTTTAAACACAGCCATAATTATCCCCTAAAACCAACTCAGTCCGACTGTAACCAAATTTTTCGCGAAAGAAAGCCCTTCGCCATCACGACTTAAACATATCCTGATAAGGCTTTGTATTATCACAGTTTTCTTAATAGTAGGGCATGCTTTAAACACTGTTAGGCAGGCGTATAATCAGAAAA
The DNA here is from genome assembly GCA_015485385.1 of Kordiimonadales bacterium. Taxonomy (GTDB): domain Bacteria; phylum Pseudomonadota; class Alphaproteobacteria; order Sphingomonadales; family Kordiimonadaceae; genus Kordiimonas. The sequence goes on along the minus strand of WFTS01000145.1, from coordinate 6,245 downwards.
AAGTGGCAGATGGCGTGTAAGCCGGGTTCTGTATCCTGCCTGCGCCGAAGCCCAGATAGGCGATGACCATTCCTCTAGGCGTACTGTTGCCAGCACGCTCAAGCAACCGACCCGGACAGCGATGCGGAAATGCACCTGCTAATCAAAGCAACCGTCCCTATTGGTCTTGCTCCCGGTGGGGTTTACCCTGCCGCCCTTGTCACCAAAGGCGCGGTGCGCTCTTACCGCACCCTTTCATCCTTACCTTCCCGAAAGAAGGCGGTTTGCTTTCTGTGGCACTTTCCCTGAGGTCGCCCTCGCTGGCCATTAACCAGCACCGTATTTCCGTGGAGCCCGGACTTTCCTCCCCTTTACTGCAAGCGAACCCGCAGCAAAGCGGCGGCCATCCAGCCATCTGCCGCCCCCCTTCAACCATTTGACGCGGGCAAGGTCAAGCTTGCTTTAAAATTTGCGGCTTTGGTGGTTGCGCTAACGCCTCAATTCGGGCAAAGTCCGCCGCTAAACATGCTACTTTGAATAATCAGAGACCTTACTCATGAAAAACTTGATCGCCCTCATCGCACTTCTCATGCTTTCTGCGTGCAGCATTTTTAGCTCGAAAGGCGACGAGATCATTTTTGATACCGTGCTTGGCCCTGAAACCAAAGACCAGATCAAGCCGCTGCCGGCCACACTTGAAGGTGATAGCGACCATGCTGTCTATACTTCGACCCAGAAAAAGGGAAAAGGCATGGAATCTGAAGATGGTACTGGCCAGCGCTAAGGCTTAACGTCAGAAGACCAAACGGTCGTGCTTGGCACAGAAAAGCCGTAATTTACGCGCGGTAAAGCCTTAGAAAAGCCTCAACCGCATCATCAATATTTTCTTGTAATTCCTCTTCACTGATATGCTCTATCAACCCGATGGAATGCATAAAATGCGCGCGGCCCTTGATCAAAACCACCAAGCGGTGTGCAGCCTTATTAACATTATTGATCTTCAATTCGCCCCGGTCCACCCATATCTGGAGGAAATCTTCCAGCCTACTTTCCATCTCCTCGGGGCCCGATGACCAAAAGATATTAGCCAGTAACGGGCCTTTGGGCGCCGCAGCAACCAGCACCCGATACATTGCCATTGCATCATCACTTAATAACAGCCGTGCAAAATTTTCGCACACCGCACGCAAATCAACCTCTAGCGAATGATTGGAAATCTTATCAAGCGCAATATCCGGGAAATATTGCGAAATAGCTGCACGAATGGCCGAGCCAAACAGCTCTTTTTTAGAAGAAAAATGGCTGTAGACGGTTTGTTTTGACACACCTGCGCCTTTGGCCACTTCGTCCATGCTGGTGCTATCAAACCCCTTTTCAAGAAACAGCCGGCTTGCAGCCTCAACGATCGCAGTATTTTTGTTGGCGTCACGCGGACGGCCTCTAGCTGCTATTGTCTTAGCCTCTGTCTTAGCCTCGCTTTTTTGGTCTGGAACTGGTGTCACGAAGCATCCTTTTGCTTTGGTTTTAGCATCCCGTTTTACGCCTATAGACTTAAAGTTTTATCGTCTGTTTACTATTTTTTAGACTAGTGGGTCTACAAATAGCTATTTCAGTTCCCATATGCAAGCCACAGCACTATTTGAGGCTCAATCATCTTCCTTGAAAAGGACCAACATATTTACTAGACTTATAAGTCCAGTTTATATATAACCGCCGCACATTGGAAAGCCGCATGCAGGTTAAAATACTATGAGTATCGAGTTAAACCTATTTCGAAATAATGTGATAAAGACAATCATATTTCTTTTGGTTGCCGGACTATTTAGTGGCTTTGTGGCTCTGCGCCTTACGGCTCAAACACCACCACAAAAAATGCAGTCACGGGCACTGGCTGTGCGCACTATTGATGTCGTTTTACAAGACGGGTATTTCGCCAAAAGATCCTTCACAGGACGCGCAGTTGCCGGACGCGTTAGTCTGATGGCCTTTGAGCGTAGCGGCACCATCCAATCCATTTCTGTTGATTTAGGCAGCGTTGTTAAAAAAGGTATGCTTTTGGCCAAGCTCGATACATCTAGGTTGCAGGCCTTAAAACATCAGCGCCTAGCGGAACGCGACGAAACCGCCGCCACGTTGAATTTGGCCAAACGCACCCTCGCTCGCGCACGTGATACATATAAGCAAGGCCATGCCTCGGCCCAGCGTTTAGATGAAGCCGAAGCAAATGCGGTAAGCCTCGCGGCACGGCTAAAGCGCTTGGATGCAGTTTTAGAAACGCTGGATGTTGATATTACCAAATCCAGCATTACAGCGCCGTTTGACGGCACAATTACCAAACGCCTACTGGATGAAGGCACCGTTGTCAGTGGCGGGACAGCGCTGTTAGAGATCACTGAAAACACCCGTATGGAAGCCCAAATTGGGATGACGCCAGACCATGCTATTGCAGTGAAAAACGGTGCCAAAGTTGAGCTTCGCAACAGCCAGCGCATCCCCATAAAAGGCGCAACATTAAGGTCCGTTCTTCCTGTCATTGAGGGCAACACCCGCACTATGAAAGTTACGTTCAATGTGCCTGCTCAATCCGTATCACAGGGCGAATTGGTCAGTGCCGTTGTACAAAACTGGCAAGAATCGTCCGGGGCTTGGTTGCCGCTGCGTGCGCTATCCTCTGATGTTCGCGGCCTGTGGCGCGTTTATAAGGTGATCACCAAAACTGGCGACCCCCATGTCCGCTTTGAAAATGTTCAAATTCTATATTCAGATCAAAACCGGGCTTTTGTAACCGGCACTCTCTCAAATGGGGATACGATAATTTCGGACGGAATTGACCGGTTAGCCCCGGGACAGCGCGTGCGACTGAATAACACCGTATCCAGCGAACAAAGCTAGGGGGCTTGGATGAAAGGGTCTCTTTATAACCACCCACGCGTGGTATGGCTGCTACTGCTTTTGATCATTATCTCTGGCTTCAATAGCTTTTTCACTATGCCTCGGCTTGAAGACCCGCATATGCAAAGCCGGATCGTTCAGATCACGACCTTTTACCCGGGGGCAGACGCTGAACGTGTTGAGGCAGAAATAACTGAAAAACTAGAACGCAAAATCCGCGAAGTTGCTGAAGTTAAAAATGTACGCAGCACATCAAGACCGGGAAACTCGCTGATCACGGTTGAACTTGAAGACCGGGTGAATGATGCCAAACCCATTACCGCGCGCCTTCGAGATAAAGTGAGTGAAGTCACCGACCTGCCCTCCGGTGCCACTGCGCCTGATTTTTCAGACACCCGGATTTATGCACATTCTGCAATCTTAGCCCTGACATGGCATTCAGAAAGCCCGATAAATTACGCCATTTTAGGCCGTCATGCCCGCGAACTTGAAAGCAAGCTTAGAAATTTAGCGGGGACTGATTTTGTTGATATATTAGGGCTTCCTCCCGAAGAAATTCGTATCAGTGTTGATGACGCACAGTTGGCCGCATATGGCTTAACCATTGCCGATGTTGCCGAGCGCATTCGAGGGTCTGACGCACGCGGGTCTGCCGGGGTTGTCTCAAGTGACAGTGACCGTATGGTCGTGCAAGTATCCGGTGCCCTAGACAGCCTGAAACGTATTCGCAGCATTCCGCTTGGGCTTGATGCAGCAGGGGCGAGCCTTCGCCTTGGTGATGTCGCCCGTGTTGAGCGCGGCTATGAAGACCCGGTCAGTAAACTTGCCTATCTTGACGGATATTACGGTGTGGTTGTTGCTGCCCGCATGTTTGAAGACAGCCGAATTGATGCATGGTCAGACGATGTTGGCGCTTTAATAGCAGCATCGCAAGACACATTGCCGTCCAGTATCAAATTAGAGCGCATATTTGACCAGCGTGAATATGCTGATGTGCGGCTCAATGGCCTGATGGGTAATTTGGCGATCGGTGCCCTTGTTGTGCTGTCCGTCCTTTTAATCACGCTAGGCTGGCGTGCCTCTTTGGTATCGGCCTCTATTCTTCCGCTAACACTTTTGGCGACCTTGGCCATCACCGACATGATGGGCCTTAGAATTCAGCAAGTGCTTGTTACGGGCCTGATCGTTGCAATCGGTATTATGGTGGATAATGCCATCGTAATCACTGATGAAATCCAGCATTTACGCCTTCAGGGTGAACGGCGATCGGTCGCGGTCGCAAAAACCGTTCACAAATTATGGATCCCTCTTCTTGGCAGCACAATGACAACTATCATTGCTTTCATGCCGCTTATTTTAATGCCGGGCAATGCGGGGGATTTTTTGTTGGGCGTTCCCGCTGCAGTGATCAGTAGTTTGCTCGCATCTTACGTAATAGCCTTCACCATTATTTCAGCAATGGCTGGCCGGGTTGTAGAAGGGCGCGACCCAAAGAAACCCAGCGATAGCCCAACCAAACGCATTTGGTGGCGCGACGGCATCGCCGGTCAGTTTATTTCTGCCCCGTTCAAGCGCAGCCTACAGTGGTCAATGCGGCGACCGTTGCTTTCGATGGTCGTTGCGATGGGCATTCCTCTATTTGGCTTTGTGCTTGCTGGACAGTTGACCGAGCAATTTTTCCCGGTCAGCGACCGCAATCAATTTCGTATTCAAATATATATGCCCGGTCAGGCTTCTATCGAAGAAACCCGTAGAGCCGCTGAATTTATAGATAAAAAGCTGCAAAAAGAGCCAGCTATCAAACAGATACACTGGTTCATAGGGACACGCCCGGCAAAATTTTATTATAGCATGATCGCGTCAAATGATGGGGTGGTTAGCATCGCCGAAGCTGCGATCACAGTTGAAAAATACGAGCAAGTCCCTGTGCTTGTCCCCAAATTGCAATCGCAATTAACCGACCTATTACCCGAAGCGATGATTTTGGTACGCGAGCTTGGTAGCGGGCCACCAATATCAGCCCCCATCGAAGCACGCGTGATCGGACCTGATTTAGCTGTACTTGAGGACATCGGCGACGATTTGCGCAGTATTATCAGCCGTATCCCCGATGTAACATACACACGGACAACGCTAAAAGCCGGCCGCCCAATGATTTCGGTCGAAGCCCGTGAGGATGATGTCTCAGTAACCGGCCTTACCCTTAGCCAAGTGGAAGCTCAACTTCAGGCGCTGACCACCGGTACAATTGTTTCCTATGTGATTGAGCAAACCAGTCAGGTGCCTGTCCGATTGATAGCAAAGCGCGCCAATCGCTCTAGTATAGATTCGATCGCCAACATGAGCCTCATTGGTGGGACAGCGACCCTAGAACAAGACCAATCGTTTGCGGATGTGCCGATCTCGGCTGTTGCCGACGTAAAGCTAACCACCAAAGTTGGCGGCATTGAACATAGAGACGGCGAACGTGTGAATAAAATTCAAGCCTTTCTTGAATTTGGTGTTCTGCCAGATGTGCCGTTTAAGGCGCTTAAACGAGCGATCAAAGAAGACGGCCTAACCGTGCCGTCCGGTTACCGCATTGAATTTGGTGGCGAAAGCGAAGAACGTGATGAAGCCGTTGGAAAACTATTTGGCACAGCTGGTATGCTGGTCGTGCTGATGTTGCTTGCAATGGTGTTGACCTTCAATAGCTTCCGTTTAGCCTTTGTAACATTTGCCGCTGCGGTTCAGGCTGCCGGGCTGGGTTTGTTTTCACTGTGGTTCTTTGATTATCCACTGAGTTTTGTTGTCATCTTTGGCTTGATGGGACTGGTAGGATTGGCGATCAATGCGGCGATTGTTATTTTGTCCGAACTGCGCGGAAGCGCAAAAGCACGGGCAGGCGATGCCGACGCTGTTATCGCGGGCGTGATGGGAACAGGCCGCCATATTGTTTCCACCACCATCACAACTGTTGGCGGATTTATGCCTCTGATATTGGCAGGTGGGCCTTTCTGGCCGCCTTTCGCTGTGGCTATCGCAGGCGGAGCTTTCCTATCAATGATTGTTAGCTTTTATTTTGCACCGGCTGCTTTTATCTGCATCACACGCTGGAAACCTGTTAGTGCGCCGGGTGAAGGGGCGCAGTCTCATGCTGCTGAGATGACGTCAAGTCGTTGATGGCCGTAGCCTAAGGGCTTCAATGCCTAACAGTTTTTGGCTCTGATGGGTGACCTGACAGGGAAGTCCTATTTGTGTCCAATAGCATGTTGCGGCAAAATGCAAATACAATAAAAGCCAGCCCGAAGGCTGGCTTTTCTATCTTAAATAATGTGCGAAGGATTTACGGACCGGTCGCTGGAAATAAATTATTCCAAAAGCGGCGCTAGAAG
>WFTS01000144.1 GCA_015485385.1 Kordiimonadales bacterium | reverse complement strand
TGGCTATAGCAAAATATATGCAGTGCGGGCTGTGGTGTATCATTCCCATGATTTTAACCCCACGGAAACCTATGATCGCAGCCTGACAGAAGCTGCATTTTTCAAGCATTTCTTTCAGTATCGATTGATCAAGAACGAACAAGAGCTGGTAAAAACGCTTGCAGATTTGAACCGTTATGATGAAACTTGGGCCAAAGAAAATGGCTTATCAGAGGCAGAAATATCAGAGCGTTGGCAGCAAAACGAAGCGCGGCTTAGGGGCTATTTAGACGGTGCAAATGCAGACACCAGCGACATGTTCTAGGCCCATACAGCAGGGCGCCACCCCATAATGGTTAACCGCTAACTACTAACTACTAACCTCTAATCGTTAACCGTAAATCACTAATCGCCGAAATCCGTATATCCGCAGAAACCTGTATATCTGCAGAGATTCTGGCGCAAACTTGACTGTTAAATCCGGCTTAGGGCGTTAGTTTGCGGCGGCTTTCCACCGGGCCGCCAACAACTTTGCCCGCGTGCTTGAGACGCAGTTTAATCTGTTCGGCCACCACCCTATGGTCAAAGGTTTCTCCCAGAAATTCAAAAAGCGGCGCGTAGGCATCAGGGTTTCCTGCGTGGTCTTCATAGCGCATCAAATGGCATCGGTCAGCATGTTTGCTATGGTAGGTTTGGTACAGGCTATCAGCGCCTTCAATGATCCTGCGCACATTGTCTGGGTCCATCGTCGCCCACCAGCTTGATTTTGAAACCGCCTGCCAGTGTCGTGTATTGAAGATAAATTTACTGCCGGGGAACATATCATAGATAAAATTCAGATAAGGCTCGAACAGGTCTTCCCCTGCTTCATGAAAGCGGATTTCCTTAAAGCCCACAACACGCGCACCCTCTGGTGGTTGAAGGATTTCACTGCGGAAAACATGCGCCAATTTAGCGCCAAACCGGGCCGGATCAATGGCATCGGCGCCGTACCAGGGATCTTCGCGGCTATGCTGTTTTTGGCCGTGGCTATAGCGCGCTTCATAAGCCCGCCGGTACGCCAGAAACAGCGGATAAAGCGTATGGTTATTTTCCCCGCGCATGACATACCCGGGGATAGACTGCAACACCCGCTGAACCACCGTTGACCCAGAGCGCCCATAAGTGACGATAAAAACATGCTTCAGCGCATCGTTCGGCATTGATTGATCTCTTTCGTAGCTGCCCCAAGCCGTATCTTACGCTAGGGTAAAACTATTGTATATCTTTCAGATAGTTGCACAATGCAGTCTGTTAATTTTTCCGAAAAGGGCGCCCTCGCTGTGCTGACCGAAAAGAAACTGCGCATTTTAAAAGCTCAAGGCCCAGATGTGCCCGCCCCCTTGGCTGACACGCTTTACCAAAGTGCTGCCCGGTCTTTGCTGTATGAAAAATCCCTGCGGTGTTTAACGCAAGGCGCAATTGGTAAAGCAGACATAATATTGCCGCTTGGGGGAATATCTGCAGACCGCACCAGCAAGCCCGTTGACGGTGTTGTAACTGTACCTATTAAGCCGCCTGTAGCGCAGCCCCTTAATTTTGATCACGGCTTGGCAGCGGGCGAAAGTTTGCACGGTTATGTCACTCAAGACGGAACATTGTTAACACTGCACAGCCTCCCCAAAGGCCGCCAAAACATATGCCTGAAGGCCGTTACCGGTGCCCCAACACACCAACTCACAAAAGCGGCGCATCACATTGTTGAACACTGTTCCTTGAAAGGGCCGTGGTATGCGGTTGCAGGCACAACAGCCGAGGGGCCAAATATCACCGTCTATCCGTACCCAGAGCCAGAAAGCATTCAGCTTTTTAATGCGCTTGGTCTGAATTGGTATGCCCTGAGTATCTTTGAGGCACAGGGCAAGCCTGTTTCGGTATTACGTCAAAAGCTGGAAGGCAGTGTGCTTTTCACACCGGAGGCTATAGTGCAATTGCAGCTAAAAGTGGGGGCGCTCTATCTTGATTTAGATGATACGCTAATTGTTCACAAACGCCTGAACCCTCATATTATTTCGCTGGTGAAACGGTGTTGTACAGCCCATATTCCTGTGCATTTAATCACCCGCCATGTGCGTGAACCGCAGCTTACATTAGCCGATTATGCGCTTGAAACTTCTCAGTTTAAATCCATAATCTGGATCAGAAACGGCAGCCCCAAGAGCGACCATATAACCGCAGACGAAGCGATCTTTATCGACGATTCGTTCAACGAGCGTTTGGCCGTTCACAGCGCGCTTCATATTCCGGTGTTTCCGCCAGAAATTGCGGAAATATTATCTTTTCAAATACCCGCGCGCGGCTTAGGCTCTGGCGCGGCCTAAGGCGGCTAAACCCGGTTCCAGAAACGGATAAAACCCTATGACACAGTCCACCACCACCCCTGGACAGACATGTGAAAGCCTAGAGATGAACCAAGGCCGCGCCGCCGAATTTGAGCGCAGCGATAATCTTGAGGGCGTGCTTTCTATAATAAATGAAAGCATCAAAACCGCAGTGAAGCCGCCATATGCAAGGCCAAAATATCCGGTTATTGTCATTGTTGGTAATGCGCGGTCCGGCACTACGCTCGCGCTTCAGTGGCTTGCCGCAACCGGTCATTTTGCATATCCTAGTAACCTGCTAGCACGATTTTACAGCAATCCATATTTTGGAGCTCTGACCCAGCAAGCCTTAGCCGACTTTGATCCGTCCGAGCAGATAGGTCTGTCCAAATCATACCAATATAGTTCTGCGCTCGGCAAAACTGACGGTGCACTTGCTCCTAGTGAATTCTGGTATTTTTGGCGGCGGTTTTTTACCTTTGGAGAAAAACAACAACTTAGCCCTGAAGCACTGGAAAACTGCGATACGGCCGCCTTCCTAGAGGGCTTGGCCGGGATTGAAGCCGCATTTGATAAGCCTGTTGTGCTCAAGGGCATGATTATGA
>WFTS01000143.1 GCA_015485385.1 Kordiimonadales bacterium | reverse complement strand
CAGCAGTTTCGTCCGGCGTTTGGTTTTCATCAACCATACTGCCCTCCCCTCGCTTGCAGAAAAACCTGAAACAATTGCCAGCAAAAGCCAGCGCTGTGTATGTGATAGAAGAAACCACCGCCACATGGAAGGGTTTCAGGCTAAAAAACCGCCGAGAGCCCTAAAATCCACCAAAAACGGCTGAAACCAAAAAACGGCAACTCCCTGAAAGAGCTGCCGTTTTTGTTTTGCCCATGAGGTAAGGGGCAAATGGTGCGGACGAGAAGACTCGAACTTCCACGGGAAATTAATCCCACAGCGACCTCAACGCTGCGCGTCTACCAATTCCGCCACGTCCGCGAAATCGAGGGCTTAACTATCAGTAATGGTTTCACGCTGCAAGGGGAAAGTGCCAAATAAGGCACGATAAAAACAACTGGTCCTATCCTAAGGCTTAAACCTCAAGCTGGCTCATCATGCGGGTAACAGAAACGCCAATGCGCTCACCAACAATCATGATCTCTCCGCGAGCGATCAATTCACCATTGGCGTATATCCAGCATTCGTCTTCATGCTTGGCATCCAGATCAATCACAGCACCGCGGCCCATTTTCAATAACTGGCGCACGGGCATATGTGTACGGCCCAACACAACAGTGATGCCAACCATTACCCGGTTCATGGCTTCTAGGTTCATATTTTTCCTCCACCACCAAAATCGCACACAAGCAGTTAGTAAACCCTTAACCCAAAAGACTTCTATTATTCAAGCGACTTGATCTATGATCAGCATTGATAGCACAAGGCTTGGCGACGAGACCGATAAGCGCTATGAAACGCCAAGGTAAGTTTTAAGCGAGGGCCTTATGGCACACACTACGGCAGCTGGCATCGAATGGCGCATCAGCGACAGCTTGGTCGCGTACCCCGATGCACTGGATGAAATGGAAGCTCGCGTGCGTGCGATCAAAGATGGCACCGCAAACGAACTGGTTTGGCTTTTGGAGCATCCGCCTCTTTATACCGCAGGCACCAGCGCTGATATATCTGATCTTGTAGACCCTGAGCGCTTCCCCGTCTATGACGCCGGGCGTGGTGGGCAATATACTTACCACGGGCCCGGACAGCGGGTGGTCTATTTCCTGCTCGACCTCAACAAGCGCGGCAAAGATGTGCGGCAGTTTGTTTATAGCTTAGAGGAAGTGATTGTGCAGTCGCTGGCCAAATTTGGCATCACCGCTGAGCGCCGCCGTGGCCGTGTGGGTGTGTGGGTAGAACGCGCCGATGGCCGCGAGGACAAAATCGCCGCCATAGGTGTGCGTGTGCGCCAGTGGGTAACCTACCACGGCATCGCCATCAACCTAGCGCCTGATCTTAGCCATTTCACCGGCATCGTGCCCTGCGGCATTAGCGAACACGGCGTCACCAGCATGCGCGAGCTTGGCCTCGGCACCACAATGAGCGAGCTAGACACCGTGATAAAGCAGGTTTTCGACGATATTTTCGGCCTAACCCCGCGCCCGATGACACTTGACATACAAGACGCACCAGAAGGCCGCACAAGCACCGCAGCCACCGCCAAGCTACCTTATGAGGCCATGCCGACCGAAAAGGGGACGCAAGATACCTCGAACCCCATCGAAGCCACCCACCCGGTTTTTAAGATATAATAAAATTATGTGCTAAGCGCCTCAGCCAGCCGTTTCATGAATGTGTCGCAGGCATCCAGCTGGCTAATCTCTACAAATTCGTCGGGTTTGTGAGCGTTGCCTATGTCGCCGGGGCCGCAAACAACAGCGGGGAAATCTATGCTCCCAAAATGCCCGCCCTCGGTACCAAACGCCAATACGCAGGTATCATTTTTCGCTGCCAGCGCCAGCGCCAGCGTTTCGGCGTCACATCCGGGTTCAGCAATCAGCGGCGGCAAATAAGCCCACACGCTGTTTTCTACTTTGCAGGCCGGGTCGAGCGCTTTCAGGCGCGGATTGACCACATGGTCTAGGTGTTGCTGGTAATGTCCAAGAATTTTGGCAGGGTCGTCGCCGGGGACAGACCGAAATTCCCAGTCAAACTCGCACCCGTTCGGGATGATATTGAACGCACTGCCGCCCTTAATCGGCCCTATATTGAAACTGGTGTAAGGCGGATCAAACGCCTCATCGCGCACACCGTTGTCACGGGCTTTGTCCCGCAGTGTGCCAATGTATCTGATCAGCTCAGCCGCGACTTCAACCGCGTTCACGCCTTCCTCAGGACGGCTGGAATGGGCCTCTTTGCCGATGATTATTGTCTTAGACACATACTGGCCCTTGTGCGCGTTCGCCACAGTCATCATCGTTGGTTCGCCCACCACCACAAGGCGCGGCGGCGCGATATGTTTTTTCAAATCAGGCAGCATTGCCTGAATGCCAAGGCAGCCGACTTCTTCATCGTAGGAAAAGGCCAAATGCACAGGTTTTTTAAGGTCCGCCGCCACAAACAGCGGCACCGCCGCCAAGGCGCAGGCGATAAAGCCCTTCATATCTGCCGTACCGCGCCCATAGAGCTTGCCGCCCTGCTCGGTCATGGTGAACGGCTCAGTCGCCCACTGCTGCCCGTCTACCGGCACCACGTCCGTATGACCCGACAGCACCACGCCGCCCGGCACGTTGGGGCCAATGGTGGCAAACAGGTTGGCCTTCGAGCCATCTTCATTTTTCACCTGCGATGCCTTAATGTCGTAGCCCGCAAGATAATCGCGGACAAAATGGATCAGCTCCATATTCGAATTTCGGCTGGTGGTATCAAAGGCAATTAACTTGCCCAGTAGGTCTGTCGTGCTTAGGCGCTTTGCCATAGCCTATTCAAACTCGAGAATAACGGCATCAACCGCTAGGCTGTCCCCTGCCGCTGCGCTGACAGATTTCACAGTAGCGTCTTTCTCTGCGCGCAGAATATTTTCCATTTTCATGGCTTCCACCACCGCCAGCACCTGTCCGGCTTTAACTATGTCACCCACACCAACAGCAACCGAAACAATCAGCCCCGGCATAGGACACAGCAGATATTTGCTGGTATCGGGCGCAACCTTCTCTGGCATCAAGGCATAAAGACTTGCCGCGCGTTCCGACAAAACAAGCACATCACGCGTTACACCGTCACAAGTAAGCGCCCAGCCAAGCGGCAAATTATCCACTTCCATGGCATAGTCCGTATCATCAATGCGCGCATGGAACACATGTTCGCCCGGCATCCAGTCACATATGATCTCAACACTTTTGGGGCCAACCGCCACTTCTGAATGGTCCTGATACGGGAAAATCATGGTGGTTGTTGTTTCGCCGCCCAGAACCACCGACCATCTTTTATCTTGTGGGCCAATCGGATCAGAAATTTGACCTTCGATTTGTGACGCACGAGATTTCACAACAGCATTAATAAAGGTTGCCGCCACAATCATCGCCTCTTTGACCTCATCCCTAAGGAGACCGCCCTCAAAACCTTCAGGATATTCCTCTGCGATGAAATTGGTGGTCATATCACCGGCTTGGAAACGCGGATGCGCCGTCAAAGCCGCAAGGAACGGAATATTATGGGCGATACCGCGAATATAATATTCGTCCAAAGCCGTGCGCTGTTTGGCGATAGCCTCCGCGCGGGTCTCGCCGTAGGTCACCAGCTTGGCGATCATCGGATCATAGAACATCGAAATTTCAGCGCCTTCGAAAACACCCGTATCCACACGCACGCCGTCTTCTTCCACCGGAGGCTGATAATGGGTCAAGCGCCCGATAGACGGCAAAAAGCCCCTAAATGGGTCTTCTGCGTAAACCCGTGTTTCCATCGCCCAACCGGTAAGCGTGACATCTTCTTGGCGCAGCGATAATTTCTCGCCAGCGGCCACACGCAGCATCTGCTCGACCAGATCAAGCCCGGTGATCAGCTCGGTGACAGGGTGTTCCACCTGCAGGCGGGTATTCATTTCTAGGAAATAGAAATTCTGGTCTTTATCGACAATAAATTCCACGGTTCCGGCGCTACAGTAATCTACTGCTTTGGCCAGTGCGACAGACTCCTCGCCCATCGCCTTGCGCGTGGCGTCCGATATGAACGGCGACGGCGCTTCTTCCACCACTTTCTGGTGGCGGCGCTGGATCGAGCATTCGCGCTCGCCTAAGTAAATCACATTGCCGTGCTTATCGCCAAGCACCTGAATTTCAATGTGGCGGGGCTGCTCGACAAATTTTTCGACAAAAACCCGGTCGTCGGCAAAGCTGGTGCGCGCTTCATTTTGCGCCGAGATATAGCCCTCACGCGCTTCGTCGTCACTGTAGGCAATGCGCATACCCTTGCCGCCACCGCCGGCAGAGGCCTTTAGCATGACCGGATACCCAATCTCGGCTGAGATTTTCACCGCTTCGTCAGCGTCTTTGATGATGCCCATATGCCCCGGCACGATGGAAACACCTGCTTTTTCGGCCAGTTTTTTAGAGGTGATTTTGTCTCCCATCGCGGTGATGGCTTTTGGGTCTGGCCCGATGAAGGTTAGCCCTGCCGCCTGCACGGCTTCTACAAAGCTTGCGCGTTCCGACAGAAAACCATAGCCCGGATGGATCGCCTCAGCGCCCGTATCCTTCGCAGCCTGCAAAATCTTATCGGCGATCAGATAGCTTTCTGCCGCCGCCGGGGGGCCGATATGCACCGCTTCGTCAGCCATTTCCACATGCAGCGCGTCGGCGTCTGCATCGGAATATACGGCAACAGTTTTAATGCCCATTTGCCGTGCGGTTTTAATGATCCGGCACGCAATTTCGCCCCTATTGGCGATCAGAATTTTACTGAACATACTGGGTCCTACCCTTTTTTATTTTTCGTTTTACTGCGCTTTGATGCCAGATACCAAAGATATGCAACCACCCCAGCACCGACCATGAAAAACATGCTACCACTAACAGCCCCAAAAACCGCTGCCCCAAGCCCAAAACCAACGGCAATACCAAGGCCGAACCCAAACACACCAACAGAGCGCACTTCCGCCTTTTTCGCAGCCCCCGCGATGCGGTCTTCCAAATCTTTTGGTAGAGGTCTAGCCATCTGTTTTCTCAGAATTTTTTCGTCTATTTTCCATCACAGCTTTAGTTCCTTCCGCAACAGGCCCATCACCAAGCTTGTTGTAGTATCGCCTAACGAATACTTCGAAAATTGCTACGAATGCCGCTATCCATATAACTTTTGAAAAGATAGTACTTGCAGTCCAGTCATAATCCGAGTTCGGGCTTTCTGACACAAAATAAAGCAGAACCACTACAATCCCGCAGAGCCAGACAAGACGGGAAAAAAACAGCTCGACGCAGGCCTTACAAGCGTCACCAAAAGTTCCGTTCAGCCAGTCCAAGTTATCTCTTTTGTCAAAGAACATTTGCACGTCCCTACAGCGGAATATTATCGTGTTTTTTCCATGGGTTTTCTAACTGTTTGTTCGCCAGCTTGCGCAAGCCGTTTATCACGCGAGTGCGGGTGTTGTGGGGCATGATCACTTCGTCGATATAGCCGCGCTGGGCCGCCACAAACGGGTTGGCGAACAGGTCTTCGTAAGTCTTGGTATGTTCGGCGATCTTCTCGGCGTCGCCCCGGTCCTTGCGGTAGAGAATTTCCACAGCTCCCTTGGCACCCATCACTGCAATTTCGGCCTTGGGCCAAGCGTAATTCAAATCCCCGCGCAAATGCTTTGAGGCCATCACATCATAGGCGCCGCCGTAGGCTTTGCGGGTGATCACTGTGATCTTCGGCACCGTTGCCTCGCCGTACGCGAACAACAGTTTCGCCCCGTGTTTGATAATGCCGCCGTATTCCTGCGCTGTGCCCGGCAAAAAGCCCGGTACATCAACAAGGGTGATGATCGGAATACCAAAACAATCACAAAACCGCACAAAGCGCGCGGCTTTTTTGCTGCTATCAATATCAAGGCAGCCCGCCAAAACCATCGGCTGGTTGGCAACAATGCCCACCGTGTGGCCGTCCATGCGCGCCATGCCCACAAGGATATTGCCCGCATGGTTCGGCTGGATTTCAAAGAAATCACCTTCATCGACCATCTTGCTGATCACTTCATGCATATCGTAAGGCTTGTTCGGGTTCGATGGGATCACACTATCCAGTGACACCTCAACCCTGTCGGCGCGGTCAAAGGTGGGCCGCAGCGGTGGTTTCTCGCGGTTATTGAGCGGCAAGAAATCAAAGAAACGCCGTAGCTGCGCCAAGGCTTCCACATCATTGGCGAAAGCCCTGTCAGCGACGCCCGATTTGGTTGTGTGGGTTGAGGCACCGCCCAATTCTTCTTGGGTTACCACTTCGTTCGTCACGGTTTTCACAACGTCCGGGCCGGTGACAAACATATAGCTGGTATCTTCAACCATGAAGATGAAATCGGTCATCGCCGGGCTGTAAACCGCCCCGCCCGCGCATGGCCCCATAATCATCGAGATTTGCGGGATAACGCCAGAGGCCAGCACATTTTGCTGAAACACTTCCGCGTAACCGCCCAGTGCCGCAACACCTTCTTGAATACGCGCGCCGCCACTGTCATTGATACCGATCACCGGCGCGCCGACCTTCATCGCCATATCCATGACCTTGAGGATTTTCTGCGCGTGTGTGAGCGACAAGGAGCCACCGAAGACCGTAAAGTCTTGGCTGTAAACATAAACCAAGCGGCCATTGATGGTGCCTGATCCGGTAACGACGCCGTCGCCCGCAAATTTGGTATTTTCCATACCAAAATCGCTGCAGCGGTGCTCAACGAACATGTCATATTCTTCAAAACTGTCATCATCAAGCAGCAGATCAATGCGCTCGCGAGCGGTTAATTTTCCGCGCGCATGTTGGGTATCGATACGCTTCAAGCCCCCGCCAAGCCGGGCTTGGGCACGCTTTTCTTCCAGTCGCTCAAGAATTTCTTTCATCTGATCGCCTTGTTTCTACAGCCTTTTCAAGAAACGGAGCCCCGTTGTTTGTGGCTAACAAATATCGTTCATTATGGTGTTACACGCTTCCGCGCAAAAATAATAGGACAACATTACTGTCCAATGCAAATGGGAAAGCGTTTCATCGCGTTAAGACGTCCGAACATGTGCTAAAAACTCACAGGCAACTTGCAAGTCTCGCAGTAAATTTTCAGTCTTTTCAATGGCTTCATAGTCTTTACCCCACGCGCTTTCTTGATGTGATTGATCGACCAGACTGGCTTGCCAAATCACATCAAATGGCTGAAACTCATGCATATAAGCAAGCCCTAAGACAACCGATCCAAATCCACCTGTAAATTCATGCAGTGCCGTTAATTCAAACGCACAGTGGCTGTTCACTGCCGCCGATATCGCGGCGAGTGAGGCCTGATCCTGAGCGATAGGCATAATGCCGTTTGTGGTCACAAGGGGGGCGTTCAGGGTCTCTCGCGCCCAGTCCAAATACGGATTCCAAATGGTATTTTGCTGCGCAACCAATTCGGCTGGCTCTTCTGCGCGGTAACACAACATGTCCGTGCCTGCAAAGTTTGCAATAGCATCGGCAACGGCTTCAAAGCGGGGTTTCACACGGTCAAGCGCTGTATTGGCAAGTGTTGTTATCGGCATAGTGGCCGTATCAATATCCTCACCCTGCGCTTGCCATTCTGCGGCAACAGCATCGGCCAACGCTTTAGTCGGCATCAATAAATCAGCCTTTCCGGGGGTTTTCACCGGGCGATCATCAAGCGCAATCGCATAACCAGCGGGCGAAGCCACGACCGTGGCCAATTCATAAAATCGTTTCATTTATAAACGGCCTTATTCTTTTGGTTTAGGGGTGTTTTCCCCTATGTTTTTGGATGCGTTCGTATTTTTAGGTGTCTCTGCGTTTGAACCAACGGTGCTAGAAGCAGCCTGCTGTTGCATCTCGCGTGTTACCTGCGCCAAATGACGGCGCGAAGCGCGGTGTTGCTTGCGTTTGCTATTTCGGCGTTTGGTATCAGCCCCTGTTTCAGAGCGAAATCCCGCCGAATATTGCACATTTGTCTTTTCGCGCATACGCGGCTTTTTCAAGACAATATCATAGCCCAACAACCGGTTCCCCAACCTTGGGTCACGATAACAAAGGACCAAGCCCATCGCGGCAAATATTAAGAAAATCAGCGTGAAGGCGAATAAAAGCGCGCCCTCCCCGGCGTTTCCAACGAAGTCATCTTCGTAAAAATACGCGGAGAATGCTAACCCAATGCAGACCGCGGCAGCCACTAAAAAGCCGGGGTGGGGCTTTAAGGCTTCGGCCTCAATCTCGTCTCTGATTTCCGTCATATTATGGCCTCCCAAGCCAAGCGTCTATCAAACTCGGAATTTGGGCAAAATCAATCGCCACGTCGCGCGCGCCTGCCCGGGTTAAATCGTCCGGGCTATGATACCCCCAATTGACCCCCAAAGCATGGCTGCCAGCGCGAACTGCCATGGTAATATCATAACTGGTATCCCCGATCATAACACAATCCTCAACCCGAGAGCCAGCTTCGGCCACCGCAGTATGGATCATCGAAGGATGCGGCTTTGAAGGATGCCCGTCGGCTGTTTGCAATGTAACAAACATGTCGCCTAAATCATGCTCAGCCAATACTCGGTCAAGGCCGCGCTTAGAATTCCCTGTCGCCACACCAAGCAAATACCCCGCATCATCAAGCGCCTTTAAAGCCTCGCGCGTGCCTTTAAACAAAGGGTCTGGGCCGGTTGCTTGTTTGGTTCGCAATTCTAAAAAGTTGCGTTTATAAAGCGCTTCCAGCTCTATGATATCATCTTGCGGCGTCTCACTAGGCAGCAACCTTTCGATGACGTTATACAGGCTAAGACCAACGCCTTCACGCACTTGCGCATCTGTTACCGGGGCAAGCCCAGCCTCACTAAACGTGGCATGCATAGCAGCCAAGATCACATATTGGCTATCAACCAAGGTGCCGTCACAGTCAAAGATAACAAGCTTGTTTGCAGCCATAGCTTAAGCGTCCTCGCCAAGCTGGTCTTCATAATCACTCAATGAAAATCCAAGCATTTCAAAAGTGGCCTGCATATGCTCTGACAAGGGCGCCGTGACTGTAACGGTGCCGCCATCGGGATGCGGAAAACGAACCATATAGCTATGGAGATGCATTTTCTTTGAGATAGACCCACTGAGAAACGCCTCTGCTCCGCCGTATTTTCCGTCCCCGATTATCGGATGGCCCATTTCCGCACAGTGCAGTCGTAACTGGTGCGTACGCCCCGTAAGAGGCTTCAAAGCAAGCCATGCAGCGGCAGGCTGGGCTTTATCAACCAGCATATAATCGGTAACAGAATGTTTGCCCTCCGGCGAAACAACCATGCGTTCATTGCCTTTGATCGGTGCTTTTTCCATCCTAAGTTTGATGCGCCCTTCAGGTGGGCTTGGGATGCCTTTTACCAGCGCAAAATAGCGCTTATCCGTTTCGCGGCTTTTGAAGCCTTCCACTAAGGCGGCTGCGCCCTTGGGCGACCGTCCTAACACCAAAGCGCCGGATGTGTCTTTATCAAGCCTATGAACAAGGCGCGGACGGTATTTACCGTCGAAGCGCAGACCATCAAGCATTCCGTCTAAATGGCGGGTTTGGCCGGTGCCGCCTTGCGTTGGCAAGCCAGCAGGTTTGTTGATCACGATCACATCGTCGTCGCGGTATAAAACCCAGCTTTGCACTTCGCGCGTTTCGGCGTCAGTTAGGCGGCGGCCCTCCTTTTTCTTGGGCGCACCTGCGGCTGGCGCAGCGAAGGGCGGCACCCGAATAATTTGCCCAGCATCAAGGCGTTCCTTGCCTTTGACGCGTTTTCCGTCAAGGCGCACTTCGCCTTTTCGCATCTTTTTCTGGAGCAAACCAAAGCCAATATCGGGATAATGTCGTTTGAACCAGCGATCAATACGGATGCCGTCATCGTCTGGATCAACTTCACGGTTTTCTACTTTATTCATAACAGTATTTTACCCACCCACATGCCAGCGAACAGGAACAAAAGCCCAAGCACCAACGATCCAACCATATAAAGACCAGCACCCTGCCAGTCTCCGCGTTGGATTAACAAAGCCCCCTCCAAAGAGAAAGTAGAAAATGTTGTAAAGCCGCCAAGCAGACCAACGGTTAAGAAACCGCGCAGTTCCTGACTGGCCTCAAACTTCATGGCGAAAGCGGTAATCAGGATGCCCATCAACAGGCTGCCAATGATGTTAACCGCAAATGTGCCGTACGGAAAACCGCCAAAACCCAGGGCTTTGGCGATAGAACCGGCGACATAATGGCGGGCCAGCGCGCCGAGCGCCCCCCCTGCTGCAATTGCAAATATCAGTGGCATGAAAATCCTTCTACTAAGATCAAAAGCTATTCGTTTTAAAGAATGCCAAAAACCCATCCTTCCGTTTCGCGCACCTTACTTGATAGCAAAGCCGGATGCCAGTATTTGCGCTCTGGAGCAATGGTGCGCAAAGCGGCGGACGTGATTATGGCATCTGTAGCATGATCTGAAACCAGCATATTTCGAGAGCGAAACGGCCTTGAGCCAAGTGTGCTAAGCACTTGATTAAGCAGCTTAATATCACGGATTTTACCCTGGTGGCCCCCCATTTTGGCAAAAGCAGCAGCATATATCTCGGTTAAGGTAATTTGAGCGCTGACCGGATCCTCAAATGGCCAAATAGCAAGGCCTTTTTGCCCCGAAAGCCGCGTGAGCATACGCATGGTCGAAAGCGCTGAAAGCCCCACCTGGCTTGGCCCTATGAGGTGAAAGACACTTTCGCATGGCCCTGCACCGCTTTCAATAGCGCGGGTTTCGGTGCGCCGCATCCGGCGGGAAAAAAGTGCGCCCCGTGCGCCCGTGCGGTGATAGTGCTGTTGGTGTGACAAAACAAAGTCCCCACCGTATAGGTCGAAGCCTTGGCTACAGCTGGTTTCAACGCTATCCCAGAGCGCTACAGCGTGTGACACGGGCACTGTGTCATCCAAATATGCATTTTTATCCGTAAATGGCATGGAAAAGGCGCTGTCAATTCCAACAAGTACTTGGGCGCCAACGCCTTGGCCACAGCCATTTTTAATCCAATCGCACACCTCTTGGCGGCTCCAGTTCGTCCGGCCAGAAGGCGGCAAAATCAATTTCGGAGCTGTCACACCTGTCTCACACAGCGCCAAAGCAATTCCAGCGTGCCGGCCTCCCTTCGCACCCGACCAATCAATGCCGACAAAATGAGAAAATTTTTTATCCGCAACCACGCTTTTTTGCCCCTAAAATTTTGCGCTATGCTATTCAAACACCATGTCGATTTTACGGGGAAAATCAAATGCCAAATAAAGACCAAAAAACAGCGAGGGCCGAGCGTTCAAATTTATCGGATATCATCGCCCTGATCATCAGTGTGATCAGCCTCTTGTTTGTTGGATACCAAATCACAAAACACTCCGCTGCCCCTAAATCAGTGGTGCTTCTGACAATGAATGATATTTACCGCATCAACGGCATAAAACGCGGTGAAGAGGGAGGCATGGCACGCATTGCCGCCGTTCGGTCAATGCTGGAAAAACAAAGTGATGTGCTGCTGCTACATGCAGGAGACGCCTTATCACCGTCCCTTTTGGGAAATACCTATAAAGGCGCACAAATGGTGGATGTGTTGAACAGGCTTGATCTGTCAGATGCGTTTGATGAAAATCTTTTTGTGACCTTTGGAAATCATGAGTTTGATGCCTCTAAGTGCAACAGTCCAAATGCGCTTATCAATAGTGTAAAAGCCTCTAACTTCACTTGGCTCGCTGGCAATTTAGATTTCACGAAATGCCCCAAGGGCAACGGGTTCAGCCCCATTGAAGCATTCAAAAATGTCAAAGGCCGGGCCATTATTAAACGTGGCGGCATTAGGTTTGGCCTCTTTGGATTAACGCTGAACAATCCCAAATATGCGGGCCTGATTACCGACCGCACACAAAGTTCAGACAAACAGTCCACCGCAGAAAAGCAAGCGTCTGACAGAGAAAGCTATATCAAAGCAGCAAAGCGCCATATTGCAGCACTTAGGGCAGAGGGCGCAGACTATATCATCGGCCTAACACATTTGACCCTAGAGGATGACAAAGCACTTCTGGCGGCGCTTAAAGAGGATGGCCCAGACCTGATAATTGGCGGGCATGACCATAGCTCTATGGTCGTTGGTCCGGTGGCTGGCCGTACAATATACAAACAGTCCGCCGATGCCATTGATGTGGGTATCCATAGGATTACAAAAGCAAACAATCGCATAACACACAGCTATAAAAAACTTGATTTAAAGGACGGCGGCGCACAAAAAAACAAATCAGTTCAATCTCTTACGGACCAATGGCTGCAAATTCACCAAGCCGGATTTTGCGCCCAAAAGAAACTGCTGGCGACCTGCCTTTCTGACCCAATGGGCCGCACGAAAATTCGCTGGGACCTTGAGGAATTAAAAAACCGCGAAAGTGAAACCGCAATTGGCAACTGGATGACAGAGAAAATTGTCTCCGTTGCAGCGGCCAACTTGGCAGGCTTCTGCCCGCAAGCAAGCGCGAATGGCAAAGCCCCTATTATGTTGGGCCTCTTGGGATCAGGTAGCTTGCGTTTGAATTATGATATTCCAGAACAATACACGCTCCAACGCCGTGAAATTGAAGAATTATTCCCTTTCCCAATGGAGATCGCAGCAATTTGCACCACATGGGGGGCGGCAAAACGCCAGATTGAACATGGCCTTACGGTAAAGGGGGAAGGCGGCTGGCCCCATCTTTCAGGAATGAACATAAGCTACAAACCAGCCAGTTCCGGAACGGGCGCAAAAATAATGAGCATGACACCACAGACCAGCGGAAAAGGCGGCGCAACAGTGAAGGGCAGCAGCGCTCCAAGTGACGATGTGCCCGTACTATTGGTGGCTAATCTTTATATCGCCAGCCAAGGGGACGGCTATAATTGGGGCCTATGCACCGCTAACAGACCCAAGGGTGTTTCCTGTGCGGATAGCATCAAAGCCGGGGCAGAAACAGGCGCGGTCGTTATTAGAAAAGACGGAAAAATACAGGACCTAAAAAATATTATACTCGCTGAGTTTTCTGCAAAAAGCGATCAGTCCGTCGGCCCACGCTCGTTTGAACCTAAAATGACAAAGGTTGCGCCCTAACCACTTCCTTGCGAGAAAGCATCACAATCCCTAATTCCTAATTCCCAAAATATGGAAGCCTTGGTCAGACAAGGCAAAGGAGAACTGTCATGGGGGCAAAAAGCACCTGACGGACCGGGCCTAATGCGTCACATTAAAACATGGTGCTAAGCGATTCTAATCATTGCCGTCACCAGCCTTAATCTTGGCAGCATATTCATCACGAATTTTCGCAAAATAGGTCAGCCGCTTTTCAATATCGCGTTCAAAACCGCGTGCCACAGGCTGGTAATAGCTTTGACGCGGCATTTCTTCAGGGAAATAATTCTGGCCAGACACCCCGGCTTCGGTATCATGGTCATAAGCATAATTTTTGCCGTAACCGAGGGTTTTCATCATTTCAGTGGGCGCGTTTAAAATATGAGCGGGCGGCATATGGCTGCCGTTCTTTTTCGCGGATGCCTTTGCCGCCTTTTCGGCCATATAAGCTGCATTTGATTTAGGGGCCGTCGCCAAATAAATAACCGCTTGCATGATTTGCAATTCGCCTTCAGGGCTACCAAGAAATTCGTATGTCTCTTTCGCCGCCAATGCCTGCGTGATCGCTTGCGGATCGGCCATACCGATGTCTTCCGACGCAAAGCGAACAAGCCGACGAACGAGATACAGAGGGTCTTCCCCGCCCGCGAGCATCCGAGCCGCCCAATAGAGCGCGGCGTCTACATCCGACCCCCTGAGCGACTTATGCAGAGCCGAGATCAGATTATAATGGCCATCACGGTTTTTATCGTATGCGGGGGCACGTTGCTGCAATAACTTGGCAACCTCAGCGGTGCCAAGCGTCTCACCATGGGCTAAATCATAGAGCGTTTCCGCGCAGTTAAGAAGAAAACGGCCATCGCCATCAGCCATTGCCTTCAGACTATGGCGGGCCTCCGCATCTAGTGGCAATTTTAGGCCAACCTCAGCTTCCGCGCGGGCAAGGAGCTCTTCTAGGGAAGCATCGTCATGCCGGTTCAAAACCAAAACTTGCATCCGCGAAAGCAGCGCGCCGTTAATTTCAAAGGATGGGTTTTCAGTGGTCGCCCCAATAAGCGTAATGGTGCCGTCTTCCACATACGGCAAGAAGCCATCCTGCTGTGACCGGTTAAATCGGTGGATTTCATCCACAAACAACAGTGTCCCGCGCCCGTTTGTGCGCCTAATCTTAGCGGCTTCAAACACTTTTTTCAGGTCTGCCACGCCGGAAAATATCGCTGAGATTTGCTCAAACGCTAAATCCGCATGGCCCGCAAGCAAACGCGCAATAGTCGTTTTCCCTGTTCCCGGCGGCCCCCACAAAATGAGCGAGCTAACTTTCGAAAGCGCGACCATACGCCCAAGCGGCCCCTCAGGCCCCAATAAATGCCCTTGCCCCACGACATCCTCTATAGATTTTGGGCGCAATCTATCCGCCAAAGGCCGAGGACCTTTTTCTCCGGCCTCCTGTGCCGCATCGCCGAAAAGGTCGCTCATGCTTTTACCTTAAATCCTTACAGCGGAAGGATTTATTTGGAACGATCAAGCATTGACGCACCCTGCCTCGGCGGCGGAACTCATAAAGATAATGCTCCGCACCATCGTCAAGCGCATCAAGAACCTGACTAACATGATCAATCTGGACATCATTTAGTTTCATCAAAATATCGCCGGGGATCAGGAACTGATAGCGCCTAGCCGGGGTTTTAGCACCGACCTCAAGCACCACAACACCTTTCAAAAAGCCGTCAAGTTGAAGCTCCTCGTTAAAGCGCGGTGACAAATTGGCGATCGTCACCCCTTGGAATGGATGCCGTCCGTCTAGCTCCGTAACATTACGCGGCGGATCTTCAGGCGGCAATTGCAGTGTCACCTTGCGTTCCTGAATGAACCCTTCGGACAGAACCGCCAGCGGCACACTTGAGCCATCCTCCAGTGTTGCAATGCGGAAATTCAGTCCCGGTTCATCAATAATTTCTTTGCCGTCCACAGCCATGATCACATCACCGGGCACGATCCCAGCCTGTGCAGCAGGACCATCACTATAGACTTGGTCCACCAAAACCCCGCCTGCGCGGTCAAGTCCAAGGCCTGCTGCCAGATCATTACTGACAGACTGGCCTTTGATGCCAAGCCAAGGCCGCGCCAACTGGCCTTCGTTTAGGGCCGCACGCAAGACCGAGTTGATCATCGCAGTAGGGATGGCAAAGCCTATGCCGTTAGACGCTCCTGTGCGGCTGTATATGGCTGTATTGATGCCAAGCAGTTGGCCTTTCATGCCAACAAGCGCCCCGCCAGAATTCCCAGGGTTCACTGCGGCATCTGTTTGAATGAAAAAGCCGAAGTCTGAAATGCCTTTCTGCGTGCGGGCTGTGGCCGAGACAATACCGCTGGTAACAGTTTGCCCAACCCCAAACGGGTTGCCAATAGCCAGCACTATATCGCCAACCAAAACATCATCTGAATTGGCAAGCGGAAGTGTCGGTAGAGGTTCATCCCCTGCGGCTATGCGCAAAATCGCCAAATCGGTACGTGGGTCTGCCAACACGATCTCGGCATCAAATTCCCGACGATCAGACAGAACCACCTTAATTTCGTCCGCGCCTTCAATGACATGATTGTTGGTTACAATAATGCCGTTGGGGCGCACAATAACACCCGACCCTAACGACCCCTGCACGCGCGGTTTGGACCGGCCGCCAAAAGAAAACTGATCTCCAAAAAAGCGCTTGAACAGCGGATCATCAAACATTGCTGAGCGGCGTTGACGCACAATTTTCGTGGTATAGATATTCACCACCGCAGGGGCCGCCTCGCGCACCAAAGGCGCATAGGATAGCTGCACTTGCTGACGCGACTTTGGTAATTGACGCCCATCTTTGATTTGCGCCTCTACAGAGGCAGTTGCCAACAGTGCCACGGCGCTAATCGCCACCAAAAATCTACCGAACAATTTCATCTGTGCCAAACTCCGTTTGAAAAATACACCCTCCCTATATGGCCGAGCATCAAGCCCTGCGCAAGGGTGCAAACGACAGCATGAGTACCTGCTGCGATCAAGGGCTGTTAGAGGCACAAATTGCAGGTAAAAAATGGCGGTTCTATGATGATATTTATCCTGCCCTCAAGACGGAAAGCCTAACGTGCGACATTTCGTCCTCTATCCCCTTTTGTGCCATAGCTCTATGGTCCAGCGGCAATAGGGAAGCATGTTTTGATGGAGCATATGATTATGCCGCCTGCTTCTTTGCGTGCCGCCTCTCTTGAGTGCGAAAACACCCCCCCAAATTCCCTAAGGGATCCGCCGTTTTCTCCGATATTATTTGCGGGCTTCTTGGCGCGGCCTCTGCCCCTAGCCCCTTTGAACCTGCTTTTAAGCAAAGCCATGCGGCAAATGCACGCGCGCCACACAGATGTGTTTGAACGAATGCAAGCAGTGCCAAACCCTGCTTTTCTGATTGTGCCAACCGACCTGCCTTTCGCGCTTGTGATGCGTGTAAATATAGACAAACCCACCCTTATGGCCATACGCCGTACGGGGGGCGGGCCTATCGCGGCTAGGCTTGGAACTGCTGCCACCATCAGCGGGCCATTTGAGGTTCTGCTGGCGCTTCTTGAGGGCAAAATCGATGGGGATGCACTGTTTTTCACGCGGGCGCTATCCTTTAGCGGCGACACCGAGGCGGTTCTGGCGCTGCGCAACGCAGTAGACGGCGCGGAAATTGATTTGGCCCGCGACGCGGCACATCTGCTTGGGCCCTTTGCGCGGCTTGCGGCACCGCTTGGCGGTTTTTTAAATATGCTGTGGCGACGCTCTAGTGCGGATATGGCTGCGGTTGCCGCCTCCCTAACCGGGGGCCAACAAACCCGCCTGCGCGCGCAAGAAGACGCGTTAGAGGAACTCACACTCAAAGTTCGCACCTTAACAAAACGCAGCAATCGCCGCCAAAAACAAACACAGGAAACATAATGCCCACAGATACTCTTGAACTGGTTTGCCCGGCAGGCACGCCCGCTGCCTTTCACGCTGCCGTTGATGCGGGGGCTGACACCGTTTACTGCGGCTTGCGCGATGATACCAACGCGCGCAATTTTCCGGGGCTGAATTTTAGCCGCGAAGAATTGGCCGACGCTGCCGATTACGCCCACGCGCGCGGGGTGAAAATCCTGTTAGCGCTCAACACCTATATGCGGGCCGGACAGCCCGAGGCTTGGCACCGGGCGGTTGACGATGCTGCCCAAATTGGCATTGATGCTCTGATTATGGCGGATATTGGCCTGCTGGATTATGCCGCCACCCATGCCCCCCAAATGCGCCGCCACCTTTCTGTTCAAGCCGCAGCCAGCACCCCCGAAGCCGTGCGCTGGTATGCTGAACGTTTTGGCATCCAGCGTGTGGTGCTGCCGCGCGTGCTTACCGTGCCTGAAATTGCCCAATTGATCACCGAAATAGACATAGAAACCGAAGTGTTCGGCTTTGGCGGCCTGTGCGTGATGACCGAAGGGCGCTGCTCGATGTCGTCTTACGCTACGGGGCAATCCCCCAATATGAACGGTGTCTGCTCACCAGCCAGCCATGTTCACTATGAAGAACGCGGCAGCAAACTGGTATCAAAACTAGGCGAGTTCACCATCAACAGTTTTAAGGAAGGCGAAAAGGCCGGGTATCCCACCATGTGCAAGGGCCGTTTCGAGGCGCACGGCAAGGTTTCGTATCTGTTTGAAGACCCAACCAGCCTCAATGTTGTCTCGGTGCTGCCTGAGCTTATCAAAGCGGGGGTGACAGCCTTAAAGCTGGAAGGTCGGCAGCGCGGCAAGGCCTACACCAAAAAAGTTGTTAGCGCCTTTCGCCGCGCCTTAGATACCGCAGCCACCGGCGCTGTACCCCATATGCCCGACCTATCCGAGGTGATGGAAGGCGGCAAGGCTACCGCTGGGGCTTACCAGAAATCATGGCAGTAAGGAGCATAGACTGTGCAGAGTAAAGGCAAAAATATTTCTCTAACCATGGGGCCTGTTTTGTTCAATTGGTCGGTTGAAAAGTGGCGGGATTTTTATTACCGCATCGCCGATGAAGCGCCTGTTGACCATGTTGTCGTAGGTGAAATTGTTTGCTCAAAACGCACGCCGTTTTTTATGCCGGCCATCGGAGATGTGACCGAACGGCTGAAAGCGGCAGGTAAGCGCGTGATACTGGCCTCGCCAATTTTAGTGATGAACAAACGCGAGCGCACAGGCGCTCAAGACCTGTTTGACAGCGGTTTTACCGTTGAGGCCAACGATACCACAGCGCTGCAAAATATGGGCGGCAACGCCTTTACCGTTGGCCCCTTTATCAATATCTATAACGAAGCCAGTCGCGCTTATTTTGAGCGGCTCGGGGCGGAGCGCATTGCCCTGCCCGGTGAGCTGTCGCTAAACTCGATCGAGCCGATCACGCGCGGGGCAAAGGTGCCGATTGAAGTTTTTGGCTTTGGCCGAATGCCGCTGGCTATTTCTGCCCGCTGCTATCATGCGCGCGTTAAAGGCTTGTCCAAGGATAGTTGCCGCTATGTGTGCGCGAACGACCCGGACGGCATGGACGTGGGCACGCTTGACGGTGATGATTTCCTATGCATCAACGGCGTGCAAACCCTGTCGCACACCTTTCATAATGTGATTACCGATCTGGAGGCACTGGCGCACGCTAGGGTTTCTGCTATCCGTCTGTCGCCGCACGATATGGATATGGTGGCGGTCGCAAACATTTTCCGCCAAACGCTGGACGGAGAGCTTGCACCACAAGCGGCAGCGGAAAAACTGGAACGATTGGCCGACGGTTTCCCAATGTCGAACGGATTCCTGCACGCTGTGGAAGGCTTCAAAGCCAGCCCGGCATTGGCAGAGTTTAGCTTGGGCTAAATAAACCACCCTACGAAAAAAGGCTGCCCCATCGGAGCAGCCTTAACTCTAAATCTGTTTGGAAGGCGCGGGTTTTAGGCCGCGTCTTCTTCGCCGTCAACGTCCATGGTTGGGCCGCTGTCTTGGCCTTTGGCATCTTCGTTGCGGTCCACAAGCTCAATCACAGCCATTGGCGCATTGTCGCCGTGGCGGTAGCCAGCTTTGAGAACGCGGGTATAACCCCCTGGGCGTTCTTTGTAGCGGTCAGCAAGTTCGTCAAACATCTTTTTCACAAGTGTTTCATCCTGAAGGCGTGAAACAGCGAGGCGGCGATTAGCAAGGCCACCTTTCTTCGCGAGTGAAATCAGCTTTTCAACGATTGGCGCAAGGTCTTTTGCTTTTGGCAATGTGGTCACAATTTGCTCATGCTTCAACAGCGCTTGGCTGAGGTTCATGAACATTGCTTTACGGTGACTTGCGGTTCTATTTAGTTTACGTCCGGCTTTACGGTGACGCATGGGTCTTACTCCTGATTGCCTGTCCGGCCTTGAGCCCCGCATTTATTTGCGAGGCCTAGTACCGGCAGGTGTCCCCCTTACTGATTGCAGCAGGGAGAGGTTTTCTAGTAATCATTCTCTAGTTTTTTGGCCAATTCTTCGATATTCTCAGGCGGCCAAGCAGGCAATTCCATACCAAGGCGCAAGCCCATAGTGGTTAGAACTTCCTTAATTTCGTTCAGTGACTTGCGGCCAAAGTTTGGCGTCCGTAGCATTTCTGCTTCTGTCTTTTGAACCAAATCACCGATATAGACGATGTTATCATTCTTGAGACAGTTGGCAGAGCGAACAGATAGCTCAAGTTCGTCAACCTTGCGAAGAAGCTGGCGATTAAACGCAGGCTCTTCACCTTCGTCTGGCTTGGCCGCTTCTTCTGGCTCTTCGAAGTTCAAGAAGACATGCAACTGATCCTGCAAAATGCGCGCAGCAAAAGCCACAGCATCTTCAGGCGTTACCGTGCCGTCTGTCTCAACTTCCATTGTCAGCTTATCATAGTCCAGAACCTGGCCCTCGCGGGTGGCCTCAACTTTGTAGCTTACTTTTTTGACCGGGCTATAAAGCGCATCAACCGGAATAAGACCAATCGGAGCATCCTCAGGACGGTTCTTATCAGCAGCGACATACCCTTTTCCGGACGAAACCGTCAGTTCCATGTTCAATGTCGCGCCTTCATCAAGGTGACAAATCACAAGGTCCTTATCAAGGATATCAACATCAGCAACTTCATTAATAGACGCTGCGGTTACTTCCGCCGGGCCTGACGCTGTCAAAGACAAACGTTTAGAGCCGTCGGAGGTCACACGAATAGGCAACCGCTTGATATTGAGAACCATGTCTGTCACGTCTTCACGCACACCTGGTACGCTTGAAAATTCGTGCAGCACGCCTTCAATATAAATGCTGGTTACAGCTCCGCCCTGCAAAGACGACAGCAAAACGCGCCGAAGGCCATTGCCTAAGGTCATTCCGTAGCCGCGCTCAAGCGGTTCAACCACAAGTGTTGCTTTCCTGAGCGGGTCTGCACCCGGCACAATGGTTAAGCCATTTGGTTTAATTAGTTCTTGCCAGTTTTTCTGGATCACGTTGTAACCCTCTTTTTAAGTGACGCTAAAAAATCGATTTCAGCGCCATAATAGTCGCGCCAATAGTTCACAATTCACAAACAAACGTTGCCAGTTATACGCGGCGACGCTTTGGTGCACGACAGCCATTGTGTGGAATAGGCGTGACATCACGAATAGACGAGATCGTGAAGCCAATTGCTTGCAGTGCGCGGAGAGCGCTTTCGCGTCCAGCGCCTGGGCCTTTAACTTCCACTTCCAAGTTCTTCATGCCGTGTTCCTGAGCTTTTTTCCCAGCATCTTCCGCTGCAACCTGCGCTGCATACGGTGTAGATTTCCGAGACCCTTTAAAGCCCATCATACCCGCTGATGACCAAGAAATAGCATTTCCTTGAACGTCAGTGATTGTAATCATTGTATTATTGAATGTTGAATTCACGTGCGCGACACCATTGCTGATGTTTTTCCGTGCACTACGCTTTACGCGTCCAGTATCTTTTGCCATCTCTATCAAGCCCTAAATTAACGGGGGAGCCCTAAACAGCCAAACCCTAAATTACTTCTTCTTACCTGCAATCGCAACCGCTTTACCCTTACGAGTACGCGCGTTTGTCGATGTACGCTGGCCGCGCACAGGCAATTTATTACGGTGACGCAGACCACGATAAGTCTTGAGGTCCATCAACCGTTTGATATTCATTGAAACTTCGCGGCGGAGGTCACCCTCAACAGTGAAATCTGAATCTATCATTTCCCGGATCTGAATAACTTCAGCATCCGTAAGTTCCGAAACCCGCCGTTCACGAGGGAAATTTAGCTTTTCGCAAATCCCTGCAGCCGCAGTGCGGCCAATACCGTGAATATAGGTCAAAGCGATTTCTACTCGCTTATTTGTCGGAATGTTAACGCCAGCAATACGCGCCACAACCGTTTCTCCTGATCTAAATAGTTCTCATCTTACGACAATAAATTGCAAGACACGTCGAAGCCGGGGATTATATGAATAAAGCCCCAAACGTCAACTGCCTTCCAACAGTTTTTTACGCAGCCAAAATAGCCGCTATTTGTGCAGCAACGTCATCAATGGATTTCATACCATCAACTTGCTGCAAAATTCCTTTTTTCGCATAATAAGGCAGCACTGGCGCCGTTTGTGCGTAATATTCTTTCAACCGCTTTTCAACCGTTTCGGCGTTATCGTCTGCGCGGCGCTTAAATTCAGTACCGCCGCAGGCATCACATACGCCGTCAACTTTTGGTTTCAAGTTGGTATCATGATAGCCTTCTAAACAATTTGCGCAGGTATAGCGGCCACTGATTCTGTCCACAAGAGCGCTATCATCAACTTGTATTTCAATCACAGCATCAAGGGCTACGCCGCCTTCAGAGAGCATTTCGTCCAGCGCTTCAGCCTGCGCGACTGTGCGCGGGAAACCATCAAGGATAAAACCATTCTTGCAATCATCTTCTTTGATGCGATCTGCGATGATCCCGATAACAATATCATCCGATACAAGCTGACCGGCTTGCATCTTTTCCTGTGCTTTTTGGCCGTAATGCGTTTTCGCAGCAACCGCCGCGCGCAGCATGTCGCCTGTGGAAAGCTGAACAAGACCGTTCTCTTTCTCAATGCGCTGTGCTTGCGTGCCTTTGCCCGCACCCGGAGGACCAAAAAGAATGATAATCATCTGCGCGCGCCTTTGCCTTTGCCCTTCAGGCGAGTTTTCTTAAGAAGGCTTTCATACTGCTGTGCCATCAAGTGAGACTGTATCTGTGTAACCGTATCCATAGTCACATTGACCACAATCAACAAGCTTGTTCCGCCAAGATAAAATGGCACAGAAGCTTGACTGATCAAAAACTCTGGAATTGCGCAAACAATCGAAAGATACGCGGAACCAACAACAGTAAGGCGCGTTAGAACATAATCGAAATATTCAGCGGTACGTTTGCCGGGGCGAATGCCGGGGACAAAACCGCCCTGCTTTTTCAAATTATCGGCAGTGTCTTCAGGATTAAACTGAATAGCCGTGTAGAAAAAGCAGAAGAAAACAATCAACGCGATATAAAACGCGATATAAACAGGTTTTCCAGGGCCAAGTATCGCTGTGATTGTACCAAGAAACTCTGGGCCATTTGCCGCATATAAATTCGCGACCGTAAGCGGCATCAGCAAAAGCGAGCTCGCAAAAATTGGTGGAATAACACCCGCAACATTCAGCTTTAGCGGCAAATGCGATTTATCACCCTGAAACACGCGGTTGCCCTGCTGGCGCTTAGGATACTGAACGACAACCCGGCGCTGAGCGCGTTCACAAAATACAATGAACCACACCAAAGCTGCCACACCGATGATCATAGCGAACAAAAGACCCGCCGACAGACCGCCTGTGCGGTTCAACTGAAACGCTTGAGCAATAGTGCCCGGAAGTTCTGCCACGATGCCCGCGAAAATAATCAAGGAAATACCATTTCCAATACCACGCTGAGTGATTTGCTCGCCCAGCCACATCAGGAACATGGTGCCGCCCACCAGTGTAATCACAGTGGTGATTTGAAAGAACAAGCCCGGATCAACCACAACACCCGGCTGGCCCATAAGGCCGCCAGCTACCGCCCAGCCTTGCACAATTGTCAGCAGGACCGTTCCGTAACGGGTCATTTGATTGATCTTTTTGCGCCCCTGATCCCCTTCTTTTTTCCACTGTGCAAGCGTGGAATTCATAGTGGTCAACAGCTGCATGATAATAGAAGCCGAGATATAAGGCATAATCCCGAGCGTAATGATCGACATACGCTGCAAAGCACCTCCGGAGAAGGTGTTGACCATATCAAGGATACCGCCGCCAAACTGGGCAAACATACCCGCAAGTGCCTGTGCATCGATGCCCGGCAGCGGGATATAACTACAAAGTCGGAACACCACAAGGGCGCCTAGGGCAAACCAAATACGCTGCTTGAGCTCCGTGGCTTTACCAAAGGAGGACAGGCTAATATTCGACGCAAGTTGTTCAGCAGCAGATGCCATAGATACTCAAAGCCCTATATTAATGGTTAAATCCGGGACCAGTGAACCGGTCCCGGACTATGATCTTCTTTATTTAGGCAATTGTTACCTTGCCGCCAGCTTTTTCTACAGCTTCAATGGCACCTTTTGATGCGCCTGTAACTGTAATGTCCACTTTCGCGGTAAGTTCGCCCTTAGCAAGCAGACGTACACCGTCGCCTAACTTGCCTACGATGCCAGTTTCAACCAGCACAGCAGAATCGATAGGTTTTTTGGCGTCCAGCTTCTTCGCATCAATCGCACTTTGCAGGCGACCAAGGTTCAGAACCTGAAAGTCTTTTCTATTAAGGCTTTTAAAACCACGCTTTGGCAGACGGCGATAGATAGGCATTTGACCGCCCTCAAAACCGTTAACCGCAACACCAGAGCGTGCTTTTTGACCCTTGTGGCCAGATCCACAGGTTTTACCCTTGCCAGATCCGATACCACGACCAACGCGCATAGATGCTTTACGGGCACCGTCGTTGTCTGAGATCTCATTGAGTTTCATTGTTTCTCTCCAAAACGCTGCTGATTAATCTACAATGCGCACCATATGGCGCACCTTGTGGATCATGCCGCGAACGGCTGGAGTATCTTCCAGCTCGCGCGTCTTGTTCATTTTATTCAGGCCCAATCCAACCAGCGTTTGACGCTGATCTTCATGGCGACGGATCGGGCTACCGATCTGCTGAACCGTCACTGTTGCTTTTTTCTTAGCAGCCATTGCTCATTACTCCGCTACTGTAGCTTCAGGTGCAGCATCGGTGCCTTCGTCGTTCACAGCGGCGACTTTAATGTCACCACGGCGAGCTACGATATCAGCTACCTTTTTGCCACGCTTAGAAGCAATCTGACGTGGAGAGTTCTGAAGTGTCAGCGCGTTGAAAGTTGCACGGATCATATTGTAAGGGTTTGCTGACCCTTGTGATTTCGTAACAACATCCTGAACGCCGAGTGCTTCAAACACTGCACGCATTGGACCACCAGCAATAATCCCCGTACCAGCCGCAGCTGTACGCAGAAGCACCTTACCAGCGCCGTGACGGCCCCGGATATCATGGTGCAGCGTACGGCCTTCACGAAGCGGTACACGGATCATATTTTTCTTAGCTGCTTCGGTCGCTTTGCGGATAGCTTCAGGCACTTCACGCGCCTTGCCTTTTCCGAAACCAACCCGACCGCGTCCGTCACCGACAACCACAAGGGCTGCGAAACCGAAACGACGGCCACCTTTTACAACTTTTGCCACACGGTTGATGTGGACAAGCTTTTCTACCAGTTCGCTTTCTTCGCGATCGCGACCCTGGCCTTTACGTTCTGGGCGTGCCATTGGACATCCTTCCTAGAAGTTCAAGCCGCTGTCGCGCGCTGCTTCAGCCAGTGCTTTAACACGGCCGTGATAGCGAAAGCCACCCCGGTCGAACACAACTGTTTCAACGCCTGCAGCTTTGGCTCGCTCGGCAATCAATTTACCAACTTTGGTCGCAGCTTCGATATTCGAACCTGCACCTTTCAAATCTTTATCAAGCGTTGAAGCGGCAAGAAGTGTTGCCCCTTTAACATCATCAATGATCTGAGCATAGATATGTTGGTTTGTCCGGTGGACAGAAAGGCGGGGCCGCCCGGTGTTCCGCTTTTTAAGCTGAACCCGGTTGCGCTGGCTGCGCCGTTCAAAGACATTAATGTTAGACATGCGTGCCACCCATTACTTCTTCTTACCTTCCTTGCGGAAGATATATTCGCCGGCGTACTTGATCCCTTTGCCTTTGTAAGGCTCAGGTTTGCGGTACTCGCGAATTTTTGCTGCTGTTTCACCGACTTGTTGCTTGTCGATACCGGAAATCAAAACTGTCGTCTGATCTGGGGTTTCAATCTTGATGCCCTCAGGAATATCGAAGTTTATGTCATGGCTAAAGCCAAGTTGCAAATTCAGGCTTTTGCCCTTCATTGCCGCCCGGTAACCCACGCCATTGATTTCAAGTTTCTTCGTGAAGCCGTTTGAAACGCCCTCAATCATGTTGGCAACAAGTGTGCGTTGCATACCCCACATAGAGCGTGCCTGCTTTGTATCACCGTTAGGTGTTAACGTGATGACATTCTCGCTTTCAGACACCGAAACATCTGGTACGAAAGTCATCGCAAGCTCGCCTTTAGGGCCTTTTACCGTTAGGTCCGCTCCGTTCAAGGAAACGGTCACGCCTGCAGGAACTGCTACTGGCTTTTTACCGATACGGGACATAGTGTTTTCCCTTCCCTAGAATACGGTGCAGAGAATTTCGCCGCCCACATTGCCCTCGCGCGCTTCCGCGTCGGAGAGAACACCTTTCGGTGTGGATACAATCGAAATTCCTAAACCATTATGAACGCGAGGCAGATCACTTACTGCGCTATATACCCGACGGCCAGGCTTGGAAACACGCGTAATCGTGCGGATAACCGGCTCACCTTCATGGTATTTTAGCTCAATAGAAAGCTCTGCTTTATTGCCATCTTGCTCAAGGCGAGAATAGCCGCGAATGAAACCTTCACGTTCCAAAACATCCAAGACACGCTGGCGTGATTTGGACGCTGGGGACGCTACAACAGACTTGCGTGCTTGCAGGCCGTTGCGGATACGAGTCAGCATATCGCTGATTGGATCGGTCATTGACATGATCTATCCCCTTACCAGCTTGACTTAACAATGCCAGGCACTTTGCCTGCAGAGCCAAGCTCACGCAGCGCAATACGCGACATTTTAAATTTACGATAATAACCGCGCGGACGACCCGTTACTTCGCAGCGATTGCGAAGGCGTGTCTTGGCGCCGTTACGTGGCAGAGCAGCAAGCTGCAAAGCAGCCAACCAGCGATCGTCTTCAGACAGGCTTTTATCGTAAGCCTGTGCTTTCAGAGCAGCGCGCTTGGTAGCATATTTTGCTACGAGCTTTTCCCGCCGTGCGTTCTTGTTAATGGCGCTTTTTTTAGCCATATCAAAACCCTCCTAGCGAACCGTTATTTCGGAAACGGCATATCAAATCCGGCGAGAAGCTCTTTTGCTTCGTCGTCGGTCGATGCCGTCGTGCAGATGATAATGTCCATACCGCGGATCGTATCTACGTCATCGTAGTTGATCTCTGGAAAGACGATTTGTTCCTTCAGTCCCATCGCATAGTTGCCGCGACCATCGAACGACTTAGGGTTCACGCCCCTAAAATCACGAATGCGAGGCATTGCAATGGTAACCAAACGGTCAAGAAACTCGTACATACGCTCACCGCGCAGCGTCACTTTGGTGCCCACAGGCATGCCTTCGCGAAGCTTAAATGCGGCGATCGATTTACGAGCGCGTGTGATAACAGGTTTCTGGCCAGCAATGGCAGCGAGTTCATTCGCAGCTTTTGTAACCTTCTTCTTATCCTGAACGCCTTCACCAACACCCATGTTGATAACGATCTTTTCCAGTTTCGGAACCTGCATTGGGTTCTTGTAGCCGAACTTCTCGGTCAGAGAAGCACGGAGTGTTTCGTCGTAACGAACGCGAAAACGTGACTGAGTAGATTTAGCCATCGATCACCTCCCCGGACTTTTTAGCAAAACGAACTTTTTTGCCGTCGTCGAGTGTTTTGAAACCAACACGGGTTGGAGCACCATCCTTAGGATCTTCGATCATAAGGTTAGAAAGCTGAATTGCAGCTTCTTTGGTCTCAATCCCACCCGGGCTTGTCTGCGTTGGGCGATTGTGGCGCTTTACAAGGTTTACACCCTGTACTTTAGCCTTGCCAGCAGCAGTCAAGATTGATGTGATTTCGCCGCGCTTGCCTTTGTCTTTACCGGCAACCACAACGACCTTATCGCCTTTTTTAAGCTTAGCGGCCATTATAACACCTCCGGAGCAAGCGAGATGATCTTCATGTGCTTCTTCGCACGAAGTTCACGAACCACAGGGCCAAAGATACGCGTACCAATGGGTTCGTGGTTCTTGTTTACAAGCACTGCCGCATTGTTGTCGAAACGAATGGCGGTGCCATCCTTGCGACGCACTTCTTTAGCAGTACGAACGATGACAGCGCGGTGCACGTCACCCTTTTTAACACGACCCCGTGGGATCGCCTCTTTAACTGAGACAACAATAATGTCGCCTACTCCAGCAGTCTTACGCTTAGATCCACCAAGGACCTTAATGCACTGCACCCTCTTGGCCCCGGAGTTATCGGCCACGTCGAGGTTGGTTTGCATCTGAATCATGGGTTATACCCTTTGTTTTCAGTTAAATTACCGACAGACAAACAAAACGATGAGGCCTACGCCTCACCGCCGATTACCCGCCAGGACTTTAGTTTCGAGAGAGGACGGCATTCTTCGATACGAACACTGTCACCTACTTGAACTTCGTTGCTCTCATCATGAGCGTGGTACTTCTTAGAGCGCCTGATAATTTTGTCAAGCAAAGGATGCTTAATACGACGTTCTACTTTTACAACAATGGTTTTGTCGCCTTTGTTGCTAACTACAGTACCTTGCAGAATACGCTTTGGCATGGGTCTACTCCTTGGCCTCAGTCTGCTCAGTGAGGATCGTATTGATACGCGCCACATCACGGCGGATATCACGAACCCGAGCGGTATTTTCTAGTTGGCCGGATGCCGCCTGAAACCGCAGATTAAACTGCTCTTTCTTCAGGTTAGTGAGCTCAGTGCGGAGCTCGTCTTGCGACATGGCACGAAGATCAGTTGTCTTCATTGTCTTTCTCCGATTAAGCTTAATGCATCCGCTCTACGATGCGAGTTTTCACAGACAGCTTGGCAGCTGCACGTTCAAACGCACCACGAGCAAGTTCTTCAGATACGCCGTCGATCTCAAACATGATACGGCCAGGCTTTACTTTACAAACCCAACGATCGACAGAGCCTTTACCCTTACCCATCCGAACTTCGGTTGGCTTCGCTGTTACAGGTACGTCCGGGAAAATCCGGATCCATACCTTGCCAGACCGCTTCATATGACGGTTCATCGCACGGCGAGCCGCCTCAATCTGGCGGGCAGAAATACGGCCAGGTTCCATCGTTTTCAGACCGAACTGACCAAAGTTTAATGTTGTTCCTCCAGGCGCTTTGCCATGGATACGGCCCTTATGGGCTTTGCGGAACTTAGTACGCTTCGGTTGCAACATTTTGTGTCGCTCCTACTCTAGCCGTCCCAGCCTAGCGGCGGGACGGGCCTCCTTGGCTTTGAACTTCGTTTGCACGGCGTTCGTGGGCCATTGGGTCGTGTTCCATAATTTCGCCTTTAAACACCCATACTTTCATACCGCAAATGCCGTATGCAGTGAGGGCTTCAGACGTCCCATAGTCAATATCAGCGCGCAGAGTATGCAATGGCACGCGGCCTTCGCGGTACCATTCAGTACGCGCGATTTCAGCGCCACCAAGGCGACCTGCACAGTTGATACGAATACCACCGGCACCAAGACGAATTGCGCTTTGTACGGCGCGCTTCATGGCACGGCGGAACGCTACTCGGCGCTCCAACTGCTGTGCGATATTGTCAGCGATCAATTTCGCATCGATTTCCGGCTTGCGGACTTCAACGATATTGAGGCTCAACTCAGATGCGGTAAAGCTTGCAACTTTCTGACGCAACTTTTCAATATCAGCGCCTTTTTTGCCGATGATCACACCCGGACGAGCCGAGTAGATGGTCACACGGCACTTTTTAGCCGGACGCTCGATAATAACTTTTGAAATACCAGCCTGCGAAAGCTCTTTGAAAACAAATTCACGTATCTTCAGGTCTTCGTGCAGCAAAGAGCCATACTCATCACCTTCAGCGTACCAGCGCGAATCCCAAGTACGGTTAATACCTAGGCGCAGACCAACGGGGCTAACTTTCTGACCCATTATGCTGTCTCCTCAACTTCGCGCACAACGATGCGCAGACGGCTAAACGGCTTGACGATTTTTGCAGCGCGACCACGGGCCCGAGCACGAAACCGCTTCATGGTCAGTGCTTTACCCACAGTGGCTTCAGCAACAATCAAGCTGTCCACGTCAAGATTGTGATTATTCTCAGCGTTTGCGATAGCAGACTCGAGAACCTTTTTAACTTCAATCGCGATACGGCGGCGGTTAAAGCTAAGAGTATTCAAAGCCTTTTCCACCTTCATGCCACGAATGCTAGCTGCCACAAGGTTAAGTTTCTGTGGCGAGCCACGAAGCATGGTGGCAAGCGCCAAAGCTTCATTATCCGCTAATTTGCGTTTTGCAGATTGCTTACCCACGATCTACTTCCTCTTCGCTTTTTTGTCCGCAGCATGACCATAATAGGTCCGCGTTGGAGCGAATTCGCCGAGTTTGTGGCCAACCATATCGTCGGTCACATAAACGGGAATGAACTTATGTCCGTTGTAGACATTGAAGGTCAGGCCAACAAAGTTTGGCAATATTGTAGATCGGCGAGACCAAGTCTGAATAACGGATGCCGATTTACCACTGTCCTGCGCTGCTTCAACCTTCTTGAGAAGGTGCATGTCAACAAAAGGACCTTTCCATACTGAACGTGCCATAATGGAAACTCCCTAACGTTTCTTGCGCTCGTGGCGCGACCGGATGATAAGTTTATCGGTTTCTTTATTAGACCGAGTCTTCTTACCTTTTGTTGGTTTGCCCCAAGGTGTCACCGGATGGCGACCCCCTGATGTACGACCTTCACCACCACCATGTGGGTGATCAATCGGGTTCATGGCAACGCCACGAACACTAGGCCGTCGGCCAAGCCAACGATTCCGGCCCGCTTTA
Source organism: Kordiimonadales bacterium (assembly GCA_015485385.1). Lineage (GTDB taxonomy): Bacteria > Pseudomonadota > Alphaproteobacteria > Sphingomonadales > Kordiimonadaceae > Kordiimonas. The sequence goes on along the minus strand of WFTS01000143.1, from coordinate 2,892 downwards.
GCGAGCTTAATGTTTTTCTGATCAGGATTAGAGACGGCACCCACCGTTGCGACGCATTCAACGCGAACAACACGGACCTCTCCACTACTAAGACGCAACTGAGCGTAACCACGGTCACGACCAATTAACTGTGCATATGCACCAGCGGCGCGAGCCATCTGGCCACCCTTACCGGCTTTCATCTCCACATTGTGAATGATGGTTCCGATTGGCATGCCAGCGAGCGGCATTACGTTTCCTGGTTTCACATCAACCTTATCGTCTGCGATAACAATATCGCCAGCAGCAAGGCGCTGTGGTGCTAGGATGTAAGACAGTTCGCCGTCTTCATATTTTATCAATGCGATAAATGCAGTGCGGTTCGGATCATACTCGAGACGTTCCACAGTTGCAGTCATGCCCCATTTTGCATTCCGTTTAAAGTCGATCTTACGGTAGGTCCGCTTATGACCACCACCACGTCTACGTGATGTGATACGGCCTTTATTGTTGCGTCCACCAGATTTGGTGAGACCTTCAGTAAGAGCTTTAACGGGCTTGCCTTTATGCAGACCTTCACGGTCAACAAGAACAAGGCCACGCTGGGCTGGGGTTGCCGGTTTATATTGCTTAAGTGCCATCGGTTAAACCCCCGTTGTCACGTCAATAGTGTGCCCTTCAGCAAGAGTAACCATGGCTTTTTTGTATTCGGCACGTTGGCCTTTTACACCACGGAAACGCTTAATCTTGCCTTGTTGGCGCAGCGTATTGACTTTTTTCACTTTCACGTCGAACAACGCTTCGATAGCCGCTTTAATAGCAGGCTTGTTAGCGTCAATCGCAACTTTGAAAGTGACTTGGTTGTTTTCAGCGCCAAGTGTTGCTTTCTCAGTAATCACTGGGCTCTTGATAACGTCATAATGCTTTGCACTAATCATTTGAGCCTCTCCTGGAGTTTAGCAACCGCAGCCTTGGTAAGAACAAGCGTGTCACGACGAATAATGTCGTAAACGTTTGCGCCTTGGCTTGGCAGAACATCAACATTCGGGATATTTTGTACCGCTTGCTTGAAGTTGGCATTTACCTCAGCACCGTCCACAAACAAAGCGTTGGCAAGGCCAAGCTTTTCAAGTTTTGCGACCAATTCTTTAGTTTTGCCGTCTTTCAACTCAGCGGTATCAACAACAATAAGTTTGCCGTTGGCTTGCTTTGATGAAAGCGCATTTTTCAATCCGAGCTTTCGTATCTTCTTTGGAAGGTCAAAGCCATGATCCCTAGGAATAGGACCAAAAGCACGACCACCACCAACGAAAATATTAGTACTACGAGCACCGTGACGGGCAGTACCGCCACCTTTTTGACGACCAAAACGCGCACCCGTACGAGACACATCACTGCGAAATTGCACAGCATGAGTACCAGAGCGGCGTTTAGCTAGTTGCCAATTAATAACGCGGTGCAGGATGTCTGCACGCGGTGTCACGCCGAAAATAGCTTCATCGAGATCAATGTCTCCAGCTTTTTTCGCGTCCAATGTCAGAACATTCGTCTTCATGACGGTTATTCCTCGCTAGCTTCAGCAGCGTCAGCCGCATCAACTGGAGCTTCTGTCGCTACTTTTTCTTCAGTAGGGGCAGCTTCTTCAGCTTTTGCAGGCATCCGGAATGCAGCCGGCATAGGCAAGCCTTCCGGAGCGGCTTTTTTCACAGCGTCATTGATCAGTACCCAGCCTTCTTTTGAGCCAGGAAGACCACCTTTGACGAGGATCAAACCTTCTTCAACGCGTGTTTCTACAATTTCAAGGCTTTGAACGGTTGTCCGGTGATCACCCATGTGACCAGCCATCTTCTTACCCTTGAATACACGGCCCGGGTCTTGACATTGACCAGTAGAACCATGTGAACGGTGGGAAACAGAAACACCGTGTGTCGCACGCAAACCGCCAAAATTGTGACGTTTCATCGCACCAGCAAATCCTTTACCCTTTGAGGTGCCCGTTACGTCTACACGTTGGCCAACCAAAAAGTGATCCGCTGTAAGTTCAGCGCCAACGTCCACAAGACCGTCAGCCGGTACGCGGAACTCAGCCACTTTCGCTTTTGGCTCTACTTCAGCCTTAGCAAAATGACCACGCTGTGCTTTGGACACATTCTTTACCTTGCGAGAACCAGCACCAAGTTGCAGTGCAGTATACCCATCTTTTTCAAGTGTACGCTGAGCAACAACTTGGCAGCCGTCAAGCTGCAACACTGTTACTGGTACATGCTGACCGGCATCGTTAAAGACGCGGGTCATGCCTAATTTTTTAGCTATCAAACCTGTACGCATAGATCTTATCCTTGCAGTTTGATTTCGACATCAACACCAGCAGCCAGGTCGAGCTTCATCAGCGCGTCCACGGTTTGCGGGGTTGGGTCTATGATATCAAGTAGGCGTTTGTGCGTACGCATTTCGAACTGCTCGCGGGACTTTTTATTAACGTGAGGACCACGCAGTACCGTAAACTTTTCGATCCTGGTTGGCATCGGGATAGGACCCCGAACCAGGGCGCCTGTACGCTTGGCTGTATTGGCAATTTCACCAGTTGCTTGGTCAAGCACACGGTGGTCAAAAGCCTTCAGCCTGATGCGAATATTTTGCGCTTCCATTGATCTTTTACCTTAAAAAGAGACGCCGGTATAAAAAACCGGCGCCCTAAATTCCACTATTCAATAACTTTAGCAACGACACCAGCGCCGACGGTGCGGCCACCTTCGCGGATCGCGAAGCGCAGGCCTTCATCCATCGCGATAGGCGCGATAAGCTCAACCGTCAGGTTCACATTGTCACCAGGCATAACCATTTCCGTGCCAGATGGCAGTTCAACATTGCCGGTTACGTCCGTGGTGCGGAAGTAAAACTGTGGACGGTAAT
>WFTS01000142.1 GCA_015485385.1 Kordiimonadales bacterium | reverse complement strand
CAAAATAACCCCCTAAAATTGAAATATTCAATCTTAGGGGGTTATTGTATGGGCCGACTCGATTGTAAAGGATATGCGGTGGGCGGGAGAGTTCCCTTTGGGCGTATTTTTTATAGCCGAGGTCTGAAAGGCACGGTTTTCCGTTTCATCAGCCGTTTCATCAGCCGTTTCATCAGCCGCTTTAATCAATCGTTTTTTTGCGCCTAATATTTCACGCGTTTAGAGGCCTCTGAAGGCAAGGAAAAACCTCGGCTCATCCTTGCCCGAATATGTTGTGTGCCCAAACGGTACGTTGCGGCTGCTATAGGCGCGCGCGTTTGAGGCGCAGAGCATTTGTGATCACCGAGACCGAGCTAAGCGCCATTGCGGCGGCGGCAATCATGGGGTTCAACAAAAGCCCAAATGTCGGGAACAGCACACCGGCGGCCACAGGGACACCTGCCGCATTATAGATAAAGGCGAAAAACAGGTTTTGACGGATGTTTTTCATGGTTGCTCTGCTAAGGCGGCGCGCCCGCAGGATACCGTCAAGATTGCCTTTCACCAACGTAATGCCGGATGTTTCTATGGCGATATCAGTGCCTGTCCCCATAGCGATGCCAATGTCGGCTTGCGCCAAAGCGGGGGCATCATTAACACCGTCCCCTGCCATCGCGACGACACAGCCTTCAGACTGTAATCTTTGCACAATGGCATGTTTATCTTCAGGCAGAACATCGGCTTTCACTTCTGAAATGCCGAGCTTCTTGGCGACAGCCATTGCGGTGGTTTTGGTGTCGCCTGTTAGCATGATGACGCGCAACCCGTCTGAGCGTAAGCCGTCAAGCGCTTGGGCGGCGCTCTCTTTTACAGGGTCCGAGACGCAGATCAGCCCAGCGGCGGCGCCGTCAATGATCATATACATAACGGTTTCGCCCAGCTTGCGCCGGTTTTCTGCATCGGCGTGGGCTTCATCAGCCTTGATCTTTAAGTGATCCAGCAGGCTTTTATTGCCAAGTGCCACGGCTTTCCCTGCAACAGTGCCCGTCACGCCCTTTCCTGTGATAGAGGCAAAATCATCTGTTTTACTGAGGGATAAAGCCCTGTTTTTGGCTTCCGCTACGATGGCCGCCGCTAAAGGATGCTCGCTGCCTTGCTCTAGGCTTGCCGCCAAAGCCAGCACACTGTCTTCATCCGTAGCTGAAAAAAGTGTGATGTGTGTAACAACAGGCTTGCCCACTGTCAGCGTGCCGGTTTTATCAATGACGAGTGTATCCACCTTTTCCATGCGCTCAAGCGCTTCGGCGTTTTTGATTAAAACCCCCGACTGTGCGCCGCGACCAACACCGACCATGATCGACATGGGGGTTGCAAGGCCAAGGGCGCACGGACACGCGATGATCAAAACACTGACTGCCGCGATCAAGGCATAACTATAGGCGGGCTCTGGCCCGAACATAGCCCAAACAACGAAAGCAATAACCGCTGATACCAGAACGGCAGGGACAAAATAGCCCGCAACTTTATCGACCAATCCCTGAATAGGGGCCTGGCTCCGCTGGGCTGCGGCAACCAATTGCACAATCTGGGACAGCATTGTATCAGCGCCGATTTTCTCAGCGCGCATAATAAAGCTTCCGGTACCATTGATGGTGCCACCGATCAAATTTACGCCGGTGGTTTTTTCCACCGGAATAGGTTCGCCGGTGACCATAGATTCGTCCACATACGATTGGCCGTCAGTGACTACACCGTCAACCGGGATTTTGTCGCCGGGGCGCACCCGAAGGCTGTCACCCGTTTGAACCGTATCAAGTGGGATTTCGGCCTCACTGCCGTCTGCTTCAATCCGAAGCGCGGTTTTGGGGGCTAGATCCAAAAGGGCCTTTAGGGCGCTGCTGGTGCTGGCGCGGGCGCGTAATTCCAGTATTTGCCCTAGAAGGACCAAGATAATAATGACGGCGGCAGCTTCAAAATAGACCGCGACAGTGCCTTCGGCTGTCCGGAAGCTGGCGGGGAATATACCAGGCGCAAAGGTGGCCACGACGCTGAATATATAAGCCGCCCCCGTGCCAACAGCAATTAAGGAGAACATATTCAGCCGCATGGTTTGAAAGGATGCGACCCCACGTTCAAAGAAAGGCCATCCAGACCAAAGCACCACAGGGGTCGCCAGCGCAAACTGAATCCAGCCGGAATAGACCGCCGGGACCAAATTGCTGAAAAATTCAGGGAAAAAATGACTGCCCATTTCTAGGAAAAACACCGGAAGCGTAAAGATTAAGCCGATCCAAAAACGACGGGTGAAATCGACCAGCTCGGGATTTTCTTCCTCGGACAGCGAAACCATTTCAGGCTCTAACGCCATGCCACATATTGGGCATGATCCGGGACCAATTTGACGGATTTCAGGGTGCATTGGGCAAACGTAGGTGGCGCTAGCGGCCTGTTCGGCGCTTAGCTCGACTTTTGGACCGCTGCTGTGGTGATGACAGCCGTGTTCGTGGCTGGCATGGTCGCCGCCGTGCCCAGCGTGCGCGTGTTCCGCGTGGTCAGCGTGCTTGTGCCCAGCGTGCTTGTGTCCAGCGTGGTCGTGATCATGACCGGCGTGGTCGTGTTCCGCGTGCTTGTGCTCAGCATGGTCAGCGTGACCGTGTTCAGCATTGCCATGCTCTGTATGATGCGGACCAGAATGATCATGAGAGGCGTGATCGTGAGATGAGGGTGTCTTTGACATAGGTCTATCTCCTTGCGCAGGTGGCTCGAGTCTTAGGCACTCTACACCCTGTAGTTAACTATAAGGTCAAGGGTTAATTAAAATCGCTATTACTGCTTGTGAAATCTTCAGAGCAAATGCACACTGCCGAGCACAGTGGGTATGGGGCTGGCCACACGATTGGCATTCTTTGTTCGCTGTGTGAGGCAAAATCAGGCTATGGGCATTTGAATTTGGTCTGGAAAATCTAAACATCCTATGGGGGACTATCACTTGAATAAATTTAGCGCACTTTTACTGCTGGCTTTCACAGTGCCAGCTTTTGCAAACGGCACTGACGATCACAAGGATACAACAGGTGCCGATACTGCCGACAAACAAGCCATCTTGAAAATTATCCAAGGCATTAAATATGGCTGGGAAAATGGGGACGGCACACCGTTTAGAGAACATTTTCTGGATTTTGAAGGGGCGCGCTATGTCGAATCCGGCGGCGCCAACAAGGGCCTTGATGATTTGGTGACCCATCATGTGGAGCCAGAGAAGGATGCGATGGTTTATTTAAAGTTGGATTTCAACACAGTTGAGGTTCATCTGGAGAATGATTTTGCTTGGGCGTTGGCGACCACAAGTGTCAAAGGAGAAGCGCGAAAAAGCGGTAAAGTTTTTGACAAAACTGGCTATCAAACCTTCCTGTTTCGCAAAATTAGAGACGCTTGGAAGGTCGTGCATACCCATTCATCAACCCGTGACCGGCGGCGCAAGAAGTAATAAAATTTCAGAATACTTCATATTAAAGTATTAAAAATAAACAAAAAAGCAGGGGCTTGAGGTTTTCTTAGCAATCACGCAATATTTTCTAGTGCTATAAACGAAAGATAAATCCTTGACCCTGAACCATAGTCAAAGGTTATTGTAACCGGCAATGCGATTCGTTAAACACATACGAAATTTGTTGGTTGCCTGCTCTGTTTTGGCAGCGCTTATCATTGTGCCCGCTGTTTCAGCGGTGGTTGAGCATCTTTGCTGCGCAGAAGCGGCTGCACGCTTAGAAGTCGGTGGGCAATTGGCCCAGTCTGGTGCGCAAACACCCACACATCTGAAGCACCAGCAAGCCATAAAGACGGCTGTGCAGGCACAAGCACAGTCAGCGGCGTCACACGGCGCACATCATCTTGATATGATCGGCGATGATTGCAACACTGCAAGTTGCGGTGGCTGCGTTGCGCAAGCGCAGATTGCGACAGGCGATCTCGCAACTACGATTTACTATGGCCCCAATCACATTAAACTTGGCGGGACCTCTTTTGCGTCTGCCGCCGCTGGGCATAACCCTCCACCCCCGCGCCTTTCCTAAGGAAACTAATCACAGAGTCCAGTTTGCTCTGGTTTCTTTGAGCCTGCGGTTTGGAAATTTCCGACCTGCATCTCCAAGAAATATGTCCACTGCTATTTTTAGCAATTTTAGTTGAAAGCCCCTAAAATGGGGTGTTTCCCGAGGGAAGAAACAATGAATATCCAGTATCCATCCAAGCTGTCACTGTTGGCAGCAACGAGCACACTTGCGCTTATGACGGTGCCTACCATTGCCGTTCAAGCCCAAGACGCCGCCACCGCAGATGACAGTACATTTCTTGAAGAAGTTGTTGTTATCGGTTCACGTAGTAAAAAGCCGCGCACAATTGCAGACAGCCCTGTTCCTGTTGATGTGATTTCATCAGGCGATCTGAATGCCATGGGCGGCACGGTTGATTTAACAGATAATCTGAAAAACCTGATCCCGTCTTATACCGCTACACCAGCGACAGGCGATACCAGTGCATTTGTCCGCCCAACATCTTTGCGCGGTACAGCCCCTGACCAAACACTGGTTTTGGTAAACGGCAAGCGCCGTCACCGGTCCTCTGTTGTGCAGTTTTTCGCACCAGCCGCTGGTAACGGCTCACAAGGTGTTGATATCGGTATGATCCCGTCAATTGCGCTCAAGCGTGTTGAGGTTCTGCGCGACGGTGCTTCATCACAGTATGGCTCTGACGCTATTGCGGGCGTGATGAATTTTGTTACAAAAGATGCCTCTGAAGGCGGCACGTACGAAGTTCAGTATGGCCAGCATTATCAAGGCGAAGCCAATTTCAAATTGGGTGCCAATCAGGGCTTTGCTCTGGGCGATAACGGGTTTTTAAACCTGAGTGTTGAATATTCAGATAACGAGGCTTTGTCTCGTGGTATTCAGCGTCCTGATGCGCAGGCTCTTATTGATGCTGGCGTGCCCGGCGTTGGTCAAGATACTCCGTTTGGGGATGAGCCACTTGTGCAAACATGGGGCCGTCCATCATCCAGTGCGCTGAGAACTTTTGCTAATGCAGGCGTTGATTTGAATGAGAGTGCGTCTTTGTATGCGCGTGTTGGCTATTCTGATACCACGGCACGCTACCGCTTTTTCTACCGGGCTCCGGGTGATGAAGATGCGGCTGCTTTGGAAACGCTTGTTGGCCTTGGATATGCTGGCCCGCTAGCACAGACAGGCTATACACCGTACCTTGACGGCGATCAGACTGACCTTAGCGTTTCAACGGGTGTTAAAGGTGAACTGAGCGGCGGCACATATTATGATGTCAGCTTTGGTTACGGTAAAAACACGATGGACCTGTTTCTGACAGGTGAAATCAATGCTGGCCTTGGCTTGACCGATGATCTGCAAATTCCACAGACGAACTTTGTTACCGGTGGATATGAGCAGGAAGAAATGAGCCTGAATGCTGATTTCTCTTACCCGATCACGGACAACCTAAACTTGGCGTATGGTGCAGAATGGCGCAAAGAAACCTTCACGGCTATTGCTGGCGAGCGTAACAGCTATGTCGATGCAAACGGCGAAGAAGGCGGCGGTGTTGATGGCCGTATTTCACCAAGTGATGCAGGCGTTTTCTCACGCAATAACATCGCGGCGTATGTTGATGTTGAACATGATGTTTCAGACAGGTTCATGCTTCAGTATGCTGTGCGGTTTGAAAACTTCTCTGATTTTGGAAGCACCATTAACGGTAAGATCGCTGGACGTTTCAATGTGACAGACGCTGTGGCTTTGCGCGGTGCTGTTTCAACGGGCTTTAAAGCGCCAACGCCGGGTCAAACCAATATCAGAGCGACCATCAGTACCTTTGACGGTGTGTCTGGTAATCTGATCTTGGAAGGTCTTGTGCCGGTCACTGATCCACGCGCTGTTGCAGCGGGCGGTAAGAAACTCAGTGAAGAAACATCGGTTAACCTCAGCTTTGGTATGACAGCGGATCTATCTGACAATGTATCCCTGACAGTTGATGCGTATCAGATCAAAGTGAATAACCGGATCTACCGTTCAGGTGACATCCAAGCCGACGATGGCACCACGATTTCCTTCTTCACCAATGCACTGGATGTGAAACACTCTGGCGTTGATGTAGTGTTGCTTGCAAATCAGGATTGGTCTGATGAGGTCACCACCGATTTCTCATTGGCGTATAGTTACAATAAAATCGACGTTGTGAGCCAAGAATTGGTGAACGGTGTTCAGCCTGTAAGTGATGGTGCGGTTGAGGATATTGAAAATAACTATCCTAAAAACCGTGCAACGCTGACAGCCAACACCCATGTGGGTGACAAGTGGAACATGCTGGTGCGTGCTAACTATTATGGCAGTCACTATGACGAGCGGGGCCGTATTGGCGCTGCCACGAACCCAAGTGCTTTGATCGGCGCTGTGACCTATATCGATATGGAAATCGGTTATCAGGCTACAGACAATATCCGAGTGAAACTTGGGGCATCCAATATCTTCAACTCGTTTGTTGATAAAATTGGTCCACCAAATGCCAACCGTCTGAGCGTAGGCTTGCCTTATCCTCGTCGGAGCGCCGCTAACTATGAAGGCGGATCTTGGTACTTAGGGCTGAACTATACTTTCTAAGTCTTCCCCTCTGATATAGGGACCCGTCCCTATATTACCTCCAGGCGGTTGCGGTGAAAGCCGTAACCGTCTTTTCGGGGCTTGCAAGTGTTTGGGGGACTTGCAAGCGCAGGGGGTTCAGTGTCGCCCTTTAAAAGATGCGGGCATCACTAAAAATTGTTTGATGCGGCATCGGGCCGTAAATATCGTGCGGCATTGAATTTTTTAATTTGGATTTCCGGAGCGCAGGCTAGAAGCTCCGGTTCACTCTAGAATAAGGCTTGACCCTAGACCATGGTCTAAGGTTATCTTCACATCAAATGCGATTTTTGTCTTACATACGAGGCCTATTGGCCACCATCTTGTTGATCACTGTAACGATTATTGTGCCTACGGCTTCGGCTGCATCTGCACATGCTTGTTGTCGCCAGAGTGCCACTGAAATGATGGGCGTATCAGATCATGCTTCTGATCTTGGGGCTAAGATGTCGCAGCACACGCAGATGCAAAATGGAGATTGTGATGCTGTGTGTTGCAGTGGTGTGATGGCTCTAAGACCGGCTGAGATCAAGATCGTCATAGCAAATGATTGGGATGGTGCACCGCAGCTTTATACGGGTGTTTCGTATTTCTCATCTGCTCAATCAGGACACCTAACGCCGCCTCCCCGCCTTATTTAATCGAGCCTGATTCCGAGCAAATTTTGCTCAGATATCTTTGTTACGGTCCCACATATGTGGGTGTTGATCACTATTATTTAGGTATTGTTTCAATGTTAAAATTTTTTCTGACACTGGTCAGTTTTCTCTCGCTGGCAGCCTGTGCCGATATATCGGTGGTTTCGCCGATAAGCGGCGCGCACCCCGGTGACCCTTATGCGCAGCAAAGCGCGTTACCCCCGGCCAGCGAAACGCTGTTGGTTGATGCATCTGATGATGATATGGGCACCATGGATGATGACAGCATGTCTAAAGGTGGCATGTCTGGTGATATGCCAGCGCATCACCAACATGGAGGATCAAATTAGATGACCCTCACATTTAAACCAATTTTAGCGGCTACATCGCTTTTGGCACTGGGTGCGTGTGCGACGATCGTGCCGCAAGCCGGTTTTGACACTGTGCAAAATGCTGTGTCAGAGCGCACAGGCAACCAGATACAGTGGCGTACGGGCGGTCCTGCGGACCAGCAGGTTGCGGACGAGATAAAAGCGTTGCTGACGAAACCTTTGACACTTGATCAGGTGACGCAAATTGCACTGTTAAACAATGCTGGCCTGCAAGCCAAATATGAAGACTTAGGCGTGGCCCAAGCAGCATTGGTGCAAGCAGGTTTGCTGGATAATCCGGTTTTTGATGGTGCGCTGCGCTTTTCAAGCGGATCTCCGACATCGGTTGATCTGGGGATTTCACAGAATTTCATCAGCCTGTTTACGCAAGGGCTGCGCAAGCGTGTTGCAGCCTATGATTTTGATGCTGCAAAATTGCAATTGACCGGCACAGTTATTGATTTCTCGGCAAATGTGCGGGAAGCTTTTTATAGCTATCAGGCCAGCACACAAGCAGTAGAGCTGATGGAAGAAGTGGTCGAAGGCACAAGCGCCATGTTGGCTGCAGCTGAGGCCCTTTATAATGCCGGCAATATCAACAGGCTCTCGGTGAACCGCCAGAAGGCCGTTTATGAAGAAGCCCGCCTGATGTTGGCTGATGCTGAAAGCGAACAGCTTCGTGACCGGGAAGCTCTTAACGTTTTGATGGGGCTGTGGGGCAATGATACCAGTTGGGAAAGCAATCAACGCTTACCCGACGTGCCGGACAGCTATTTTGATGTTGAAGATGTCGAAAAGCGCGTGATCGCTGCAAGCCTTGATCTGGAAGTGACACGGCTTGGTATTGAACAATATAGCGCCAAACTGGGGCTTGCGAACATAACGTCCCTGATCCCTGATCTGGATATTGGTTATTCGGGTGAACGCGGGGACGGCCAGTGGGAAAATGGCATTGGCATTGGGATACAAATTCCGATTTTTGATACCGGAAAGGCCCGTCGCTTTGGCATAAAGTCTGCGCTACGAAGTGCTCAGTGGGCTTATGTGGCACAAGCAGTTGAACTGCGTGCGGCTGCGCGAAATGCTGCCATACAACTTCGGCAGGCCCGGGCAAAAACAGACCATTTGTTCAAGGTTATGCTACCGCTCCGCCAAGAAATTCTTGGTGGCAATATGCTGGAATATAATGCCATGCAAGTGGGTGTTTTCAGCATTTTGATGGACCAGCGTCGGCAAATTGAAACCGGACAACAATATATTAGTGCGCTCAAGGCTTATTGGCTCGCCCGTGCGCGGATCGAGCAATTACTGAGCGGCAGCATGACCGGCTCTACCCTTATGGGTGGTGGGTCTGATGGGGGTGCGCCCGCAGTTATGAGTGAAGAAAGTGGAGGGCATTGATCATGAAAAGACGTGATTTTTTGACCGCAGGTGGACTTGGTGTTGGTGCGGCTCTTATTGGAGCTGGAACAGCGGCGAATGCTGCACAAAATAGAGGGGATGGCCTCGATGGTGAGCCTCGCAAACAGTGGGAAGAAACCTACAGTGGTGGATCTATGGATGTGGAGCCGCTACCGCCGGGATTGCCAGGGAAAGACTATACGCCTGTGGTCGTGCCAAACGGCCAAACATTGCCCTTTAACATTGTAGATGGGGTGAAAGTTATTCATCTGATTGCTGAAGAGATTGAGCATACATTTACCCCCGGGCTTGTCGCAAAATGCTGGGGCTATAACGGTAATGTTAACGGCACAGTGATCGAGGCTGTTGAAGGGGAACGCATCCGCATTTATGTAACCAACAAGCTGGATGTTCCAACCACAGTGCATTGGCATGGGATATTTTTGCCCAATGGAATGGACGGTGTAAGCGGTGTGACACAGCGCCCGATACCGGCAGGGGATACGTTCAAGTATGAATGGACGATCCGTCAGCACGGCACTTATATGTATCATTCTCACTATGACCCGATGACTCAAGAAGGCATGGGTCTGACGGGAATGTTCATCATTCACCCAAGGAACCCAACGGAAGACCATAAAGTTGATCGTGAATTTGTGCTGATCTCGAATGAATATCGGGTTGAACCCGGTGCCAGTAGACCAGACCCGAACGAAATGTCAGACTTTAACGTACTGACCTTCAATGGTCGCGCGTTTCCCGGGACCGAACCTTTGGTCGTAAAAACCGGCGAGAAAGTTCGTATTCGGTTTGGTAACCTGAGCGCTATGGACCACCACCCGATCCATTTGCATGGTTATAAGTTTAAAATCACAGCGACCGACGGCGATAAAATTCCAGTCTCGGCTCAGTGGCCAGAAACCACTGTATTGGTGGCGGTTGGCCAAACCCGAGATGTAGAATTTATCGCGGATGCGGCGGGTGATTGGATTATGCACTGTCATATGACACACCACACTATGACCCAAATGGGTCATGAGGCGCCCAATATGGTCGGTGTTGATGGGTCCGAATTTGAGGGTCAGGTGCGCAGTATGCTGCCCGGCTATATGACAATGGGCACAGGCGGTATGGGTGAAATGGCCTATATGCAAATGCCGGTTCCGGACAATAGTTTTCCGATGGGTTCCGTTCAGTTGCAGTTCGGAAAATCAACGATTGGCGGTATGTTCACCGTTTTGAAAGTGCGTGACGATATTACCAGTTACGAAGATCCGGGCAATTATGACAACCCGCCGGGAACAGTAGCAGATAGCGCGTCTGAGGCTGAATTATTGAGGGACGGTATCAAGACTTAATCTTGGGAACCACAAATATGGGCCGACGTTCTGAGCATCGTATATTCGGCTTCATTACCGGAAGGTTGAAACCCCCTCATATGTTTCGGCCTTCCGGACCTATTTCATGCGACACATGTCGCGCAAAGCCCTATAACCATAGGGGGAGGAGACTAAAATGGATACGTTAATCATACCAAACTGGCACCCATTGATGGTGCATTTCACTGTGGCTTTGCTCACGGTCTCGGCAGTATTTTTTGTGCTGTCAAAAATCATGAGCGATAAGGCCGATGCTTTCACGATTGTCGCCAAATGGACCCTTTGGGTTGGGGCGGGCATCACGGTGCTGACCATCCTCGCTGGGATCGACGCCTATAACACCGTTGATCATGACGATGTGGCGCACAAGGTGATGAAAGTGCACCGTCTGTACGCATTTGTAACCGGCGGCGCGATACTATTGTTCGCTTTCTGGACTTATAAAGCCAAAGCCGTGTCTACGGCGATGATCGCTGGCAGTGTTGTGGTTGCCGTTATGGTTGGTGCGACCGGATATTTAGGCGCTGAACTGGTTTACCG
>WFTS01000141.1 GCA_015485385.1 Kordiimonadales bacterium | reverse complement strand
TACCGAAGTTGGGTATGTAGGCCGCGATGTGGAACAAATCATCCGTGATTTGATTGAAAGTGCCCTTCTGCTTGTGAAAGACAAGAAGCGTAAAACTGTTGCAGCCAAGGCCGAATTGCACGCCGAAGACCGTGTTCTGGATGCTTTGGTGGGCTCATCTGCGTCTGATGCCACGCGCCAAAAGTTTCGCAAGATGTTGCGCGAAGGCGCGTTGGCTGAGAAAGAAATAGAGCTAGATGTGGCCGATACTGCCAGCCCATTCCCGCAAATGGACATCCCCGGCATGCCGGGCGCCAGCGTTGGTATGCTGAATTTAGGGGACATGTTCGGCAAAGCCATGGGTGGCCGGACTGTTAAAAAGCGTATGATAGTATCTGATGCATATGATTTATTGATCGGTGAAGAAGCCGATAAATTGGTTGATGAAGATGCCAGCGCCCGCGAAGCGATCACATTGGTAGAGCAGCACGGCATTGTTTTTCTCGACGAGATTGACAAAATTTGCGCGCGTCAAGATGCGCGGGGCGGCGATGTATCGCGCGAAGGTGTGCAGCGCGACCTGCTGCCTCTGATTGAAGGCACCACAGTTTCCACCAAACACGGCGTGATAAAGACGGATCATATCCTGTTTATCGCTTCGGGCGCGTTTCATCTGGCGAAACCGTCTGATCTTCTGCCTGAACTACAGGGCCGCCTGCCGATTAGGGTGGAGCTTAGTGATCTCAGTGAAGCTGATCTGAAACGTATTTTGGTGGAACCGGATTACAGCTTGATCCGTCAATATGTGGCGCTATTGGGCACCGAAGACGTAACGCTTGAATTTGCCGATAGCGGTATCGATGAGATCGCGCGCATTTCGGCGCACTTCAATGAAACCGTTGAAAATATCGGCGCGAGGCGCTTGCATACGGTGCTGGAAAAAGTGCTGGAGGAAATATCCTTCACCGCCAGCGACAGTGGCGGCAGCAAGATAGTGGTAGACAAAGATTTTGTCGCTAAACACATGGGTGAAATTGCTGGCGATAACGATCTATCGAAGTTTATCCTCTAGGACAAACCTAGTATGGTTGGCTTGCAGAGCGTTGGAGTTTCTATGAGGCATAATGTTGAAAGGGCTTAATCATGCTATATGACACGGGTAATATATTCGCGAAAATCCTGCGCGGGGAAATCCCTTGCAACAAGGTTTATGAGGATGAATTTGCACTGGCATTTCATGATATTAACCCTCAAGCCCCCGTGCATGTGTTGGTGATCCCTAAGGGCGCCTATGTGTCTATGGCCGACTTTACCGCCGATGCGCCCGCAGACTTGATCACAGGGTTTTTCCGCGCGGTTGGCACTGTTGCAAACCAATTGGGGCTTGTAGAAAGCGGCTACCGCACGCTTGCAAATGCGGGGGCGGATGCGCACCAAGAGGTGCCTCATTTGCACATTCACATATTTGGCGGCAAACCTTTGGGGCCGATGTTAGTGAAGGGTCACTAAAGGCACCCTAGGCCTCTGTTTCATTTAGGTCTCGGGCTTCGTCTTCTAACAATATTGGAATACCGTCCTTGATGGGGAAAGCCAGCCCTGCCTTATCAGAGATAAGCTCCTGCGCATCAGCATCATAACGCAGTGGCCCACGAGTAACCGGGCATACAAGGCGCTCCAACAGTTTTGGGTTGGTTTTCATGGCATCATTCATGACGGAACTCCATATTGAACAGGGCTTTAACTCGGGCGGTGTGAAGGGTCTTGTTGGGTGGCGCGGGTGAGCATCACCAAAAGGCTCTGTAAAGTCTCTGCGCGCGTGTGTGTATCAGCGGATTCCAGTAGGGCCTGTTTTTCTGGCACTGCAAATGGAATGATCATCGACAGGGTATTGATCAAAACACTATCAGGCGCGGTGTTGATGCCGTCATAGTCGGCCTGCAAACCCTTTTGATCTAAATAAACCTTCAGCGCATCCATTAACTGGGTTCGTTCTATAGGATTTATGTTGCTATCAGGGGCTAGGTCACCGCTGAAAGCAGGCCAGTCGGGCTGGGCTTGCCTGTAGGGTGTTAACACTTCAAGTTCTGATTTGATGCGGAACCGACACACACCGGTTAGGCGTATGATATTGCGGCCGTCCTTGGTTTCAGCATAGTGGCTAATGCGGCCCGCGCCGCCTATATCATAAATTGCTGGGGCATGACTTTGGTCGTCGGCATTTTGTGGCTGGACCATGCCAATCAGGGCATGGCTGGCCCGGGCATCTTTAACCATTTTCAGATAGCGCGGTTCAAAAATATTGAGCGGTAAGTTGCTTCCCGGAAGCAAGATCGTGCCAGCCAGGGGAAAAATCGGGATTACAGACGGTAAGTCGCCAAGATGTGTCTTTGCGGCTTCCTCTTCGGTGCTGGACGTGGGCTTCTCCGTCACATTTCCCTCTTAACTAAAGAGCACGGACGACAACCGCCGCCGGTATTTCAGCGTGAAAGGATCGGCAGGGCCTGCGGCCTCAAAAAGCTTCAACAATTGGGTGCGCCCCGCGCTCTCGTTCCAGTCACGGTCGCGCATGATTATGCCCAAAAGGGCTTCGGCCGCTGCGTCCATATTGCCGGCCCCTTGGTATGCCAATGCCAAATCAAAACGGGCTTGATGGTTTTGCGGGTCGGCTTCGACAGCCGCCTCAAGCACGGCAACATCACCGGCATTTTCGGCTTGGGCGGCAAGCTCTATCGCGGCTTCAATTTTGCCGAGGCGTTCGGTTAATTTGGCTTCAGCGGCGGATTTGCTATCAATTTGATCAAGGATTTCTTTGGCCGCATCTGGTTCGCCGAGCCCCAGACTTGCCTCAGCCAGCCCCATCATGGCCTTTAGGTTTCCGGCTTCATGACCTAGAATTTGCTGAAACAATTGTGCGGCGCCTTGCCACTCTTTAGCGGCTAAAAGCGCATCGCCCTGTTCTAGCGCGGCTTCTAAAGGATTGTCGCCAGCACCGCCTGAAAGCTGTTTCAGTCGGTCAATGAAAGCGGCAATTTCTGAAGGTCCAACAGCCCCTTGAAAGCCGTCCACCGGCTGACCTTGCCAAAAAGCCAGCACAGTTGGCAGGCTTTGCACCTGAAGCTGGGCGCAGAGCTGCTGGTTTTTATCGGCATCTATTTTTACAAGGGCAACAGCGCCCCCAGCCTTGGTGACAGCGGCCTCTAGGGCGGGCATCAATTGCTTGCACGGTCCGCACCAGTCAGCCCAGAAATCAACAATCACAGGACGTTGTTTCGATGGTTCAATCACATCGTGTGCAAATGACTGAGTGTCAGACGCTTTGATTAGGTCTTTGGCTGCTGCGTTTGGTGCTGTTGCACCGATTATTTGATCCATGAAGGTCACTCTAACGGGTTGTTTACTGACAGGCTCTATCTAAGCTTAATGAAAGGCGCTACCAGATAGCCGATTTTATTAAGCTCGGTATTTACTGAGCTGACAATAAGCGCTCAATTCAGTTGATGCCAGTGACAATTTGGGCTGCGCTCTGCTTTTCTTTGTGCATCTGATATTTGAACCAGTAGAGGTTACTCCAAATCCACCTCTAGGGGTGTGTAGCCGCAGGCTTTGATAAATTTTAAGAGGTCTGTTGGGCGGATGGCGGTTGTTGCCTCATTATGGAGCGGGTGAAACCAGATGGTTTTTTGTGCGGTTAGGGCTGTATCAATTGCGACTGTGAGGGGGCTTAGAAACCCGGGGGCCGTGTCGATGGGGTTTTGGGCATTGACCAAAGCAAACGGAGTTACCGCACCGGGGACAACGCCTAATGTTTCTTTCAGCCGGTCAGGGCTGGCGAAGAAAATCCGGCCCAAACTCAGCTTGCCAGCTAAAGATTTAAGATCGACCCGGCGATTTTCTGCAACCATTACCAGTGCGTAGCGCTTTTTCTTGTCACGGACAAATAGGGTTTTACCGTGGCCCCCGTTCATTTGGTCTACAAAGGCTATGCGCACAGCTTTGGCTTCATCAACGGTGAAAACAGGCGCATGCCGCAGGGTTCGGGTTTGGATGTTCAGTTGATCCAAAAAGCGAAACAGTTTCTTTTCTGCGGTGACTGATTCCATTGTTTTTGCCCTCTGTTTTCACCCTATGATTTTAAGCCTGATCTATAAAAGCACAAGAAAATCATCGGGTTAAGGATAATTTATCAAAAATGAAAAAATAAGAGTTGCAAAGGGACCGCGCGTGGCTATTATCCCGCCACGCAGACGGGTTTCCGCCTGTTACCTACCCTATGCAGCCTTTAAGCTGTATGCGCGATGAGCGGGCGTAGCTCAGGGGTAGAGCACAACCTTGCCAAGGTTGGGGTCGTGAGTTCGAATCTCATCGCCCGCTCCATCTTTCTCCTTGCCGGACAAGGAGATACAAAGGCCTCCCTTCCGGGGGGCTTTTTTGTTTTTTACCTTGCCTGACTAGCCTTTTATCGTGCTTCCAAGCATATAGTCCCCATTTGTGAGCATCTCTTTTTGTGATCACAGCAGGCGCGACTGCGCCCCGCCAGTTTTCTGGCAAAACCCCCCACCAGCTTGCTGGCGAAGCCTACGCGGTGTTTGAGCGCCATTTCAGTAAAATCGGTAGGAAAGATTATAGGTCTTTCAGCATCTCTTGGAAGGACGCAGCTCCATTTGGACTGAGAAGCCACGCCAGTACACCGCTATTGATAATCACTGTGCCCCAAAATAGCATCCTGAACGGTTGCTTTTGTGTTTTGTGGCGCCATAGACGCTGTGCCAATAGCGCGCCGGGCCAGCCCCCTAACAAAGCGAGTGTGTGCAGAGTGTTTTCAGCTGTTCGGCGGCGGTGGCGGATAGCAGCCGATTTGTCGCGTGCATAGGCAAGGATGGTTAATAGACTTGCTGCGCTATAGAGCACACCAAGCCACAGCAGCAGGCTCTCATAAAAGGCCATTAGTTTTCGGGCGCCACTGCCAGAGCTTTAACCATAAAGCTTGGCCAGTTTGTTGCCGTACACATCATTTACGACATGGCGGCGTAGTTTTAGGGTTGGTGTCATTTGCTCATTTTCAATTGAGAAAGGCTCGGCGGCGATTTCAAATCGGCGGATTTTTTCCAAGTTAGAAAGGCGGCAATTGATCCGGTTTACAGCGGCGGCGAGGGCTTTTTTAAATTCGGGATCAGAGCGAAGCTCGTTAAGTTTTCGGGGTTTTTTATGTTTACGGGCCCAATCAAGCATCCAATCGGCATCGGGCACGATCAAGCCTACTAGATACGGCCGTCTGTCCCCGTAAACCATGGCTTGTGAAACCTCATTTTCCAATGCTAAAAGGCCCTCGATACGCTGCGGCGAAACATTATCGCCCTTGTCATTGACAATCAGGTCTTTTTTACGGTCGGTGATCTCAAGATAACCATCTTCGTCCAATATGCCGATATCACCAGTGTGCAGCCAGCCATCAATGACGGTTTTCGCAGTGGTTTTTTCATCCTGCCAATAGCCTTTCATCACAAGATCGCCCTTCACAAGAATTTCTCCATCTTCGGCGATCTTTACGTTTGCCCCCTTTACGGGAATACCTACCGTGCTTAGGCGCGGGTCGGCAGGCGGGTTGACGCTAATCACAGGCCCAGCTTCAGTTTGGCCGTAGCCTTGCAATAACGGGAGACCGAGCGCAGAGAAAAAATAGCCAACATCAGGTGATAGCGGCGCACCGCCAGAAACCAGTGCGCGCATCCGGCCTCCAAATTGTTTTTTGACGGCCCGCTTTACCGTCGCACTTAAAACCCAATCTTCGATTTTTTCCGAGAGGCTTAATGGTTCGCCGTCGCGCAGATGTTTCATGCCAAGCTCAAGGCAACGCTTGAACATTTTAGCCTTTCGGCCACCTTCCTTCTCGATACTGCGTGTTATTTTTGTACGCAACATTTCAAATAGGCGCGGCACAACAACCATCACTGTGGGGCGTGCGTCTGCCATGTTGGCGGCCAATTTATCAAGGCTTTCTGCGTACCATATTTGCGCGCCGATAGTCAGAGGCCAGCATTGACCGGCGGTGTGCTCATAAGCGTGGCTAAGTGGCAGAAACGATAAAAACACATTATTGTCTATGCCTAGGCTTCGAATAACACAGGATGCGCCGTTGCTGTTATCGAGGATGGCCCCGTGATGCAGCATCACCCCTTTTGGCAGGCCGCCGGTGCCACTGGTATATATCAGGCAAGCAATGTCATTGCGTTTGGCCTTTTCAGCGCGCGCGCTGTATGCTGCTATGTCAGCCTTTTCGGCATCCAAAAGAAAATCCCAGTGATGTATTTCTACGTTCAGGCGCTGTTCTATCACATATTTTTCGATGGTGATTGTGTGCATCAAATCGTCAGATTGATGCGCCGCCTTTAGGAAAGTGCGCGCCAAAGCATGGGTGGAAACAATCGCGGCTTTTGCCCCGCTGTTTTCGAGGATATGCAAATGATCCCGCGCGGTATTGGTGGTATAAGTGGGAACCGAGATTGCCCCTAAAGACATGATGGCAAAATCAGCAATCAGCCATTCGGGGCGGTTTTCGCTTACCAAGACGACCCTGTCACCCTCTGTGACCCCTAAAGTTTCTAAAGCCGCAGCAAGCTTGGTTACCTTTTCTGCAGTTTGGGACCAACTAAGAGCCGCCCAGCCTTCGCTTGATTTTGAAAATAAAAGCGGTTTTGCAGCCAAAGCCTCGGCTTGCTGGTAGAACATGGCTGACAGGCTTTGCCATTTTGTCGATAACATCTGATCCCTCCCCAAGGATGCCTTTTTATCCCTCATTTGTTGCCCAAAATCACCTCGCGGGCAAGCCGCTTATGCTCTGCGGCAAAGCCATACAGCTTTGGCGGGTATTTACACGCTTAATACGCACTGGCTTGACGGCCTTTAAAAAGTTGTCTCTTTCTTTCGATCTTGCTTGCAACAGGCCAAAAGCGGTGCGATATATTGGGGGTCGCGCATGCTTGGCGCCGTTTCGCAGACTGGTTAACACCCATGAACGAACCAAAGGCTGATATGTCTACTTCCAATGACACTCTGCAAGGTGTGCCAGACGACTTTCATGGCGCCCCGCTTGGTGAAAACGAACAGCAACGCGCTGAACGCAGATTACATTTGCAAGCGTTTGATTATTGGCATGCTTTGAAAGCGGATAGGGCTTTCCCTTTATTTTCTGAGTTAAGGGCGGAAGATTTAGCGCCCTTTAAAACGCACAGCCTTTTGGTAGAATTTAACCAAAATGGCACGGTGGTGCGTTTTTTGGGTGATGAGGTTGCTAAGGTTGTTGACGCCCCGCTGAAAGTGGGCGGCTATTTGGCCGATCATCCAACATCGTCGTTTGCGCGCGCCTTGTTAGAACAATTTTCTGACGAAGATGCACGCGCTCGCGCAGCAGAGTTTGAATTTATTGAAGACCACCTCACATGCCGGGGCATGATGCTGCCCTTTTCCCGCGATGGTAGCGGCGCGCATTTTGTTATGGTGGTGGCAAGTTTCCGTATAAAGACGCCCGAACTTGAAGCTGCGCCTGAAGCTCTGCCTGAAATTGCCCCTGAGTTGGCACCTGACGCGGCGCCCTCTCGCGGGTCTGAGGACCCGTTAGAAACCCCGCAGGATACCGGAGTTTTGCAAGATGCCAAGGTTTTGCAGGATGCCGGGGTTTCACAGGATATAGGGATCTTAAATGGACTTGTCAGTGCGGGGCAACGTGCAGCAGAAACCGTTGTTCATATGGATAATGGGAACCGTACGAGCCTGTATGGTGCGTTGGCGGCTGCGCTTGCGCTGTATGAAAGCGCACAGGAAAACCCGAATGCCTATGCGGCTCTTTTGCAAGAGGCCGGTTTGCGCACGCAGGCAAGGGCCCCGTTTACGCCCGCATTGAAGCTGGTATTTGGTGCGCAGTATGACAAAACCAGATTAACCGAGTATGCGGCAGCGATCGCGTATGCTGTGCGGCAAGGGAAAACCAGCGCGAGCCTTTTGGAGTTTTTAAACACTATACCCGGCGGCATTAAGGGCTGCGTTCATAAAGAGCGAATGCTCAAGCGCCGTGAGGCTGGAACGCCAGCCCATAGCCGCCAACAAGAGGCGGAGGCCACGTTAAAAAGCGCGCCGAAAGTGGCTTTGAAAAACTTGGACACTCTTGAGGATACAGACGGTGACTTCTGCCTTGTCTTGGCTCGCAAGCGGGACGGTGGTGGCCTAGAGGCACTGGGGTGCCCTGATATTTCGAAAGCAACATTAGATACTGCGGTCCGCCAAATTGCGGCCAACCTTAAAAAAATGACAGACTAAAACTGGGTTACGAAGGGACAATCAAGTGACCACGGAAAATAAAATTGCAGACTTAACGGCTGAAATTAATCGAATAGCGCACGAAAGCATGTCAGGGGATGCGCCTGCACGTTTTGAGCGCTTTGTTGCCGATTTTTATACCTCGTCAAGCCCAGAAGATTTGCTTGATCGCGATCCGGCTGAATTGTTCGCCATCGCACACAGCATGTGGAAAATGGGTGCCAAGCGCAAAAGCGATGCGGCCAGTTTGAAAATTCTTAATCCCCGCAGCACAAAAGGAGGGTGGTGCAGTAAAAATACGGTTGTGCAGATTATCAATAATGACATGCCGTTTCTTGTCGATTCGCTTACTGGCTGCCTTGCCACAACAATGCATCACCGCATCCGTATGATGCATCACCCGATTTTAGAAGTTCGCCGCGATGCCAAAGGCGCGCTGAGTGACGACGAAACCATCAAGCCTAGCCGCGAAAGTTTCATGTATATTGAAATAGACGCTCAGTCAGACAAAGAGGCTCTGAAGGAAATTGAGGACGCGCTGCATGCCACCTTAAGCGATGTGCGCTCAGCGGTGGTTGATTGGCGCGGCATGCTGGCCAAAATAGACGAAACCGTTGCTTCGTTAACGGTAAACCCGCCCCCCATTGATGATGATGATGTGGAAGAAGTGATTAAATTGCTGCGCTGGTTGGGGGCAGATCATTTTACATTTCTTGGCTTCCGCGAATATCGCTTTGAGGGAGACGAAAGCAATTTCAACTTTTCACAGGTGGAAGGCTCAGGCCTTGGGATTTTGCGTGATGTGAACCGCAATGTCCTGCGTGACAAAGATGGTTTTACCAAAATGTCACCGGAAATTCGGCACTTTTTAACGCAGCCTGAACCGCTGATCATTACAAAAGCCAACGTGAAATCAACGGTTCACCGCCAAGCGCATCTCGATTATATCGGGGTTAAAATATTTAATCCAGAAGGGACCGCGATCGGCGAACGCCGTTTTGTTGGCCTGTTTACATCTCTGTCATACAGCCAGTTTGCGCGAGATGTCCCTCTTTTGCGCAAGAAGGTTAAAAGGATCAGAGAGCGTGCCTTTCACGGCCAGCGCAGTTATGCCGGTAAGGCCCTTGCGCACATTCTGGAAACATTTCCCCGCGACGAACTTTTCCAGGTGGAAGAAGACTGGATGTTCGAGACGGCCATGGGGGTTTTGCAGCTTTTAGAGCGCCCACGCTCGAAAGCCTTTATTCGGGCGGATCAATTTGAACGGTTTGTCTCGGCGCTGGTGTATGTTCCACGTGAAAACTATCATTCAGGCCTACGGGCTGCGGTGGCTGAAATACTCTGTGATGCCTATAACGGGGAAGTTTCGGTGTATTTTGCCCAGTTAAGCGAGGAACCTCTGGCGCGTTGGCATTTCATCATTCGCACGCAGCCGGGCAATGTGCCTGAGGTGAATGTGAAGGAAATTAATGTACGCATCGCCGAAGCAACACAGGGCTGGGTAGACCGTTTGCACAATGAACTTGTTGAGCGTCACGGTGAAGAAAGAGGACACCGGCTGAACCATTTGTATAAAACGCGCTTCACAACCTCTTACCGTGAAGATTTCACCCCTGCCCAAGCAGCTTATGATGTCAGTAAACTTGAAGAATTGTCTGGCGACGATGATGTGCAGGTGGATTTTTATTCACACCTTGGGGACGGCAAAAACCGTTACAGGTTGAAAATTTATCATGATTGCAGCCTGATTGCACTGTCGGACTGTATGCCGGTTCTTGAAAATATGGGCTTTAAAGTGCTGTCTGAGCATTCCTATAAAATGGGTGGGTGTGTCAGTTATATTCATGATTTTTCTTTGGAACGCCCTGAAAGCTGTAGCCTTTCCCAAGAGCGTGTAAAACCGCTTATTGAAGACTTGTTTATTCGTGTATGGCGCGGTGTGGCTGAAGATGATGGCTTTAACGAGCTGGTTTTATCTTCGGCTATGGCATGGGATGAAATTGTCACGCTTCGGGCGTACGGCAAATATCTGCGTCAGCTTGGCATGGGATATACGCCTGATTATATCGCCGATAGCATGGTCGAGCATGCAGAGATTTCCGCACAATTGGTGGCTTTGTTTAAGGTTCGCTTTGACCCTAAATACGCCAAAACCAACAGTGATGAGCTTGCCTCAAATATTGTCGCAGACATCAAAGCGATGATGGAAAAAGTGGCGAGCTTGGATCATGATCGGATATTGCGTGCGTATTTGAATGTGATTTCCTCGACCTCGCGGACCAACTATTATCAGCCGGGTGTTACAGAAGGCGCGGACGAACGAGCGCTTGCCTTTAAAATTCGGTCTCGGGAAGTGGAAGAAGCCCCTTTACCGCGCCCGTTCGCTGAAATTTGGGTTTACAGCCCCCAGGTGGAAGGCGTGCATTTGCGCGGAGGCCCGATTGCGCGCGGTGGTTTGCGCTGGTCAGACCGGCGCGAGGATTTCCGTACCGAAGTGCTTGGCCTTGTTAAAGCGCAGCAAGTGAAAAATGCGGTGATTGTCCCGCAAGGGTCCAAAGGCGGATTTTACCCCAAACAGTTGCCCACGTCCGGTGACCGCGAGGCCTTTATGGCAGAAGGCATCAAAGCTTACCGCAGCTTTATCTCTAGCCTTCTTTCGCTTACGGATAACCTGAAGGCCGGCAAAGTTGTGCCGCCTAAGAATACGGTTCGTCATGACGGGGATGACCCTTACCTTGTGGTTGCGGCAGACAAGGGCACAGCGACATTTTCTGATATTTCTAATGGAATATCAGAAGGGTTAGGCTTTTGGCTTGATGATGCGTTCGCCTCTGGCGGATCGCAAGGATATGACCACAAGAAAATGGGCATTACCGCCAAAGGCGCGTGGGTTGGTGTTCAGCGTCATTTCAGAGAAATGGGGCTAGATACGCAAAAAGACGAATTTTCGGTCATTGGTGTTGGGGATATGTCGGGCGATGTGTTTGGAAACGGCATGTTGCTTTCTAATACGCTGCACCTAAAAGCGGCGTTCAACCATTTGCATATTTTTATTGATCCAACGCCTACGGACAGCAAAGCCGCGTGGAAAGAGCGCAAACGCATGTTTGAACTGCCGCGCTCCACATGGGCAGATTATGATAAAAAATTAATCTCTAAAGGCGGCGGTATTTTCTCGCGGGCAGAAAAGTCCATTTCGCTGACGCCGGAAATTAAAAAGTGGCTTGGTGTCGAGGAAGACGCCATGGCTCCAGACGATCTGATCAATAGAATTCTTAAATCTGAAGCAGACCTTCTGTGGTTTGGCGGTATCGGAACCTATGTGCGCGCCACCAGTGAAAGCAATTTGGAGGTTGGGGACCGCGCTAATGACACTCTTCGGGTAACGGGGCCTGAGCTGAAAGTGAAAGTTGTTGGTGAGGGCGGAAATTTGGGCATGACCCAAAAATCACGCATTGAATTTGCTCGCACGGGTGGGCGTCTGAACACTGACTTTATTGATAATTCCGCCGGGGTGGACTGTTCCGATAAAGAAGTGAATATCAAAATTTTGCTGCAAGCGGTTATTGCAGACGGCAAGCTGACCCGCGAAAAGCGCAATGTGCTTTTGGAAAGCATGACAGATGAGGTTGCTGAGATTGTTCTGTCCGATAACTATCTGCAAACACAGGCTATTTCACTGGCTGAGCAACAAGCAGTGTCTGCGCGGGAATATCATTTGGGTCTGGTGCGGGCGCTAGAGCGTGATGGCGGGCTGAACCGTGAAATTGAATTTATCCCCTCGGATGAAGGTTTTGCAGAGCTGGCTGCAAATGAGCGCGGCCTCACACGGCCCGAAATAGCGACGGTTTTGGCTTATGCAAAAATGTCATTGCTTGATATTTTGGTCAAAGGAGACCTGATTAACGAACCGATTTTGCAAGCTGAATTAGAATGGGGTTTCCCCACTGTTCTGCGCGGGAAATATGCCGATGAAATTGCAACTCACCGCTTGCGCCGCGAAATTATCGCGACCGTTCTAGCCAATGAGGTAGTCAATTGGGGTGGTTTGACCTTCGTTTATGAAGTGAAGGAAGAAACCGGCCTTGGTGTTGAAGATATTGTCGCGGCCTTTGTGGTTGTTCGCGAAGTGTTTGACCTTCAAAAACAATGGGATGCGATCAATGCGCTAGACTATAAGGTCGCGGCTTCCACACAGTATGATATGCACCAATCGGTCTCTGACAGCCTTAAAACGCAGGTCATGTGGGTCTTGAGAAACATTGACCGCCCCTTTGATGTTAGTGCGCTGGTTAAGCGCTTTAAAGCGCCGTTCAAAAAGCTTTTTGCTATCAAACAAGATACGTTGAGCGAGCCAGTGCAAGAAGCCTTTGTCAACCGCCGGGATAGCTTGAAGGCCTCTGGGGTCGGCACAGACCTGTCAACCTTTGTTGCGTCGTTTGAAGTTTTGAACAGTGGGCCGGATATTATCTCAGTAGCCGAAGAAACTGGGAAGACCGTTGATTATGTAGCAACCGTGCATTTCGCCCTTGGCGATTTGCTTGGCTTTGACTGGCTCAAGCAGCGTGCGGACCGTATCCCGCCAGATGATCACTGGGAAGTGCTGGCCATTCGTTCGATCCTTGAAGATTTGGCCGATCAGCAGCGCAGTCATGTGGAGCGGGTTTGCAAGCGCGCAGGGACAAAAACCGCCAAAAAAGCAACGGAATCTTGGGCCTCTGCGCAAGCAACGCGTATTTTCCGTGCTGAGCGCTTGATTGATGACCTATCAAGTTCAGGCACATTGACTGTGGCGAAGCTTTCTTTTGCGGCGCGGCATTTAGAATCAATCTTGCGCTAGAGGTTTATAGTATAGCGAGACAGGCGGCCCGGAAAATATGTGGGCCGCCTTTTTCTTTACTGTGCCTTTAAAGAAATTGCCCAGAGTTCCAATCGTCTAAAGTTTGCATAATTTCTTTATGGGTGTTCATGACAAAGGGTCCGTACCGGGCTACAGGCTCCCCGATGGGGGCTCCGGCAAGCAAAATAAAGCGTGTGTTTTCGTCTCCTGATACTGTCACACGGTCACCGTCCGACAAAATTGCCAAATTTCGGTTTTTAACGTGGGTATCTCCGATAGAAAATTCGCTATCGATCCCATAGAGAAATGCAGTGTGACCAAGAGTTATGGGTAAAGTGATGCTTCCCTTTTTGGTTAGCCGGACATCAAGGAAAAGGGGTTGGCTGGCAACCTCGGAAATCGGTCCCGTTGTCCCATCCATGTCACCCGCTATCACAGCCGCCTCAAAGCCGTTGCCTTTCAGCGTTGGGATTTGATTTTTAGCGATATCTTGATACCGGGGAGCGATCATTTTTTTAGCAGCAGGTAGGTTCACCCATAGCTGAAACCCGCGCAGACGCTCGCCTTGTGTTACGGGCATTTCGCTATGTATGATGCCGCGCCCAGCTGTCATCCACTGAGCATCTCCCGGCCCGATTTCACCGCTGTTCCCGGCCGTATCGCCGTGGCGCATTTTCCCGGACAGCATATATGTAACGGTTTCAAACCCCCGGTGAGGGTGATCTGGAAAGCCAGCGCCCTGTGCGTCAGCGGCAATATCCATTTCGTCTAATAGCAAAAAAGGATCAAGGTTCATCAGGCCGCGCCGTCCGATACTGCGGTGGACGGTTACCCCTTGACCTTCGGGCATTGCTTGGGCGGAAAATATCTGTTTTACGGTTCTGTTGGTCATGTCTATGCCTCCTATTTTCTGGGGGTTGCCTTGGTTAGGGCCTCGCGGCCATGTGGTGTTTCAAAATCTATCAACGGCCCGGATGGTACGATACCGGTGGGGTTGATCATGGTATGGCTGGCGTAATAATGGGTTTTGATATGGTCCATATGCACAGTTTCCCGAACGCCGGGTGTTTGGTAAATGTCGCGCACATAAGCCCAAAGGTTCTGGAAATCCCTTATCTGCGCCAGATTACATTTGAAGTGCCCCACATAAACGGCGTCAAAACGCACCAGCGTTGTAAAAAGCCGAATGTCAGCTTCGGTTAACTGATCACCCGTTAGATACCGGCGATCTGCCAACAGGCTCTCAAGCCAATCAAGGCTTTCAAAAAGAGGGTGCAAAGCCTCTTCGTAGGCTTCTTGCGATGTGGCAAAACCTGCTTTGTAAACCCCGTTGTTAACGGTGGAATAAATGCGCTTATTCAGGCGATTGATCTCTGCCCTTAAGGGCTCGGGATAATAATCGCCGGGCGCTGCGCCTAGGGTGTCAAAGGCGCTGGTAAACATGCGGATTATGTCTTCTGATTCGTTATTAACAATGGTGCCTAGCTTTTTATCCCACAGAATGGGAACCGTGACACGCCCACTATAGCTGGGGTCAACTTTTGTATAAATTTGGTGGGCAAATGTGGACCCAAACAAAGGGTCTCCTGTGCTGCCATCTTCTGTATCAAAGCGCCAACCGCCCTCAACCATGGTGGCGGAAACAACTGAAACATCAATGAATGCCTCAAGCCCCTTTAAGGCCCGCATGATCAACGTGCGGTGTGCCCATGGGCAAGCATATGATACATAAAGGTGATAGCGCCCGGCCTCGGCTTTGAAGCCGTCAGTGCCGGTTGGCCCGGCGCTTCCGTCTGCTGTGATCCAGTTTCTAAACTGGCTTTTGCTGCGGATAAATTTTCCGCCGGTTGATTTGGTATCATACCAACGGTCAGACCATTTTCCGTCTATGAGTAAGCCCATAATATTCTCCTGTGTTTCGCTTGAAGCTAAAATAGGAGCGAACAGTGCAAGGCGGTAGCGCTTGCAAAAGCGAAACCGTGTTGCAAAAAACAGAACACGCGAAGATTGGGAAAGGTCGGCCCTTTAGATATTATAGGCAGCCACTGTTTTTATCGTCGGCATACCAATTGCTGAGGAAGTCTATCAGTTTGCGCACCTTTAGGGGCAGCAGGCGGCGTTCTGGATAGAGGGCATATAAAAAGCTTGGCGGCCGCTGGAAATCTTCAAGGATCTCTACAACGTCGCCGCGCTTGAGGGCATCGTGTAGGAAAAATCTGGGCAATGTGGCGATTGCGATTCCAGCCTCGACGGCCGCTAGCTGCATGATGCCTGAATTGCTTGTCAGCGGACCGTTGATGCGCACAGACTTTTCTGAACGCGCGCCAACGAAGGTCAATTGTTTTGCAGCCTCTAGATTGGAATATAAAACACAAGGGTGGTCTTTGAGGTCCTCTGGGCTTTTTGGAACTCCGTGCGCTTTGATATAAGCGGGCGAGGCAACAACATGGTGGCGGATCATGGCAAGGCGTTTGGCGATCAGGCTTGTATCCTCTAAGCTTGGAGCAATTCTAAGCCCCATATGATAGCCGCCCCCCACCAGATCAATACGTTCGTCGCTAAGGTTTAAGTCTAGTGACAAACAGGGGTGGGCTGCCATAAATTCCGTTAGCGGAAATTTCAGGTTAATGTCTGCGAAGCTGCGCGGTGCGGTTATGCGTAGCGTCCCCACCAGTTCGCCAGCATTGCTTGCCACAGTTTGAACCGCATCTTCTACTTCAGCCAGAATGTCCACGGCGCGTTCATAAAGAAGTGCTCCGGCATCGGTTGCTGTGACCCCCCGTGTTGACCGCGCAAGAAGTTTGGTTTGTAATTCTTCTTCCAAATTTTGGATACGGCGACTGGCTACCGATTTGGTGATGTGCAGTGCTTTCGCAGCAGCCGTTAGGTTGCCCTCTTCAACAGAGCGACAAAAAGTTTTAAGGGCAGTTAGGTCCATACTATGGGGC
>WFTS01000140.1 GCA_015485385.1 Kordiimonadales bacterium | reverse complement strand
GCACTATGGCAGTTAGTCGCCCAGCTTTAATCCTCACCGGTTAGCCAGCCGTTTGCTAACTGTGCTTTAGCGTCGCGTTCTCCCATTTTGATTAACGTATCAATGTCGGCTGAATTGAAATCTGTGACGTTGATCGGCAGGCGCTCCTCGGGGCGGACTTCAATAAATTTAAGGATTCGTTTGCCTGCGGCTGTCATTGGCCCGCCTGTATTGCCTTCTGCGATCAGCTGTCTGTTCACACGGCGCACTAATTCCAGATCGTTATTAACAATTTCACTTGTTAGGGTGCTAAGGGTACGCTTCAAAAGTTTGAGCATATTGGTAAAATCTTTGCGTGCTTCTACCGTTGTTAGGTGATCTGGCTTCATTGCGATGATAGCCATTTTTTTTGCGCCTCTTTTAATAGCTGGCCTGAGCGGGGCGATATTTCTAAGGCCACCATCCACAAGAGGTTGGTCATTTACCCACATGATCGGCATGCTGACAGGTTCGCGCGTGGATGCAATTATATATTCTAAAATATTATCTCCAAATGTGCCGACATCTGCGTCAAAATAACTTCCGGTAGCCATATTTGTAACACCGCAGGAAAAGAATGTTTTGCTGGCCTTGAGGTTTTCGACTTTGATCACTTTTCGCGCTAAATTGGCTGCCCCATCCATTTTGGTAAGGCCGTTAAACTTTCCGCCAATAATAGCGAATGCAAGGCTTAAGGCGCTGCGCTTTTTACCAATGGAATTGAAGCTGGTGATATTATCGCGCCATAAGGCCTCTAGCTTGTTGCCGATCTCTGGCCAGTCAGGTTCTTTACCAGCCAGTGCAGCTTGCCCGGCTTGGTCCGCAAGGAAACCTCCGTTCATTGAACCAACAGAAACGCCAAAAATCCCTCCAGGTTTAAAGCGAGTTCCATCCGCAAATGTATGGTTGAAAAGGGCTTTCACAGCCCCCGCCTGATAGGCCCCTTTTACATTCCCCCCCGAAAGTACAAGCGCATTACTAACATCAAACATAAGCGAGCTCCTATGGATATGAAAGGCTGCACTATACACCTAAGTCGCGCAAAATTGCACGCCTTGCGTTGAAATACCTTAAAAAGGAAAGAGCGCTTTCGGCGCGTTTAAGCTGGAGGCAGCCACTGAAAAGGGAAGCGGATTGCAGCTGGTGCCTGTGTGAGGGGCCCAATCACCGCCGAAAGCAACTTCAAGCTATGGCGTTTTTTGGTCAAAGTATTTGATAAAGGTCAAGCTTTTGTGGAGTTTCACAGAAATTCGCACCAAAGCCTATTCTATAGTTATATCTGTGCCTTAGAGACAGATAGCTGATTGGGGTGGGGCTTCCAATCTTTTCAGAATTTAAATTTAATTTCATTTTCCCCTTGTCTTGTCTTTGGATCGATATACTTCGTATACGAACAAAGTATTTTGGATGCGAAATAAAATGGCAAACTCTGCTAAAACTGAACCAAGGCTGTTTCATCTTTTACATCTTAGCCACCGGGCGGTGTTCCGGGCCGCCGATAAGGCTTTGAGCAATCGCTACGGCATAAGTGCTGCCCAGCACGGGGCCTTGATGTATTTAGGCGAGAATGAAGGTTCCAGCATGAGCGCTCTTGCGGCCGCTATCAGTTTAAAGCCTGCGGCAACCTCTGGCCTTGTAGACCGTATGGTGAAAAATGGTTTTATTGAGCGCCGTATCGCACCAGAGGATGCTCGCTCGTTTCGGCTTTATTTAAAGCCTTCAGCGCGACAGATTTTATCAGACAGTAAAGTGCTTATCGCTGAAAGCAACCGCATGTTGCTTGATGGATACAGCTCGGATGACCGCAAGAAAATTGCTGATTTTTTAACGACAATCGCTAAACGCGCCCACGCGTTTGCTGAAGAAAATTCGATGATTGCAAAGGAAGAAATTAATGACTGACCTAGTTTTAACCCAAATAGAAAACCGCGTGTTGACGATCACGTTTAATCGCCCTGAAAAGAAGAATGCGCTCACTCAGGAGATGTACGGCATTGCGGCCAAAGCCCTTTCGGACGCTGAAAGTGACGACACTGTGCGTGTGATCCTGATCACTGGGAATGGCGATGCTTTTACAGCAGGAAATGACTTGCTTGATTTCCAACAAGCTCGCGGTTTATCGAACGAGATGCCAGTGCAACATTTTTTAAATGCGCTGGTGGCCGCAGATAAGCCGATTGTGGCAGCAGTGAACGGTATTGGTGTTGGCATTGGGCTAACTATGCTGTTGCATAGCGATTTAGTATATATGGCGGACCACGCTGAAATTCAGGCTCCTTTCGTTGATTTGGCCTTGGTGCCCGAAGCGGCTTCATCCCTTTTGCTTTCTCAGCGTATCGGGCATGTGAAGGCTGCTGAGATTTTTATGCTTGGCCGTCGGATCGGCGCAACTGAAGCGTATCAATTAGGTTTGGCAAACGGTGTTACAAAGGCGGAAGAGTTGATGGCGGTGGCAGGGAAAGCTGCGGCTAAGCTTGCGCGTAAAGCCCCTCGGTCTTTGCAAATGACAAAACGCTTGATGCGCGGTGATAAACAGGTGCTAACAGAGCGTATGGCGACAGAAGGCGTGCATTTTGGTGAACAGCTTCGGTCTCCTGAGGTGGCAGAAGCCATCACAGCCTTTTTGGAAAAGCGCGCCCCAGATTTTGGCTAAGGAGAGACTTAGGATTGAACGCCTTAGCTTAGTCTAAATAAGCTGGGAAATGTGGCAATGCGAGGAAATCAGCTTTTTCATGTTGGATCACTACCCGTGCATTTTCTTTTTTAGCTAAGGCCTCAAATTTTTTCATTGACCGAACGGTCTCGGGCTTATCTGTGTTGAAAGACGGATAGGCCCCGAGATCTCTTGATTCTGAAATAATATATAAATCTCCGGAAAAAAGGAGTGTTCCAGAATTTTTGAGGCGGAGCATCAATGCAGAGTGGCCGGGCGTATGACCCGGCATAGAATTTATCACCACTAAGCCGTCACCAAAGACGTCATGCTCGGTCTCAAATAAGATAGTATCTGCGCCCTCAAGATCATTATAAAGTTTAAAGCGTGCAGGTCGCTTGCGGGCTTCCTCTGAAAACATGGCTGTATATTCGGCTTTGTTGACAATGAAGGTGGACCCGGCAAATAAATTGGCATTGCCAACATGGTCTGGGTGCGCATGTGAAATAGAAACTTTTCCAATGTCAGCAGGCTTTAACCCCAAGTCAGAAAGTTGGTCCGTTAGCGTGCGCGCCATCACCGCGTGGTAGCGATTGGTCATAAGACCGCCGGGTGTTTCGGCCAGCGTTTGTTCCCAGCCCGTGTCCCACAGAAAGTCCCCCTTAGGGTGACGGATCAAATAGCAAGGATCGGCCAGCGCTTTTTTCTGACCGTCGAATTGGCCTGAATCTGAATATGCGCTGATATCAAACATATCAATCATGCTACAATCTAGGGCATAGAGCCGTATAGTTTTTACGGGGTTCCTCTGGTTTTCCCCATACACTCCAGAGCCAAAAAGCATACAAAACATGAGACTGCTTGTTATGAAATATTGAAAACGTGTCATCTCAGGAACCTTCATAAAGGAGGGTAACATCGGGGGTGTGAATGCCTGTTTTCAGGATTGAGCGCAACTGACAATGCTGTGAGTACCGACTTTAGGCTGGCGTGACTTGCCCTAAAGGCTTTAGGGTGCGTTTGACTTAATAAAGAGGCCCACTGTGACACCAGAAACCCAGAAAAATAAAAAACGTGACTGGAAAAGCCCTGAGGCTTGCCTGATTATTATGGCAGCGACAGCCCCCTTTGCATTTGCAATCTGGATGGCGCTTTTGAATAATTTCACCCATGAAGTTGCAGGCTTTGGCGGCGCTGAGATTGGGTTGCTGCAAAGCTTACGGGAAATTCCGGGTTTTTTGGCCTTTACGGCGATCTTTGTTTTACTGGCAGTTGGTGAGCAAATATTTGCCATCTTATCGCTTGCGTTGCTAGGGCTGGGTGTTGCTCTTACAGGCTATTTCCCAAGTGAGTATGGTCTATATTTTACCACCGTTTTGATGTCTGTTGGGTTTCACTATTTTGAAACAGTGCAAATGTCGCTGTCGTTGCAGTGGTTGCCAAAGGCAACGGCTCCGCGTGCTATGGGGCGGCAAATTTCTGCACGCTCAATAGCATCTATTGCGGCCTATGGTACGCTGTGGGTGGCCCTCGAATTTTTCCAAGTGAAATATAGTTTGCTTTATCTTTTTGGGGGCGGGGTTACGCTCGCACTTACGTTTTTTATATGGCTCTATTTTCCGAAAATTGAGCACGGGGCGCCGCAGCATAAAAAAATCATTCTCAAGAAGCGCTATTGGCTGTTTTATGCACTGACCTTCATGGGTGGGGCGCGTAGGCAGATATTTGTCGTTTTTGCAGGGTTTTTACTGGTAACAAAATTTGATTTCTCGGCGGCTGAGATCAGTGGGCTTTACCTGTTGAATTTTGTTATGACAAGTTGGGTGGCACCAAAGCTTGGCAGTTTGATTACCCGCTTTGGAGAGCGGCCAGCTTTAGTCTTTGAATATATTGGATTGATCTTCGTCTTTATCGGTTACGGCCTGACAAATGATCCAGTTGTTGCGGCCAGCCTTTATGTGATTGATCATCTGTTTTTCTCTTTTGCGATCGCGCAGAAAAGCTATTTGCAGAAAATTGCTGATCCTCGTGATATTGCTGCTACGTCAAGCGTAAGCTTTTCGAT
>WFTS01000139.1 GCA_015485385.1 Kordiimonadales bacterium | reverse complement strand
CCATAATGTCAATGCTAGGCCCGGATTTCTAGCAATGGGGCGGCCTACGCACCGCCGGTAAAAATCAAAGGCGTAAGCCGGGAGAGGTGAGGGGTTAAGGGTAACCCGCTATGTTCTTGATCGCTCTATATCGCTAACGCGCTCGGACAGCTTGCGTACTTCCATTGCTAACTGTGACAATGATACCGGGGTGCTACGGTCAACTGGCGCGAGATTTGGTGAGGCCTCGGCTACGATCGGCCCTTTCGTAAATAATGTGGCCAAAAATAGCAGTGAAAAGCCAACTGTGGCGATGAGCAGGGCGGCATCTCTTGTTTGCGAGGGCGCTTTTTCTGCAATAGGCTTCGCCGGGCTGAATTTCTGGGCTTTTATCAGCATGTCAAGCACAGGTTGCGCCTGGGCGGCATGTAAGCTAGTCCAATCTTCCGCACTGCGCTCATAATCCACTTTTACGTCATAGTCATCCTCAGAAGCCTCGTCAACGGCCGCATCTGATAGATCGTACAGCTCAAACCGGGCCTCTTGGTACTCATCAAAAAACATTTGCTGGGTGGCTTTTAGGTTTTCAGTGAACACATCTTGAAAATCCCCCGCGTTTGCGATTGATTGCACCATTTCCCACGCCGCCCACGTTCGGCCGCCCAATCGGCTGCCCCGGTCTTTTGTGATGTCAGAGATAGAGGAACCACTGCTAACATTTACGCCGAGGCTAGTCGCCTCGCGGGTGCTGTTATCATACATTGTTAGCAGATTATACCGTAAGTGAAGCAAGGCTGTATCGGTAGTATTGCGGGCGGGATCACTGAATAAAAGGCTGCGTTCTATCTCTGCCAGGTCGTTTGACAGTGCGTGAAATGTCCGACCGATAGTACGGGGAGTTATTGCTTTCTCCGTGCGGGCAGCTGCGGTGAAATCAGTGTCCAGTTCTGTGCGTAAGGTAACCAGCTCTTGTGCGCTAGATTGTACCTTAGCCAGTTGATCAGCGAGGTAGGGTGGGATGCTTGCATTTACGTCGAAGGCAGCGAGCGCGCCAAGGGCGGCATCGCTTTGCGTGCGTAAGGCCTGGATGTTTTTGACAAAATTGGCAGGTGCAGGACCATCAATGCCGTAGCTGATACTGGTTAGAAGATGCTCGTCTGCCAGCGCAAGGCTTGCTTGTTCGGCACTGTCGAAAATCTGAGCGTAGGTTGCCGCGAGAGGCGTATCGCTGTTTGCACTCGGTGATGGGCCTAAAAAATTAACGGCCGACAAAAATAAAGCAATCAGCGCGAGCGCCAGCCCCGCAAATTTTCCAACAGTTTGCATCCTTGAAATCCCCCAATCACTGCGCGACAACCCTGTGGTTACCACTTCAAAAACCAAATTCCGCGCATATCACGGCTGTAATCAAGCAACCATAAGGGGTGACTATATGCAAGAAAAAAGAACGCACCATGAACAAATAAGGAGGCAGAAATGGTAAAATTTAATATGTACGCGCTTAAAAGCAGTGTTGGTGAAAGGCGGACTAATTTTGGTGGTGACGTGGCGTTCATTCAATTCGCGATGAAAGTGATTAAGGATAAAAAAGGGACGCCGTGAACTGCTGGATTTGAGCAATGAAAAGGCTCTTATATTGGACAGAATTCTGTCTGTGTTGGTGCCCCTTCAATCCGAGGTGTGCGCAGGAGATTTTGTCGCCATTTTGAAAAATGGTGATCTAAAGTTGGACGATGGTGATTTATTTATTAGCTATCCTACGCGAAAGGCTTATTTGAATGGTCAATAGTTGGCCTCGCGCGATAACGTTTTTTACGGCCAACCTAAAGTGATAAATTGGTCCCTTGCTCAGGCAAAATAGGGCAGGGAGGGGGTGGCCTTTTGGCCTTCAGTGCGCCAATCACTCAAAGGGAGGTTAACCCCGCCCATACCCTAGACACCCCAATGGTCGTGATCGCCGGTTATGGCGAATAGTGCAACTATAGCGAAAAATCCTAAATAAATGGTTAGGAAAATGCCCGCCTTGCGTGAAATAGCAACCCCGGGTGAAATAGCTGCCCCGGGTGAAATAGCTGCCCCGGGTGAAATAGCTGTAAGTGCGCAAAAACACACTGAAAACACACTGAAAATCACTCGGAAAATCACACTGGGGCCGAACGGGAGGGTTGCCCCTGTTAGGTTGGGCTATTCATCAAGACCCATTTTTTATGAAGCACCGGGCGCACACGTTCAAAAGACACATGCAGGTCTTTATAATATTGGTTTGCGTCAGCCATCATGTTTTCATGGCCTAAAAGTTCAAGTTTTGCCGCAGCGTTTGAAACATGTTCAGCACCGAAAATCAGGCTGGTTGATTTCAGTTGGTGGGCCAAAAATTCAATTTTTTTGGCATCTTTGTCTACCACGGCTTCGCCAATGTCGCCGATCAAATCGGGGGAAACCATCAGGAAGTCTCGTAGCAAGCGTTTGAAATCATCTTTTAAAACTGCATTATATTCCTTGAGAGTATCCCAGTTTAAAAGATCCATTTCATCTTCATCCAGCAAGGCGTAAATCTCGTCATCCTCTGGGGGGTGCAGTGAATTTTGCAGGTCAGTTGCCCCCAGATGGGCTGCAAAAGCTTGCTGTAGATTAAATTCGATAACAGGTTTTTTCAGTTCTGCAGTGATGCCGCACGCGCGGTTTCTTTTAATTGCGTCCTCGGAAAATTCAGTATCGATCGCCAAGATGGGAATTTTGGCGCAGTGATCATTCAGTGTGCGAATTTTTTGTGCGGTTTTGCAGCCGCCCATGCCGGGCATGCGGGCTTCGACCAGGATCAAGTCATAATTTGTGGTTTTACAAAATTCCACAGCCTCTGCACCGTTTCGAGCGATGGAAAACTGCATGTCTGAATGGATGATGATGCGCCCCAATATGCGTCCCATCGCCGGGTTATTATCAACGATCAATATATGCTTTGAGGCATCACTGTCTGTTGCTGTATCGATGGAAATTTGCTTAGCCATATCAATCCATACTCACAAGATGGGGAAACATCGTTGGGAACTGTGCGACTATAGCAAATAAAAGGTTTACAGGCTGTTACTAAAATAGGCCCGCACACCCCTATGCGACAAAATTTCGCAGTAGGGGTGGCTCTTTAAAAAGGGGCAAAAATAGGGGCTGGTGCCAAGGACCGTTGATGGCCCTTCCTTTGCCATTCGGATGCGGCGGCTACGGAATTGTTTGTCGCCGTCTAAAGCAGCGCAGGCAGGGCCGGATAATCTGTATAACCCACTTCGCCGGGAGTGAAAAAACTGTCCGGATTGGGAGTGTTTAAGGCGGCTCCTATTCGAAAGCGTTCAACCAGATCAGGGTTGGCCAGAAACGGGACACCAAAGGCCACCAAATCCGCTGCACCCGAAGCAAGGGCAGACGTAGCCGACGCCAGTGTGTAGCCGCTGTTGACCATCAGCGTGCCTTGATAAAGCGCCCGTATTTTCGCGAGCAACGGTTCGGTATGGGCGCATGTCCATGCCCCGCCCTTCAGGTGTGTTCGCGGCGTTTTCTACCAAATGCAAATATGCCAGCGGATAGGCGTTCAGCGCGGTCACGAGGGCAGTGAAGGTTGCCTCGATATCGCTATCACGTTGGTCGTTGGCCATGCCGCGCGGCGAGATGCGTATTCCAACGCGACCAGCCCCAAATACAGCCGCCGCAGCTTGGACAATTTCAAGCGCAAAACGGATGCGATTCTCGACCGGCCCACCATATTCATCGGTGCGTTGGTTGGACTTATCCGTGATAAACTGGTTGATCAAAAAGCCATTGGCCGCATGGATTTCCACACCGTCCATACCGGCGCGTTTGGCATTTTCAAATGCGGCTTTAAAAAGCTGAACATGGGCTTTCACCTCCTTGGTTGTCATGGCCCGTGCCGGGCTTGGGGCCTCTGGTCCGTTTTGAGTGAATGCAATTGCAACGCCGTCATCGGGCATGATGGCAGATGGGGCTAGAGGCTGAGCACCGTTTGGGGTTAAACTGGTGTGAGAAATTCGGCCCGTATGCCAAATCTGCATGAAAATAGTCCCGCCTGCTTTGTGCACAGCCTGTGTCACACCCTGCCAGGCTTTGACATGCGCCTCTCGGTAAATACCCGGTGTATTGATGAAACCCGCAGACATGGCACTAACACTGGTGGCTTCGGTGATGATGAGGCCTGCTCCTGCGCGCTGGCTGTAATATTTGCCAGCATAGCTTGGCACAAGGCCGTCACTATTGGCGCGACAGCGGGTCAAAGGCGCCATAACTGCACGGTTTTTTAAGGAGAGATTGAGGCCGTCAAACGGCGAGAATAGGTCAGTCATGGCGTTTCCTTTGCAGGGGTGATGCGTTGATGTCTAAAAGGTTGCTTTTGTTGGTCGCTTTTTGGTTTTTTGCTTTGGAAAAGATAATATTGTTGCTATTAAGCGATAAGTACCTTTTTTAAGAAATCATCATTGCAATATGGCAACAATTAATACATTCGACGGCATCTTAGAATTTGTCACCCTCGCAGAAGCAGGAAGCTTCACAGCGGCGGCCAAACGAATTGGGGTGTCTACGTCCCATATCAGCCGTCAGGTTGCGGCGTTGGAGGGGCGGCTTGCGGTGAAACTGGTTAACCGTACAACGCGCAAATGCAGCCTCACAGGGTTGGGGCAGGATTATTATAATCATGTGCTCCCGCTGATTGATGGGCTTGATAGCGCCAATCGTCAGCTTGTGGGTGAGGGCGGTTTATTGGCGGGTACGGTGCGTATTTCGCTTGCCGGACATTTCTGTGAGCATCTTGTTGCGCCGGCGCTGGCAGAGTTTGCAGCCGCGCACCCGGAACTGCGGTTTGATCTGGATTTTAGTTCGCGTCTGGTGAATTTTGTCGATGAAGGCGTTGATTTTGCTGTGCGCTTTGGCGTGGTCACGGATCAAAGCCTTATCGCCCGCAAACTCGCTAATCAGACCCGTATTGCAGTTGCGTCCTCGCGGTATTTAAAGGCGCGCGGTCTTCCTCAACACCCTAACGAGTTAGCAGAGCATGATTGCATTGCTGCTGCGACGGACCACTGGACTTTCAATGTGGACGGGCAAGAAAAACGCTACCGGATTTCCGGACGTTTTAAGGGGACATCACAGCCTGCTATCCTTGCAGCCGTGCGCGCAGGGCTGGGCATAGCTTATATGCCTGCCCGCAGTTTCGGAGGTGGGCTTGAGGACGGAACCTTCACGCAAATTCTGCAAAATTATAGCGGCGTCGAGCTTCATAGCTGGATCGTCTACCCTGACAAACGACACTTGATGGCGCGGGCTCGTGCGGTGGTTGATTATTTGCTCGATCATTTCAAGGACTTGCGCGATTAGCAGGACATAAAGGCTTTGTTTGCTCTCAGAATTTATTTGCCCTAACAAACAGCCTAGCTTTAGCTGCAGGACGTCTCCCCCCCCCTCGTGCATACGACCAAGGTGGGCCAGTAACCGCAAGACCAGTTCCTCCAAGATGAGCCAGTTTCCCCCCAAGATGAGCCAGCAACATCAAGGTCGGCCAGTTCCCCCCCAAGAAACGGGCCAGCTCCCCCAATAT
>WFTS01000138.1 GCA_015485385.1 Kordiimonadales bacterium | reverse complement strand
CGCTATTTCCGGCCCCTCTGCTGCTCGTGACCGCCCCATTTTTCTAGGAAATATATGGCTGACGGCGGTCCGGTCTGCAAGACTAAGCAAGTCGGCAACCAGGACATAGCGCGTCATACGGCGGCTTGACCGGCGTATCCATTTGTTGGTTGGCGTAGCTCTGACAATAAGCTCGCCGACAAGTAGGCGCGTGACGATAAAGTGTGGAAAGGCCGATAAAAATTAAGCCGCCAGCCCTTGCAGGCTATAGCCTCCGGGCTCGGTGATCAGTAGGCGCGCAGTGCCGGGCTCTGTTTCGATTTTTTGGCGCAATCGGTAAACATGGGTTTCCAGCGTATGGGTGGTGACGCCCGAATTATATCCCCAGACTTCTGCAAGCAATTCCTCACGGCCAACAGGTTTCCCAGATGCGCGGTACAGATATTTCAAGATCGCGGTTTCTTTTTCCGTCAGTCGGACTTTGCGGCCAGAGGCCTGATCTTCCAGCAGTTTTCCTGAGGGCCGAAACAGATACGGGCCGATCTCAAACACGGCGTCCTCGCTTTGCTCATATTGGCGGAAATGCGCCCGCACCCGCGCCAGCAGGACGGTAAAGCTGAAAGGTTTGGTGACATAGTCATTGGCCCCCGCATCAAGCCCTAAAACCGTATCCGCATCCGAGGTATTGCCTGTCAGCATAATGATCGGCACGCTAATACCGTTTTTTCGGATGCGCTTACAGAGTTCGCGGCCGTCCATGTCTGGAAGGCCCACATCAAGGATCAGCAAATCTGCTTGATTGCTCGCTAGATAGTCTAGCGCTTCGCAGGCGGTGCCTTTTTCCTCGGTCGTAAACTCATCGCACAGCGCTAGCTGTTCTGCCAAGCTTTCGCGCAGGTCAACATCATCATCTACTAGCAGAAGTTTTCTAACAGCCATGCTTATGTCCTTTTAAGGAAACTAAATTACCCACGTGTTCAATCGCATCACGTCATTATGCGACAACGAGGCTTATATAAGAAGAAGAAATGCGATTGCCATCAACTGCTGAACACATTTGTTTGATCAGCCCGTAAAAATGGCCAGAGAAATGGCCAGAAAAATTACCAGAAAAATTACCAGTGTGCGCTAAAAAGCGGGACACAGAAAAATCTCTGCTGAAATACTCACAAAGTCGCCTATATAAGGGGCATGAAGCAAACGGACTATGATTTGATCACTGTTCAACGCGCAGCGGATGACCTGCGGCGCGGCTTGCCTGTGCTTGTGCAAACGCTGGGTGCTGCAGACGAGAGGGCAAAAGCGCTTATTGTGATGGCTGCCGAGCTTGCCGACAGTAAAGCGCTGGAGCGCTTCGAGACAATTGCGGATGATAGCTTTTTGATGCTTACCAACAACCGGGCGCTCTCGCTCAAGGTTGCTGGGGAAAACTGGCCAGTGGTGCGCATCAAACGGCCCGACTGGATGACAGCCAGTGATATTGTGGCACTTGCAGATCCGACACTGGATATGGCAACCCCTTTAAAAGGCCCATTTACACGGATAAACCATGCCAGCGGTGCGCTTGATCAGGCAGCGATCAAACTGGCAAAATTGGCGCGGCTGCTCCCTGCTCTTGTGGCGGCTGAGGTGAGGGGGGACCCTATGGATTTACTTCTGGAACATGACCTAAGCCAAGCTTTTAGTGCCGATATATTGGCGGCTGACCTAACAGAAGCCAATGCCCTTCAACAAGTTGCCTCGGCGCGGGTGCCGCTTGCTGGCTCACAGCAAACGCGGCTTGTATCCTTTCGCCCGGTATCTGGCGGTGTAGAGCATGTTGCGATCCTTATTGGTGATCCCTCGCGGCACAAGCCTGTGCTGACGCGTATCCACAGTG
Source organism: Kordiimonadales bacterium (assembly GCA_015485385.1). Lineage (GTDB taxonomy): Bacteria > Pseudomonadota > Alphaproteobacteria > Sphingomonadales > Kordiimonadaceae > Kordiimonas. Next base: position 2,947 of record WFTS01000138.1, on the reverse strand, counting down.
AATGTTTCACGGGTGATTTGCTTGGATCCTTGAAATGCGATTGCGGTGAACAATTGCGCGGTGCGATTAAAAATATTGAGCAAGCTGGCGGCGGCATACTGCTATATTTGGCACAAGAAGGCCGCGGTATCGGCTTGGTCTCGAAATTAAAAGCCTACGCCTTACAGGACCAAGGATTTGATACAGTGGACGCCAATACCCGGCTTGGCTTTGACGTGGACGAGCGTATTTTCGCCCCCGCCGCCACCATGCTGAAGGCGCTTGGGTTTGGGGCTGTGCGGTTGATGACAAACAATCCCAAAAAGGTTGAGGGTCTGAAAGACTATGCAATAGAGGTGACCGAGCGTGTGGCGCATGCATTTGAAGCCAATCCGCATAATGTGGACTATTTGGCGACCAAAAAAACACGAACAGGTCATATATTAGACTGATGACACTATGGTGCGTGATACCAGACGAGGCACACCCCCAAAAAGGTCGCTTTGTGGGCCCGGTGTTTGACGAACCGTGCGCGCTTGGCAAACGGGGAGTGGTTGCGGCCTCCCGCGGTCAAGAGGGTGACGGTAAAACCCCGCTTGGCACATATCCTGTGCGCCGGATTTTTTATAGGCCTGACCGCGAAGATCCGCCGATTAGCAAGCTGCCGCTGTGTGCATTGTCACCAAGCCACGGCTGGTGTGACGCCCCCGAGAGCCCCCATTATAACAAGCTGGTGCGCCTACCCTGCGGCGATAGCCATGAAAAATTGTGGCGTGAAGACAATATCTATGATCTGATTTTGGTGATTGGCCATAATGATGCGCCGGTGGTTTCAGGGCTGGGCAGCGCAATTTTTATCCATGCCGCGCGCCACGGTTTTACACCAACGCTTGGCTGTGTGGCTTTGGAGGTTCGGGCCTTAAGGCGCTTGCTGCGTCAAGTTATGCCAGACGACTTAATCAAGATTGGGTGGGATTAACACATAACACAGCTGTTGGCTTGAATAAAACTATCCATACTCCCGCGCCCCAAAAATAGCCGTTCCAACACGAATATCGGTGGCACCCATCACGGCGGCGAGGGCAAAATCGCTGCTCATGCCCATTGAAAGCCGCTTAAGCCCATGCCGGTTGGCCAGCTTTTTCAAAAGCATGAAGTGCAGCGATGGATCGTCCCCCACCGGCGGAATACACATCAAGCCAACCACATTCAGCTTTAGTGCGCGCGCGGCTTCAACCAAAGCAGGCAGATCAGCGGGCATGCAGCCACTTTTTTGTGCCTCCTCCCCTGTATTGACCTGCAAATAAACAGGTAACCGGCGGCCCTGTTTTGCCATTTCATCCGCCAGCTTTTTGGCAAGCTTGATGCGGTCAACTGTTTGAATAACATCAAACAGCGCGACGGCCTTTGCGGTTTTGTTGGTTTGCAGCCCCCCGATCAGATGTAGTTCAATACCGTCATAATCAGGCTTTAGGTCTCCCCAGCGCTCACTTGCTTCTTGTAGTTTATTTTCACCAAAAACACGGTGTCCGGCCTCAAGGGCGGCAATAACGCGCTCTTTGGGCTGAACTTTGGAAACCGCGATCAATTTTGGTTTGCACCGTGCGACAGCCGCATGGTCACAAGCAGCATCAATATCGCTTTGAACCTGGTCTAAATTGGCTTTAATATCATCTATCAGGGCATTTTTCATGCTGGGGCCTGTGTGGTTGGTGGCTGCACGTTATATGTGATACGCAGTAAATATGGTCAAGTCACGAGTTCACAAGCTGTCGGGGCATAAAGCCTCAAAGAGTGTCCGTAAAGCACAGAAAATGCTCCGCGGTGCGGGCGTTCAAACGCTGATCTTTATGACGGACAGCCAGCGCGCCCCCGATCCAGAGGCGATTTGTGCGCGCCTGCCGGACCATAGCATTATCATTGTTCGGGATTATAATCACCCGGACCGCATGAAATTGGCCAAGGCACTGCGCTCTATAACATTGGCGCACAATCAAACCTTGATGGTGGCAGGGGACGCAACTTTGGCGCACCGCGTGGGGGCTGACGGACTGCACCTGCCTGAATACCAACTGTGTAAACCGCCAAGCTTAGAGGGTTTTTCGCTGGTAAGTGCAGCGTGTCATAGCCGAAAAGCGCTTTTGAAGGCGGAGGCGTTGGGGGTTGATTTTGCTCTGGTGTCGCCGGTTTTTGCGACAAAAAGTCATCCGGATGCCGCCCCGCTTGGCATACACCGTTTGGCGCGCTTGGCGACTGTATCAAGGGTGCCTTTGGTCGCGCTTGGCGGCATTTCGGCGCAAAATGTCGCTAAGTTAAAGCTGGTTTCTTTAATGGGGTTTGCCGCGATTGGGGCGTTTGCAGATCTTTAAAGGGCCGTGTAGATTGCTTGTTAAGGCTAAAACTTCAGCTGTCCACCAAGGAATAGCATTTGCGAGTTTTCACCCGCGTCAGGATCAACAACAACCCACTGGTCGCCATAATCATAGTAGCGCACGCCGCCTTTAAAGCCGATTTTATCGGTTAATTTATAGCTGGCGCCAAGCTCAACAGAGACGATGCTGCGTACATCATTTTCGATACCAAACAAGTCTGCGCCGGCACGGTAACCGCTCATAGACAAGCGGGCCGCCCAACTTTTAGAGCGGTATGAAAATCCAATATCAAAACCGGATAAATTCGGTTCAAACAAGTTGGTCTGGCGGATCATGGTGGCATCGACTCCAAAGCCAGAATAGCCCAGCGTGACCCCTAAATTATATTCGCGGTTCATGGATCCACTATCAGCAAAGGCGGCCGATGTTGGTGAACCGTCCTGTGTAAACCGGTAGGCGCTTTCAAAAGAGACTTCCAAGCCTCTATATTCGTCGGTGTCGTTTTGCTTTTTGCCAAAAGACAAATTAAAGCGACTGTTTCCTCCGGTGGCATCTAAGCCATATGCCCCTTTAACCGTTCCGGTGGGGGCCATCAA
>WFTS01000137.1 GCA_015485385.1 Kordiimonadales bacterium | reverse complement strand
TTTATGGATGATCCCGATGGCACTGGCGGTGGGCAATACATTTGTGTTGAAGCCCTCTGAGCGCTGCCCTTCGAGCGCCAACTTGATCCATGAACTGTTCACCGAAGCTGGTTTGCCTGCGGGTGTCTTGAACATAGTGCACGGCGGCAAGGATGCAGTGGACGCGGTTTTGGACCACAGGGACATCCACGCCGTTAGCTTTGTAGGGTCTACGCCGATTGCAGAATATGTCTATACGCGCGGCTGCGCAGCGGGCAAGCGGGTGCAGGCGCTGGGCGGTGCTAAAAATCATATGATTATCTTGCCAGACGCGGATTTAGATCAGGCCGCAGACGCCTTGATGGGCGCTGGGTTTGGTTCTGCTGGTGAACGCTGTATGGCGATTAGCATGGCTGTGCCCGTGGGTGAGGAAACCGCCGACAGGCTGGTGGAAAAGCTGGCGCCAATGGTCGAGGCGATGAAAATTGGCCCACCAGACGATGCGGATGCCGCTATGGGTCCGGTTATCACCGAGGCCGCCAAAACGCGCATTGAGAGCTTGATCTCAGCGGGTGAGACAGAAGGCGCCAAAGTGGTTGTCGATGGGCGCGGCATGAAGCTTCAGGGCTATGAAGACGGTTTCTGGGTTGGCGGCACGCTTTTGGACGGCGTTACGCCTGAGATGACCGTTTATAAACAGGAAATTTTTGGGCCGGTGCTGTCGGTCCTACGGGCGAAATCCTACGATCAAGCCGTGAAACTGATTAATGACCATCAGTATGGTAACGGCACCGCTATTTTCACCCGTGACGGCGATGCAGCCCGTGATTTTGCCAAGCGTATTCAGGTGGGCATGGTGGGCATTAATGTGCCGATCCCTGTGCCTGTTGGTTATCACAGCTTTGGCGGCTGGAAACGCTCGATCTTTGGGGCGCACGGTATTTATGGGCCTGAGGCTATTCATTTTTACACCAAACTAAAAACTGTAACCTCGCGCTGGCCCACGGGCATCCGCGCAGGAGCAGAGTTTACTTTTCCGAGCATGGATTAAGAGGACAAAATTATGGCGATCAATACAAATTCATCCCTAAGGGGCGGCCTCATTCAGATGGCGCTGAAATCTTCAACGGATAATGACCCTGAAACTATCAGGAAAGCTATGATCGAGGCGCATATCCCGCTGATTGAAGAAGCCGGCGAAAAAGGCGTGCAGGTGCTGTGCTTTCAGGAAGTGTTCACTCAGCCCTATTTCTGCCCCAGCCAGGACGCAAAATGGTACGAAAGCGCTGAGGCGATCCCCGGCGGGCCAACCACTACACTCATGCAGGAATATGCCAAAAAATATAAAATGGTGATCGTGGTGCCGATTTACGAGCGCGACGATGTAACCGGCATTTATTATAATACCGCAGCCGTGATCGACGCCGACGGCAGCTACCTCGGTAAATACCGTAAAACCCATATTCCGCAGGTTGCGGGCTTTTGGGAAAAATTCTTCTTCAAGCCGGGGGCAAGTGATTGGCCTGTGTTTGAAACACAGTACTGCAAGCTAGGCGTTTATATTTGTTACGACCGCCACTTCCCCGAAGGCTGGCGTGCGCTTGCACTGAACGGTGCGGAATATATCGTCAATCCGTCAGCAACTGTGGCGGGTTTGTCTGAATATCTTTGGAAGCTGGAACAACCAGCGTCTGCGGCGGCGAACGGCTGTTATATTGGTGCCATTAACCGGGTTGGCACCGAAGGTCCGTGGGATATTGGCGAATTTTACGGCCAAAGCTATTTCGTGAACCCGCGTGGGCAGATTGAAAAAGAGGCCAGCCGCGACAAAGACGAACTGATTATTCACGACATGGATATGTCTATGGTGCAGGAGGTTAGGAACAATTGGCAGTTTTTCCGTGACCGCCGCCCAAGCCAATATAAGCGCCTAACAGACGGGGAATAGGCCTATGGATCGTCATGCGACGGCTTGACCGGCGCATCCATGATGGGGCAGGACATGACGCTAAAGATAGACTCGCCGATCAAGTAGGCGAGTGACGAATACTTAGGATCGGCGAGTGTTCTGGGTAGGCGAGTGACGAGACGAGTGCTTTGGGTAAGTGAGTGACTTTTAGCTGCAAACAAGTAGCGAATTACGATACGGGAAGAATAGCCCTGGGGAGGGTCTAGGCGTTTTAGGGGAGTACTATATAAATGAAAGATCCAGCACGCATAGCGGATGATCTTTATAATGATGATCTGGCGCCGACATTGCCAGCTGACCGCACATGGGACTGGAAATCCTATGCTGCCCTTTGGGTGGCGATGGTTGTCTGTGTGCCCACCTATATGCTCGCAGGTGGGTTGGTTTCTGAAGGCATGAACTGGTGGCAGGCGGTTATTACCGTGTTGCTCGGCAATGTGATCGTGCTGGTACCGATGATGCTGATCGGTCATGCGGGGGCAAAACACGGTATTCCGTTCCCCGTTTTGCTGCGGTCAAGCTTTGGCACCAAGGGCGCGCGCATCCCGGCGGTGGCGCGGGGGCTGGTGGCGTGTGGTTGGTTCGGCATCAATACATGGGTCGGGGGTTCAGCAATTTATGTGATTATCAATGCGCTTACGGGCAGTGCAATTGTTGGTTCCTCCTTGCCGTTTCTTGGCATAGATATGGGGCAATTCGCTTGCTTTATCGGCTTTTGGGCGATGCATCTTTATTTTATCAAGCACGGTACTGAAAGTATTCGCTGGTTAGAGACTTACGCTGCACCGTTTCTGATTGCCATGGGCTTAGCGCTTTTGGCGTGGGCTTACAGTGCCGCTGGTGGCTTTGGCTCCATGTTATCTGCGCCTTCGCAGTTTATTGCGGGTGGGGTCAAAGAAGGGCAGTTCTGGGCTGTGTTTGCGGTTAGCTTAACCGGCATGGTGGGCTTTTGGGCGACAATGGCCTTGAATATCCCTGATTTTACACGCTTTGCGAAATCCCAGCGTGACCAGATCATAGGCCAAGCGGTGGGATTGCCGCTGCCGATGGCGCTGTTTGCCTTCATTAGTGTGGCCGTAACCTCTGCTACCGTCACCATATACGGCGAAGCAATCTGGGACCCAGTTGCCCTTGCGGGGCGTATGGGCGGCCTTGGTGTTGTGGTGGCGCTCGCGGCGCTTGTTGTAGCTACCCTGACGACCAATTTAGCCGCCAATGTTGTGGCCCCTGCTTACGGATTTTCAAACCTTAGCCCTTCGAAGGTCAGCTTCAAGATGGGCGGCTATATTACTGCGGGCATCGGTATTGCGATTTTTCCGTGGAAACTGATCGAATCTTCCGGCGGTTATATCTTCACATGGCTTGTTGGCTATTCTGCGCTTCTAGGCCCGATCGCCGGTATTTTGATCGCTGATTATTACCTTGTGCGCAAAAGCAAGCTGAACGCCAAGGCACTGTTTGATCATGCAGGTGAATACGGCATGTGGAACAGTGCCGGGGTGATCGCCCTTATTGTCGGTATATTGCCTAATATCCCCGGTTTTCTGCACGCAGCAGGGTTTGTCGATAGCGTGCCTGATATTTTCAATAGCATTTATAGTTTTGCATGGTTTGTCGGCCTTTTGGTGGCAGGCGCGCTATATTTGGTTCTGAACAAGAAATAAAAGGAGCGTTCCCATGTCGATCATCATCAGAGGCGGCACCGTTGTTACAGCCGATGAGACCAAGCTTGCCGATGTTTACTGTGAAGGCGGTATCATCAAAGCCGTGGGGCAAAACCTTGAGGTACCGTCTGATGCCGAGGTGATAGACGCGTGCGGGCAATATGTGATGCCGGGCGGTATTGACCCACACACCCATATGCAATTGCCGTTTATGGGCACCGTTGCGACGGAGGATTTTTATACCGGCACAGCGGCTGGCCTTGCGGGCGGCACCACGATGATCATTGATTTTGTCATACCGGACCCACAGCAGCGCCTGATGGACGCTTACCGCCAGTGGCGTGAATGGTCGGAAAAAGCGTGCTCGGACTATTCGTTCCATGTGGCTGTTACATGGTGGGACGACACGGTGCATAAAGATATGGGCACGCTGGTGCGCGACGAGGGGGTGAACAGCTTCAAGCATTTCATGGCCTATAAGAACGCCATCATGGCCGACGACGAGATTATGTATAACAGTTTCACGCGCTCTTTAGAGCTCGGGGCTATCGTGACAGCGCACGCTGAAAACGGTGAGATGGTTTATCAGCTTCAGAAGAAACTGATCGAAGCGGGTATCACTGGGCCAGAGGGGCATCCGCTGTCGCGCCCACCCGCCGCCGAAGGTGAAGCCGCGAACCGCGCTATTCGTATCGCCGAGGTGATCGGTATTCCGCTGTATTTGGTCCATGTTTCGACCAAAGATGCGCTTGATGAAATTACCCGTGCAAGAGGCGAAGGCCAGCGGGTGTTCGGCGAAGCGCTGGCTGGGCATCTTTTGATCGACGACAGCGTTTATCGCCACCCGGATTTTGAAACCGCCGCCGCGCATGTGATGTCACCGCCGTTCCGGTCTAAGGAACATCAAGCGGCGCTTTGGAAGGGGCTACAATCGGGCAATTTGCAAACAACAGCGACCGACCACTGCTGTTTTTGTGCCGATCAGAAAGCCGCAGGTAAAGATGATTTTACCTTAATTCCCAACGGCACCGCAGGCGTTGAAGACCGCATGACCGCCTTGTGGACACACGGTGTCAATACCGGCAAATTAACACCGCAAGAATTTGTTGCGGTGACGTCAGCCAATACGGCTAAAATTTTCAATATCTATCCGCGTAAAGGCACCGTCCAAGTAGGTGCTGACGCGGATATTGTGGTGTGGGACGCAGAGGCCACCAAAGTGATCTCTAAAAAGACACACCACCAGAATATCGATTTCAATATTTTCGAGGGCATGGAAGTGAAGGGTTTGCCGTCGCATACTGTCAGTGGTGGGCGCCATGTGTATGCCGACGGTGAGTTACGCGCCGAGCGCGCAACGGGGAGTTATATCAAACGCCCTGCCTTTCAACCCATCTTCCGTGCTCTCGAGAAGAAGGCGGCGGCCAGTGTGCCAACGCCGGTTAACCGGGGGGGCTAACGCTCCCCCGGCTTTCTCCCTTAAACTGGGCCGGTTCTTCCATCTTACCAGTGGAAGTCACCGGCCTCTTTTTTGGAATTAGCCCTCATGAGCCCTGCTGTCAACGCCAAAGACCTGACTATATAGTCAGGAATAGCAGTGTAGTTTCAGTGCTTTAGCTGAGTGTTTTGATCGAGAAACTTTGCAAGTTCGGTGAAATATATCTGCCGGTGTTTGGCCTGCATCAAAAAATGCGAACCGCCACCGAACCACAGCTCTTGGAACGGCTTTTTGGCTTTTTGCATGGCTTTGACCATACGCCGTGAATGCTCGGGCGATACCCGAATATCGCTGGTGCCGTGCGCGATCAAAAGTGGCATTGATGCCTTTCTAGCAAGGAAGGCGGGCGATACTTTTTTTAACAATTTCTTTTTGGTGCCGCCTACAGTGCGGAGCTGTAAGGATTTCAATTCTGCCTTGGACGTTGATGCGGCTGTTAGCCACAAGGAAAGATCACTCACGGGTGCATAGGCAACGGCGCATCTATAATTGAAGCCCTTCATTGTTGTTGCTGACAGCGCTGCATAGCCGCCGTACGAGCCACCCACCATACAGATGCGCTCTTTATGGGCATAGCCGCTGCTGACAAGCCAATCCGCCCCATCGTCGAGATCAGTTTGCATGGCCTTGCCCCATTCGCCGTACCCTCGGAATTCAAATATGTTTCCATAACCTGTCGATCCACGGTAGTTGGGCTGTAACACCACATAGCCTTGGCTTACTAGGAATTGCACCCATCTATCATAGGAAAGCCTGTCGCGCACCCAAGGGCCACCGTGAGGCATCACGATCGCAGCACTGGGCTTGGCGGAATCAAAGTCAACAGGCAGAGTTAAGAAAGCCGGGATTTCAAGGCCGTCGCGGCTGAAATAGCTTACCGCGCGCATTTTGGCAAAACGGAGGCCTGTTGGCGGCGTTGCTTGAACCAAGGGGGTCAGCTTTTTGTTCTCTTCGTCAAACAAATATAAAGAGCGCGGACTTGTGGTAGAGGAGGCTATGACCAAGCTTTTGTGGCCATTTGCGTTATAGCTAGGGACGAAAAAATCAAGATCCTTGCCCAGTTTTTCTCGGATAGCTTTATGAAAGTTTTCAAAGGTTTCTTCGAAATATTCATACCGTAGTTTTTCGTCTACATAGGTTGCTGCGACCAATTTTTTACCGCCATCGCGGGTGATTAACGTTCCAGCATCATAGTG
>WFTS01000136.1 GCA_015485385.1 Kordiimonadales bacterium | reverse complement strand
GCCTGCAACCGCGCCGAGGATGCCAAAATCAGAGCATGTGCGCTGGCTATCTGGATCAGGCTCGGTGGGTAGAAAACAGCGGTAACAGGGCAAACCCTCGCCAGCGTGGGGTTTAAACGTCGCGATCTGGCCTTCATATGGCCCAAGGGCAGCCGAAACCAAGGTTTTCTTCAAGGCAACACGGGTATCAGACACCAGATGCCGAGTTTTGAAATTATCCGTACCGTCAGCGGTAATATCGTAGGCTCCGATAATCTCGGCGGCATTCTCTGGCGTCAACCGCTCCTGCATCAGCTCGATCTTCACATCCGGGTTTAGGGCTGCGATCGCTTCGGAAGCACTGGCCACTTTAGCTGTGCCAATATCCGCTGTGCGGTGAATGATCTGGCGCTGCAAGTTCGACAGCTCGACCACATCATCATCAATGATACCGATCGTGCCCACGCCCGCAGCCGCCAGATACATCAACAAAGGCGAGCCAAGCCCGCCCGCACCGACAACCAAAACTTTGGCCTCCAGCAGCGCCTTTTGCCCAGCCCCGCCAACCTCTTTGAGGATGATATGGCGGGCATAGCGCTCTAATTGTGTGTCTGTGAAATCCAAAGTTGGTTCCTGTTTTAAGGCCGCCCCAAGTCTTCGCCGCTAATTGCCGAAGAAATCAACAATATTGCCTAGCGTGCTGGTTTTGCCTTTATAAAATTCGGTATAGCTGCAATTTCGGCAGGTCACTGCGGTATATTTGCGGTTCTGAATATTAAAAAACTTACTGAAGGTAGACCCCGTGGTGGTGATTTCATCTGTATCATAAGAGCGGCCACCGCATTTAACACATTCATATCTGCTCATTGTCGCTTCCTTTATTATTGTTTTATACCGCTTTTATATTTGGGATACGATTTGCTGAAATTCAACAGATATGCCGCACGGATATTATGTCACGCCCGTATTATGTCACACCCGTCGAGCCAAAACCGCCGGCGCCGCGTTCGGTCTCTGACAGTTCGTCTACCTTAACCCACACGCCTTGCGTTACGGGGGCGATGATCAATTGGGCGATGCGCATACCGCGCGTGATGGTGAAAGGGTCGTTCGACAGGTTCACAAGGATCACTTTCACTTCACCCCTATAGTCTGCATCGATCGTACCGGGCGTATTGAGAACTGTGACACCGTTTTTAGCGGCCAAACCCGAACGCGGGCGTACTTGCGCCTCGTACCGGTGCGGCAAGGCCATCGCCAAACCCGTTGGGATCATGGCGCGTTCCAGTGCGCCCAGCCTTATGGTTTCGCCCTCTGCAAGCGCCGCATACAGATCCATGCCTGCACTGTCGGCGGTTTCATATTTTGGCAAAGGCAGGCCCGCGCCGTGCGGCAAGTGTTTCACGTGGATCATTACATCAGGCATCAGAATTTTCACTCTCTAAAATATCAGATATTTTCAGTGCGAGCTGGGCGGCGACTTCGACCTTGCTGAGCATCGGCCACGACTCGGAACCTGATTCGCTAATGATATGCACCTGATTGTCACTGCCGCCCATAATGCCGGTCGCAGCGGATACATCATTAGCAACGATAATATCGCAGCCTTTGCGTTTACGCTTGGCGGCGGCATATTCGATCACATGTTCGGTCTCTGCCGCGAAACCCACCACGAGCGCGGGGCGGCCTTCCTTGCGTTTCGACAGGCCCTTGAGGATATCAGGGTTCTCAGCCAGCGCCAGCTCTGGCAGGCCATCCTTGGATTTTTTCAGTTTTTGCGCGCCGCCGTTGGTCACACGCCAATCGGCCACCGCCGCAACACACACGGCCGCATCCGCAGGCAAGGCTGCATCAACGGCCTCTTTCATCTGTTGTGCCGTTTCAACATTTATCCGGTTCACCCCCATCGGAGTTTCTTCGCGAACAGGGCCTGCCACCAGTGTCACTTTGGCCCCAAGCGCCGCGAGCGCGCCAGCCACAGCAAAGCCCTGCTTGCCCGACGACCGGTTGGCTATATAGCGCACGGGGTCAATGGGTTCATGGGTTGGGCCTGCTGTCACCACGATGTGTCGGCCCTTGAGAGGCTGCACATAGCCGGAGAAAAAGTCTTCAACAGCAGAAATAATATCAGGCACTTCTGCCAAACGCCCCTTGCCCACTTCACCACAGGCCAACATTCCGTCACCGGGGCCAACAAACAAGATACCGTCTTGTTCAAGCGTTTCCATATTGCGCTGCGTGGCAGCATGTGCCCACATTTGCGTGTTCATAGTTGGGGCAACCATCACCGGCTTGTTGGTTGCAAGCAAGACGGTCGAGGCGAGATCATTGGCAAGTCCTGCTGCCATTTTTGCCATTAAATCAGCCGTTGCAGGGGCCACCAAAATCAGGTCGGCCTCACGCGACAGCCTGATATGGCCCATCTCAGATTCGTCTTTTAAGGAAAATAAATCAGTGTAGCAATCGTTTCCGGTCAGGCTTGCAACGCTAAGCGGTGTGATAAATTGCTGCCCTCCAGGAGTTAGCACACCGGTCACAGATGCGCCGTGTTCCATCAATCGCCGCGCGGTATCAAGCGCCTTATAGGCCGCAACCCCGCCGCCGATGATCATAAGAATGCGTTTACCTTCAAGCATAACTGCCCCTTACTCTGTCTATAGTAGACATATAAGAGCCTTTCACCTTGCCTGCAAAGAAGAATTGCCAAGCCTTCCCTGTGTTCTCCCTGTGTCTTGCCTGTGACTCCTCAGTGTTTCATCCGCATATTATCTGAGACTTTTGCCCTCAATCGAGTAATCGAGGCGGGTGGGGCCTAGTTTAAGAAACAAAAAAAGGAGCCGCGAAACCCCTTTTAATGCTGAAATCTGCTGAAGCCTGAAATCTGGTTAATTCATCCTGAAACCAGCGCCCCTATCCTGATGCCTAGTAGGGATCAATCGTCTTTATAGTCGTCGTGGCAGCTTTTACAGCTTTTACCAACAGCGGCCATAGCTGGCTTTATTTTCGCCATGTCCCCCGTTTTTGCAACAGCTGCAAATGCAGCCGCATCCTTTTCCAGCTTATCAAACCGGCCAGCAAAATCTTCCCAATTGTCCCATATTTTTGCCTTGGCTTCAGTATGGCCTTGCATACCTCGCGTATCCTTTTCAAAGGCGCGTTTGGTCATGGTTGAGGCTTCAGCCATAATTGCGGCAATAGCGGCAATATCATCTTTGCTTCCCGCTTGGCCCTTCATGATCATGGTTAATTTTTTAAAGCCATAGCTGAAATGTTCCATCACATCGTGGCGGTACTGGGATGCAGGGAAGCGCTTTTCTGGTTCGCCCGTGCCGTAAGCTGCAGCTGTTGTCAGCGCGCTGCCCGTGACCGCGACTGTTAATAGAAGGGCTGAAAGTTTGCGAAATTTCATATCATGCTCCAAAAAATTAAGTCCCTCACCGAAGGCTGGACGCCTATGGCACACACATAAAAGCTAACCGCCATGCCCAATTTGGACAAGCCTTATCATACGCGCATCGCCAAACCTTGGTTTAGCGCGCACGGCTTAAAGAGGAAAACCTGAGGTTTTGCCGCTTATAAAATTGGCTGGCGAGGTTTTGCGTTACGGTCCCGGCGTGGAGGCTGGGCCTGATAAGCCTCTGCGCAGTGGCCTGCACAGTATGGCATGCCCGGCTCAGAGCTTTTACCGCAAAACTGGAAATCATCGTCGCCCGGATGTCCGATCGGCCATTTACACATGCGGTCGGTCAGATCAAGCAACGAAATAAGCTTTTTACTGGATTTTTTAGCCACCTTTTTCGGTGCAGCTTTTTTCTTTTCTTTGTCAGTTTTCACAGGTGATGGACGCGACTTCAGGCTCAAACGGTGAGCCTTACCGATCACGGCATTCCGGGTCACACCTTCCCCAAGTTCCTTGGCAATTTGGCTCGCACTCAGGCCGTCATCCCATAACTTGCGCAGGGTAGCGATTCGGTCTTCGGTCCATGCCATTTTTTATTCCTTCAAAGAGATATCAAAAAAAACTGTCGCGCCGAGCGCGTTAATGTTGCTTATATCCTTGGCGGGGGCCTCTTGCCAAGGCCTGATATGCCCCCATATGTAGGGACTTGGTACAAAAAGGAGCCGTTTTGTGGCTACAGACGTTAAAAATAGCTATTCCGAACCCGGCACTCGGTCTATCGGGGCTGTAAATTGGGTTGGATTATGGACCCTATACACACGCGAGTCGCGCCGATTCATGAAGGTCTGGGCGCAAACGCTTGCAGCCCCGGCTGTAACCACAATCCTGTTCATGGTAATTTTTTCATTGGCCCTAGGCGGTAATGGCCGTGTGGTTGCTGGTTTGCCCTATGCACAGTTTCTAGCGCCGGGCTTGATTGTGATGGCGATCTTGCAAAATGCTTTTGCCAATACCTCAAGTTCGATCCTGATATCAAAAGTGCAGGGCAATATCGTTGACACCCTGATGCCGCCCTTATCAGCGCTTGAATTAACCATAGGATTTGTCGGCGGCGGCATAACGCGCGGGCTTGTTGTGGGCTTGTCTGTCGCAACCGCCTTCACCTTTATGCCCGGCATCCCCATGCAGGTGCATCATATATGGCCCATCCTCTATTTTGGGCTGGCTGCAAGCTTGATGCTGTCATTGATGGGGGTATTAACTGGTGTCTGGGCCGAAAAATTTGATCACAGTGCCACCATAACCAATTTTGTCGTCGCGCCGTTGAGCCTGCTTAGTGGGACATTTTATTCGATCGAGCGCCTCAGCGATGGGTGGCAGACGTTTTCGTCCATAAACCCGTTTTTTTATATGATAGACGGCTTTCGCTATGGCTTTATAGACCGCGCCGACAGCAACCTTTCAACTGGCATTCTTTACACACTTACAATCAATTTAGTCCTGACCCTTGTGGTCTACCGTGTGTTTAAAAAAGGCTACCGGCTTAAAGCATAAAACCTTATGCTGTTGCCATAGGAATTCTAACCCAAACACGGCTGAAAAACAGGTTGGAAGCATTGACTTCCATAAGGGCGGGGGGCATCCTTTGGTCCTGTTTAATGCTTATCAGTTGCGGAAAAAACACCCCGCACCGCCCATAAGGGAGAGAGTTTCGTGATATCACCATTAATGCCCGTCTACGCCCGCCAGCCTGTCGCGTTTGATCACGCAGACGGCATGTATATGTTTGATACTGATGGCCGGAAATATCTTGATTTTTATGCGGGCATTGGGGTGATGTGCCTTGGACATTCACATCCAGCTTTGGTGAAGGCGCTGTGTGATCAGGGCCAGAAATTATGGCACACGGCTAACACCTACCGGATCCCTGAGGGGGAGCGCCTTGCAAAAAGACTGGTGGATGCCAGTTTCGCAGACACAGTTTTTTTCACCAACTCTGGTGCCGAATCGATTGAATGCGCCATTAAAATGGTGCGCAAATATCACCATGATAAAGGCAATAAGGGCAAATACCGTTTGGTAACAATGGCCTCTGCTTTCCATGGTCGCACACTTGCTGGCATCGCAGCCGCTGGTCAGGAAAAGCTCACCAAAGGCTTCGAGCCACTGCCTGACGGTTTTGATGTTGTGCCGTTCGGTGACATGGACGCTGTGAAAGCCGCTATTGGTCCTGAAACTGGCGGCATTATGGTAGAGCCGGTGCAAGGAGAAGGCGGCATTCGTCCTCTCTCCGACGCCCAACTTCAAGAACTGCGTCAGATATGCGACGAGAACGGCATCCTTTTAGTATTGGATGAAATTCAGTGCGGTATGGGCCGGACCGGAAAACTTTTTGCCCACGAATGGGCAGATGTAAAACCGGACATTGTCGCCTGTGCCAAGGGCATCGGTGGCGGCTTCCCTCTGGGCGCGTGTCTGGCAACTGAAGACGCAGCCTCGGGTATGGTTGTTGGCACGCACGGCAGCACATACGGCGGCAATCCTTTGGCGATGGCCGTTGGCAATGCTGTTTTAGACGTGATGCTTGCACCGGGCTTTCTAACGCATGTGGTTGAAATGGGCGATATGCTGCATGTGCGGCTGGCGGCTTTGATGCAAAAGCACGCGCTGATCACCGAGGTGCGCGGCAAAGGCCTTATGGCCGGGATCCGCGTCCCATCCATTCCGACACGAGATATCGTTAGTGACCTGATCAAGCGCGGCATGTTACCTGCTGTTGCCGGTGACATGGTTGTGCGCATGTTGCCTCCGCTGATATTGGATGAAAGCCATATCGACGAAGCAATTGGGCATTTGGATGCAGCCCTTACAGACTTTGCAGCAAGCAACGCAGCTGATTAGAAAGCAGATAATGACCAACCCCCCATCACGCTGCCATTTCCTTGACCTGAAAGATCTACCGTCCAGCCTACTGCGGCATATTTTGGATGCAGCCAAACTGTGGAAAGAGGCCCGGCGCGGGTTGCCCAAAGGGGCGGTTGATACAGGCGCTCCCCTTGAAGGCTATGCTCTGGCGATGATTTTTGAGAAATCTTCAACGCGCACGCGCATCAGCTTTGAAATGGCCATGCAGCAGTTGGGCGGCTCCAGCGTTGTTTTGCAAGGTGATACGATGCAGCTCGGGCGCGGTGAAACCGTGGCCGATACGGCCAAAGTGATCAGCCGCTATGTAGACGCAATCATGATCCGGGCCAATAGCCATGCTGCTGTTCTGGACCTTGCAGCCAACAGCGACGTACCCGTGATCAATGCGCTGACAGACAGGTCACACCCCTGTCAATTGATGGCTGACATGCTGACGATCGAAGACCATCTGGGGCCGGTCACAGGCCGTAAAATTGCTTGGCTTGGTGACGGTAATAATGTGGCAACTTCGCTTATTGAGGCGGCTGTAAGGTTTGATTTTGAGCTGGTTCTTGCTTGCCCTGAAAACTACCTTCCTGCAGCAGACGTGTTGGCATGGGCACAAGCAGAGGGCGGCCATGTGACCGTGACAGCCGATGTGCATAAGGCTGTCGCCAACGCGGATGCTGTTATCACCGATACATGGGTTTCCATGGGTGACAAAGATACCGAAGCTCGCATCAAGGCACTGGCGCCGTATCAGGTAAATGACGCCCTAATGGCGCGCGCCAAACCCGAGGCGATATTCCTGCACTGCCTACCTGCTCACCGAGGCGAGGAGGTGACAAACAGTGTCATGGACGGTGTGCAATCTGTGGTATGGGACGAGGCCGAAAACCGGCTGCATGCCCAAAAAGCCGTGCTGGCCTGGTGCCTCGGTAAAATTTAAGGAAGGACCGTCTTCTGTGAACAAAACCCCTATCGTTGTAGCCGACCCTCCAGACAGCCGTGATAACGAAGTCCGCCCATTTCAAATAGAGGGCCAGACAGACGCCGGGGATGTGCGCGGGCGCGCGGTTCGGCTCGGCACTGTTGTTGACCAAATACTGAAAGCCCATGATTACCCAGACCCTGTTGCACGCATTTTAGGTGAAATGCTGGTGCTCGCGGGCATGCTTGGTTCGATCATGAAATTTGATGGTATTGTCACAATTCAAACCAAATCTGGCGGTCCGGTTCCAATGGTGGTTGCCGACTTTGAGCGCCGCGCTGACGGGATTGGCCGCCTGCGTGGATACGCCGATATTGATACCGTCAAGCTATCAGCCTTTGGTAAAAACCCAAGTTTTGAAGGCCTTATTGGCTCTAAATCTGGTTATATGGCGCTGACAATTGACCAAGGTGACAAAATGGAACGCTATCAGGGTATTGTGGAATTAAAAGGCGCCTCCCTTTCAGACGTTGCCCGTAATTATTTCACCAACAGCGAGCAGACACCAACTGAAATTCGCCTTGCCTGTGACAAAGACACTGTCTCTGGATTTTGGCGTGCGGGTGGTATTATGGTGCAGCATCTGGCACGCGGCGAAGAAGGCCGCGAACGCATTCTTGACCGTGAAACCCAAGAACAGTGGGACAGGGCCTCTATTTTAATGCGCAGCGTGAAAACCGAGGAACTTCTTGATCCACAACTGGATTTAGACCAACTCTTATACCGCCTCTATCATGATGATGGCGTCCGGGTCTTTGCCTCAGAACATTTGGTCCATGCGTGCCGCTGTTCGCGAAACAACTTGCTGACAGCTCTGAAGGGCTTTTCCGACGATGATATCAACCATGCAACAGTGGACGGTCGCATTGATGTGAATTGCCAATTTTGTAATACCACCTACAGCTTCAGCCCTGAAGACGTGCGCGGGGATTAAGGGTTCACGCTCTGATTTTGTTACAATGCGTCAATAACATTGATCTGGCCCCAGTCCCGCATCGCAACCAAAACCGGCTCTAGGGAGCGGCCTTTTTCGGTCAAGCTATATTCCACTTTGGGCGGCACTTGGGCATAAACCTTCCGGTGGACCAATCCATCAGCTTCCATTTCGCGCAATTGATTGGTTAACATGCGCTGGCTTACTTTGTTATCCAGCAGCTTTTGTATCTGGTTAAATCGTTTTACACCGTCAATCAAAAGAAACAGGATCACACCTTTCCACTTGCCGCCAAGAAGGTCTAACGTCGCCTCAACCGGGCACTTTATATAGTGTTCGTGACGTTGTTTGCGTGTCATTTTAAACCCTCAAAATTTACCCTTAGTGAATATAAATGCACTACCTGCGTTATTTGTGCGTACTTCACATCTGATACAGTAGTCCCTAAAGAACAAGATGATCAATTGCAAATATCAAGGGAGATCATCCATGACTGCACCGCTTTTATCCACCGAACACCCCGAATTATATTGGGCCGTCCTAACAGCGCTGTTCACCTCGATGCTTTGGGTGCCCCATATCATACAACGTATTTATGAGATGAAACCCTATGCAGCCTTGCGTGACCCACGCCATGATGAGGACACAAAAGCGCCGTGGGCACAACAAGCGATCAGGGCTCACACCAACGCTATTGAAAATCTAGTGATTTTTGCAACCTTTGCAGTGGCGATAAATGCCTTGGATGCCGGGACAGACTTAACAGCAAGAGCTGCGGCCTTATTTTTCGCGGCTAGGGTGGGTCATTATGGTGTTTATGTGATGGGTTTACCGTGGTTGCGCACCCCGCTTTATTTGCTGGGGTTTGCGTGTCAATCCGTTCTGGGATTAACCTTACTTGGCCTCGTTTAGCCAATATCTCGCTTGGCCGGTATATAGCCTTACCAACTGCGCTTATCTGACAGTAATTTCTATTTGGATCCAACTTTATCAGTAAAAAGGCGGCGCTCACTATAGGCCGCCTTTTTGTATGCGCTTCGCTAACGTTTAGGTATCCAAATTGGTCACATTCAGCGCATTTTCCTGAATGAAGATACGGCGCTCCTCGACCACGTCACCCATCAGTTTAGAGAAGATTTCATCTGCAATATCGGCTTCGGAAATTTTCACCCGTAACAACAGGCGCGCGTTAGGGTCCAAAGTGGTTTCCCACAGTTGCTCTGGGTTCATTTCCCCAAGGCCCTTATAGCGCTGGGTCGCCAAGCCCTTGCGTCCAAACCCAAGCAATTGGTCAAGCAGATCAACCGGGCCATTGGCTGAAGTTTTATCATCCTTACGCGCAATGGTTACCGTACCCGAGAACAGATCAACAATCTCAGCCATAGATTTATGAAGCCCGCGCGCCTCTTGGCTTTCCATCAAGTTCGCATCGATTTTATGAGTATCAATAACCCCGCGTACTTCTTGTGAAAATTCATATCCGCCATCATCCGTGGCAGTGCCGGCCCAACCACGTTCTTCATCATTTTCAGCAAGCGCATTTAGACGCTTTGCAACCGAAGACGCGACTGCGGCACGCTTTGTATCATTGTCGCTTAATGTTGCATCCATGCCGCCCATCAAAGCAACCGCCTCGATAAGTTGCCGGTCATAGCGCTGCGGCATGCCGCCGATTAAATTTTTGATGCGGCGAGCGGTGTTGGCCAAATCCTTGATTTCTGCGCCTGCATGCTGTGAGCCGGTGGCGTCCGTAATCACCACATCAGACGTTCCCGCATTCAACAGATAATCAATCAATTCACGATCATCTTTCAAGTAAACTTCAGATTTCCCGCGACCAACTTTATAAAGAGGCGGCTGGGCAATATAAAGATACCCACGCTCAATAATTTCAGGCATCTGGCGATAGAAAAATGTTAAAATCAGCGTACGGATGTGCGCGCCGTCCACATCGGCATCGGTCATAATAACAATTTTATGGTAGCGCAGTTTTTCAATATTGAAATCTTCACGCCCAATGCCTGTGCCCAAAGCGGTGATCAAAGTACCGATCTCTTGGCTGCTGAGCATACGGTCAAAGCGCGCGCGCTCCACATTAAGGATTTTACCTTTCAGCGGTAAGATAGCTTGGTTTTTACGGTCCCTGCCCTGTTTGGCCGAGCCGCCCGCACTGTCCCCTTCCACGATAAAAATCTCTGATTTTGCCGGGTCGCGTTCCTGACAATCCGCCAGTTTTCCGGGCAGTGAGGCAATATCCAACACGCCCTTGCGCCGGGTTAATTCACGGGCCTTTCGGGCTGCTTCGCGTGCTGAGGCCGCATCAACGATCTTTTGCACGACCGCCTTGGCTTCGTTGGGGTGTTCGCCGAACCATTCCCCAAGTTTTTCATTCACCAAGCCCTCAACGGCTGGGCGGATTTCACTGGAAACAAGCTTATCTTTCGTTTGGCTAGAGAATTTCGGATCAGGGGCCTTCACAGAAACAACTGCCGTTAACCCCTCGCGCGAATCGTCACCAGAAATAGAAACTTTGGTTTTCTTTAAAATCCCGCTGTCATTGACATACCCATTAATGGTACGGGTCAAGGATGCCCTAAATGCAGCCAGGTGAGTGCCGCCATCACGCTGCGGGATATTATTGGTGAAACACAGCACATTCTCGTGGTAGCTATCGTTCCACTGCAAGGATATTTCGACGCTAACACCGTCTTTTTCACCCGTAATCGTAATTGGATCACCGATCTGGCTTTGCTTGTTACGGTCAAGATACTGAACAAATGCAGTGATGCCGCCTTCATAGAATAGATCCATATCCTTGGTGTCTACATGGCGATTATCTTTCAGGTAGATATGAACACCCGAGTTCAAGAATGCCAGTTCACGGTATCTATGGACCAGTTTTTCAAAGTCAAAATCAATAAATTGGAACGTATCAAGTGACGGCATAAAGGTAACCTCAGTGCCCTTTTTATCGCCAGCATCACCGACAACCACCAAATCATCCACTGGTTCCCCTTTTTCAAAGCGCATCCAATGTTCTTTGCCGTTCCGCCAAATCCTAAGCTCAAGCCAATCCGAGAGCGCATTCACCACCGAGACACCCACACCGTGCAAGCCGCCAGACACCTTATAGCTGTTCTGATCGAACTTGCCGCCCGCATGCAGTTGGGTCATGATCACCTGTGCCGCTGAAACGCCTTCCTCCTCGTGGATATCCACAGGGATGCCGCGCCCGTTGTCCGTAACCGAGCAACTGCCGTCTGGGTTCAGTGTCATGGTTACCAGATCGCAGTGGCCTGCAAGCGCTTCATCGATCGCATTATCGGACACTTCGAACACCATATGATGCAGGCCTGAACCGTCTTCGGTATCGCCAATATACATGCCCGGACGTTTTCTTACCGCGTCCAGACCCTTCAAGACCTTGATCGAATCCGCACCGTATTCTTCTGCGTCTGAATTTGCGGCCAGAGCCTCACTATCCGCTGCTGTCTCACTCATATCGGTTGTACTCATAGTTGCCGATCTTTCCTCTACTGATCTGACGGCTGTATCGTGCCGTCAGACACATCAAAAAACTCAGCGCTTCCAGACAGCCCATCAAACAGGGCTTTGTCCGTACCTGTTAACCAACACTGGCTACCAAGCGAGGCAAGAGCCTCAAAAAGCGCATTTCTGCGGTCCATATCCAAATGGGCCGCCACTTCATCCATCAGCATCAAGGGCGCGTGTCCCTTGATGGCCGTTTGCAGCCGTGCATTTGCAAGCACCAACGCCACTAACAATGCTTTTTGCTCACCTGTCGAGCAAAGCTCTGCAGGCATATCCTTCGGTGCGTGGGTAACCATAAGATCTGTCTTATGGACCCCGCTGCCAGACCGGCCTTCCCGTCTGCCGCCCTGAAACCGTCTCTCGTCCAACAGCCGGTCCTTGAACGCCGCCTCAGCCTCTACCGCTGCCACCCCTGTAGCCAACAAACCTTCCAGCCAGCCATCAATTGCCAGCAGCGCTTTTGGGAATGGCGTATCCCCCGCGTTTGCCAACTGACCTGCCAACTGACCTGCAAATTCAAGCCTTGCAGCCGCGACCGCAACCCCGTGTTCGGCCATTTTTGTTTCCAGCGCGCTTAACCACGCCGGATCTGCTGACGGGCCTTTCTCTGCAAGCAACCTGTTACGGTCACGCATCACACGCTCATAAGCCCCAACCTGGCGGCTATGGTCTGGCAACAGCCCCAAGACCATCCGGTCTAAAAATCGCCGCCGTGACGCTGGGCCTTCCACAAACAGTCGGTCCATCTGCGGCGTCAACCAGCTTACCGACCAGCGTTCGCCAAGCATATTACTGCCAGCAACCGCTTCACCGTCGATACGAACAAGGCGCTTGTTTGATACCTCGTCCATATTTTGGGCCGTGCCGGTCCCAACTTTCACTGGCTCGGACCCCAGTTTCAAAGTCGCAGCCACCGCCCATGTCCCGTCTATAGTTTGGGCCGTCTCCGTCTGGCCTTTCACAGCGCGCTCGTCTGTAAGCTGACCACTTCCCCCAACTGGATCAGCCAGTTCAGTTGGTACGGTCAGTGCAGTCGGCGCAGTCGGTGCAGTCGGCGAGACTGGCTCGCGTGATTGCCTGCGCGCCACATCCGCTAAACTTGCCCGCCGAAGTCCGCGCCCCGGCGCCAGATAACTCAGCGCCTCCAGCACATTCGTTTTGCCTGCCCCATTTGGCCCCGTTAGTATCACCAATGGTGTCGTCCCGGTCGGAGCCATGCTCGCACGGGAATAGCTACGGTAGTTGGTGAGCATCAGCTTAGAGACGAAAACACTGTCTGTAGCGGTATGCACACTCATTCCCCGGACTATTGCGGTCACCGTGCCACCATACGGAAAACATCAGGACAACCGCGAGCGTTCATGCCAATCCAGTGCTGCAAATAAGCCCCCGAGCCCTAAACCCGCATCGGCATCAAGACATACAGCGCAGCGTCATCAAGCATATCGCGCAAAATGGTTGGAGAAGACGGATCAGCCAGCATCACCTGTACGGTTTCCCCTTCGATCTGCGCCAGAATATCCAAAAGATACCGACTGTTAAATCCAATCTCAAAGGCGTCTGCGCTATAGGCGGCGACCAATTCTTCCCGCGCGGTTCCGCTGTCTGGGCTATTCACTGACAAGGTCAGCATATCGTCACCCAAGGCCAGTTTCACAGAGCGTGTTTTATCAGAGCTAATAGTTGAAACCCGATCAACGGCCTCCGCAAAAACCCGCACATCCATTTCAAGCATCTTGTCGTTGCCTTCAGGGATAACGCGACTGTAATCAGGGAACGTGCCGTCAATCAGCTTAGACGTGATCACCGCACCTCCGAACGAAAAGCGAATTTTCGTTTCAGAAAGTGCAACACCAACGGTTCCGTCCAGTTCGTCGATCAACTTCCGAACCTCGGCCACGGCTTTGCGCGGTATAATGATACCCGGCATACCAGCCGCCCCCTCAGGCACCTCTTGCTCTACTTGGGCAAGCCGATGGCCATCAGTTGCGACAGCGCGCATGGTAGGCCCATCTTCAGAATTGGCCACATGCAGGTAAATACCGTTCAAATAATAGCGGGTTTCTTCCGTAGAGATCGCGAAACGAGCCTTGTCGATCAAGCGCTTCAATTCCTCGGAAGCCATATCGAAGCGGTGCGGCATGTCGCCTTCGCTCATGACGGGGAAATCTTCTTTGTCCAAGCATGTCAGTGTAAAGCGCGACCGCCCAGACTTAACAACAAGCCTATCACTGTCTTCCTGGGACAATTCAACCTCAGAACCATCCGGCAGCTTGCGCACAATATCAAACAATGTGTGCGCCGGCACAGTGGTGGCACCCGGCTGCAATACCGTAGCAGGGGTAGATTCGATGATAGCGATATCAAGGTCAGTCGCTGTCATGGCAACCGTGTCGCCATCCGCTTCCATCATGATGTTAGAAAGGATCGGAATAGTATTCCGACGCTCTACAACTGATTGCACATGCCCAAGTGTCTTGAGAAGGCTATTCCGTTCAATGGTAACTTTCATGAATACTTCTTCTTGTCTGACTGCGTTTTTCCTAATCCCCTGCCCATCAAGCGCCCTTTATAGAGCCCGGTTTCCTCCCCCCGGCACCGGGGCATACCCGGTTCTTGAAACATGCCAAAAGCGCCATTTCAAAGCCCATAAAATTGATGCTGATCAGCAAGCAATCCTTGATCTAGAACAATAGCGATTTTCCGCGCTAAACCAAATGAAAAACGCCAAAAAGTGCGTTTTTTTTGAGGGGATAAAAGATAAGGTTTCTGCCGAGTCGCCCCCAACTATCTCAAGGGCGCCTCATGAGGCTGGAAAAGGCGGCAAGCCCGAGGTCAGGCCCGCGTCAAAATTCAGTGTAGTCTTCACGCTTCCAAGTGGCGCAAAAGCCGAGTGACATCATCGTCTATCTGGCTATCATCGCGGCGCAGATCTTCGATTTTGCGCACAGCATGCATCACGGTCGTATGGTCACGCCCTCCAAACCTTCGACCAATCTCAGGCAGGCTTCGGCTGGTAAGCTGTTTGGCAAGATACATGGCCATCTGCCGTGGGCGTGCAATATTGCGCGAGCGACGCTCAGACAGCATTTCAGCAAGTCGCAGGTTGAAATAATCCGCAACCGCGCGCTGAATTTCGTCGATGGTCAACTTGCGGTCATTGGCGCGGATCAAGTCTTGCAGCACCTCGCGCGTCATATCCATAGTGATCGGGCGGCCCACAAGCATGGCGTAGGCCATTACGCGGTTCAAGGCACCCTCAAGTTCCCGCACGTTGGAGGTGATACGCCGAGCGAGAAACTCTAGTATCTCAACGGGCACGAGAACGCCTTCGACTTGTTCGGCCTTCGATTGGAGAATGCCAAATCGCAGTTCATAATCGGTAGGATGAATATCAGCGACCAAGCCCCACCCAAGGCGCGACACGATACGGTCTTCAATGCCTTCCAGATCAGTAGGGGACCGGTCAGCCGTGATCACGACCTGACAGCGGTTATCAACCAGCGCATTGAAGGTGTGAAAAAACTCTTCCTGCGTGCTATTTTTATTGGCAATAAATTGCACATCATCAACCATCAGCAGGTCAACCGTGCGGAACTTTTGCTTAAAGGCGTGTGTGTCCTTAAACCGAAGCGCTGCTATAAATTCAAACATGAATTTTTCAGCTGAAATATACGCCACGCGCTTTGACGGATTGTGGCGCTTTGCTTCCCACGCAATGGCGTGCATCAGGTGCGTTTTACCAAGGCCAACCCCGCCGTGCAAAAAGAGCGGGTTAAAGGTTACATCATTGGTTTCAGCAATACGTTTGGCGGCGGCGTAAGCCAGCTCATTTGATTTACCAACGACAAAGCTGTCGAAAGTATATTTAGGGTCTAGTGCGCTGCCTTCATCAACCGGAGCAGACAGGGCAGCCCTTGCTGTCGCTGAGCCTGAAGCAGCCACTGCACCCAGTTGGCCCGTGGTTGGTCGCTTTATTTCTTTGCGCGCAGACAAGCGGATGCTCACATTTTTAATGCGCGGATTATCAGCTCTAAAGAAATCCTGAATACGCGGGGCATAATTGCGCTGAATCCAGTCGCGCACAAATTTCGTTGGCGCGGTTAATTCTACAGTATCCGCATCTACGCCGTCGTAACCAAGTTGGCCAAGCCATGTGCTATAGGCATGTTGGCCAAATTCATGTTTGAATTTATCACAAACTCGCACCCAAGGAGATCCATCATCCCCGGCGGCCAGACCTGCTCCAGCGGCTGACCCAACGGTTGCTTGCTCGGCACTTTTGTGATCATTTTTCTGATCTGCGGACCGCGTAAACGCACCCTGCTTCCGAGCCACAAAGCCCCCGGTTCCCCCCATTTTATCAAACTCCCTGTCAGCCATTGAGCTTTTCGCCCCTATATGCACTCAAAACGGTGGCTTGCTCTATCTCTGTATGCGCCCCGACCCTAAAAACCACGCCTAAACCAATATATTTTGATCAGTTTTCCCCATATATTCAAAACCTTAGGCCGTTATTCAGCGGTCTTTGATCTGTTCCCTCAAGCCAGTCCTTGAGAGTATCCTAGGCATGCCCTGCAGCGCCCAGCGGGAGCGAACGAAACAGCCTTTGTCTGCGTTCTAACCGATATATTATTCAATTGCGACGGCGTAACCCCAGCGTAATTCCCTAGCCTGACTTACTTCTGGACAGATCCTCATAGAAGAGGTGGTTGGTTGCCCAAAGCGTCCCGTCGCGTTCTGAAATTGAAGATACATGGGGGCCTATGTGCCAGCAACTGAATCTATCACTTGACGATGATTTTTTATAGCGGCCTATGGCGTGAATCGGAGAGGCATACCAGATGTTGTTTTCTTGCAAAATTTGCAAAATTTCGTGCTCGCTTTGTTCTGAAAAGCCTGTGCCAAAATGAAAAAGGCCACACCAAAAATGGTGCAGCCTTTAAAATTCTACCCGCCTCTAAGCAGCGAATCGGATTTTTAGTTAAGCAATGGCGTTAACAGCCGCAGCCAACCGAGAAACTTTTCGTGATGCTGTTTTCTTGTGCATCACACCTTTTGTTACGCCGCGCATAATTTCCGGCTGTGCAGCCTTCAGAGCGTCGCTAGCAGCAGATTTGTCACCCGCTGTGATCGCATCTTCAACCTTACGGACGAATGTGCGGATACGGCTCACGCGTGATTTGTTGATTTCAGCGCGGCGATCATTGCGACGGATCCGTTTTTTGGCCTGCGGTGTATTTGCCATAATCTTTTCTAACCTTCATTGGGGTGCGCCTTAATTCCGCATTTATACGGCTGGCACGTTCGCCCTTTACTCATTGTTTGTATATCCGCGGCCGCAAACGGCGGGTCCCGCGAGAAATTTCTATTTCGAGGTGCGGTCTATATACCCCAAATCAGGATTGGTCAAGGGGCAAAAAGGCCACAATTCCGGGCTTTTAAATTCTTTGCCTACTTGTTTTTAAATTGCGGCTGCCGCTTTTCAATGAAGGCGCTCATGCCTTCCTTTTGGTCATCGGTCGCAAACAAAGAATGGAAGGCCCTGCGCTCAAACAGTAAACCTTCTGCCAGTGTTGTCTCAAGCGCCCTGTTGGTGGCTTCTTTCGCAAGATAAACCGAGGGCGATGACAGTTCAGCAATGGACGCCGCAACCTTCATCGCATTGTCCAAAAGATCGTCCGTTGGTACGATTCGGCTGATAAGGCCCGCCCGTTCAGCTTCGACCGCATCCATATTGCGGCCCGTCAGCATCATATCCATCGCCTTGGCTTTGCCCACCAAACGTGTGAGGCGCTGAGAACCACCAATGCCAGGGATTACGCCAAGCTTGATCTCAGGCTGGCCGAATTTGGCATTTTCCGCGGCAATGATAAAATCACACGCCATGGCGATTTCGCAACCGCCCCCGAGGGCATAGCCTGCCACAGCAGCAATCACAGGTTTGCGCAAGCGCGCGAACGCACCATTGATATCGGCAAAACGATCTTCTTTAAGAATATCAGCGAAACTTAGCGTGGACATTTCTTTAATATCAGCCCCCGCAGCAAAGGCTTTCTCGCTGCCAGTGATAACCACTGCGCCGATATCATCATCAGCGTCAAGGGCCAACAGTACGTCCGAAAGCTCGCTCAAAAGCTTGGCATTCAGCGCATTAAGCGCTTCAGGCCTGTTCAAAGTGATCAGTCCTACCCCTTCTTGTTTATCGAGCAAGATCGTTTCAAAAGTCATGGAAGAGCCTTCTTTTTGGTCCGACTTAAGTGCAGTTTGATACTTGGAGTCTGGAAGATTTCAAAGCAATTTATCTTAATGTGCCTTTCAGGTAGCATATTTGGTTATGCAATAGGTTCCAGCCGCAAGATGATGCGTCCACTTTTCTTTGGCGCAGTTTTTCTGGTGAACGTAAGTCTATTACCATCAAGTAAACAGACCAGTTTCAATGTGCTGCGCTCACAGTGCCAACCAAATGTCGGCAAAGCGTTCTGATAGCGGTCAAGCGCGGCTTTGGCGGATTTTTCGCCCTTCAATTCACTTTGAGCAACCGTGCCGGCAGGTGTATCAAAAACGAGTCGTTCTTCGGCAATTTCCTGCATACCCGCAAGCAACGGCACGTCCGGGAAGCCGTCAATAAAAGCTTGCTCAATATCTTGAGCATTCAACGGAACTGTCAGCAGGGCAACCGTCCATAATAATATTTTACGCATGGTGTTCCTTCTGGTCGCGGTTAGCGTTGGCACTTGGGGCAATAGAAACTAGAGCGGCCTGATTGCGCGATTCGCTTTACCGTACCACCGCACTTGGGCGTCAAACAAGCCTCCCCTTCGCGACCATAGACTTTAAAACTATGCTGAAAATAGCCCAGCTCACCATCAACGCGGGCATAATCTTTCAAAGTTGATCCTCCCGCCTTGATGGCTTCTTCTAAAACACTGCGAATAATAGGGACAAGCGCCTCGGTTTTTTCACCCGCAACCAATCCCGCACACCGTGTCGGGCTGATACCCGCACGCCACAATATTTCGCAAACATATATATTCCCAAGTCCCGCAACCAATCTTTGGTCCAAAAGAGCGGCTTTGATCGAGGCTTTTTTGCCTGATAGCCCTGCATCCAGAACAGCACCATTGAAACCATTGCCCAAAGGTTCAGGGCCAATGTTTTTCAACAAAGGATGTGCATCCATTGTTGACGTGTCCGTGAAAGTGATAATGCCAAACCGGCGTGGGTCAGTATAAACCACATGATCACCCCTTTGGGTAATCAGGCTTACATGGTCATGCTTGCCAATACAGGGGGTTTCACCGTCCTTATATATAGTGACCCGCCCTGACATGCCCAAATGCAGGATCACCACCAAGCCGTCTGCACAGTCTATCAAGATATATTTTGACCGCCGCCTCAGCCCCGTGACGCGGTTGCCTTCTAGGCGTTGTGCAAAATCTGCGGGAAAAGGGAAGCGCAAGCCGTCCCGCCGAGTAATCGCTTGTGCGATCACAGCCCCTTCCAAGACAGGAGCTAAGCCACGCCGGACGGTTTCTACTTCGGGAAGTTCGGGCATATTGTCGCGCTCTGTGCTGCTTTGGCTAAAGATACTGGTATCATATGGCGGTGTCGGTTATGGTCCCCCGCGAAACAATTTCGCTTAGATGACAAGGTTACAGGCTTATATGTCAAGCGCTAAACACGATATAAATCAGACACCTGATCAAAAAAGTGCCACCACGCATTTTGGCTTTCAAACTGTGAAAGAAAGCGAAAAGGCAAGCATGGTGAAAGGCGTTTTTGATAGCGTTGCTGGGCAATATGATTTGATGAATGATGTCATGACTGTCGGTATCCACCGGTCATGGAAAAACTCCTTAATCGATAGCCTTAATCCACGCCCCGACATGAAGCTTTTGGATATGGCGGGCGGCACAGGGGATATCGGCTTTCGCTTTCTTGATGCCTGCCCTGACGGCCATGTAACCATCTGTGATATCAATGCAGAAATGCTGCGCGTGGGACAAAGGCGCGCTATCCAAGCTGGTTATGATGCCCGAGCAGATTTTATCTGCGGCGATGCGATGCACTTACCCTTTCCTGACAAGTCTATGGATGCCTATACTATCGCCTTCGGAATCAGGAACGTAACCCGGATTGATGAGGCGCTTACAGAAGCCTACCGGGTATTAAAACCGGGCGGAAAGTTTCTGTGCCTAGAATTTAGCCCCACTGTCGTGCCGATCCTGCAAAAAGGCTATGACGCTTATAGTTATAATGTCATGCCCAAAATGGGAGAGCTGATTGCGAATGACCGGGACAGTTACCAATATCTCGCCGAATCGATTCGCCGATTCCCAACGCCAGCCAAATTCGAAACCATGATCAAAACAGCCGGCTTTTCTCGTGTCAGCCACCGCACAATGACAGCGGGCTTTGTTGCAATTCATAACGGCACACGGATATAATTCGGATGGGATTTATCAAACATCTTAGCCAACTGTTTATGCTGGCCGTGGGCCTTAGGCGATTTGGGGCGATCCGGGCGCTGGAAAATATCGAAGATATTCCAAGCTGGGCTCCGCGTCTTTTGCGTGCCTTCACTTTTTATATCCCGCGCCGGATAAAATTACCAAAAGCAGACGGAAAGCGCCTCGCGCTTGCACTCGCTGCCATGGGGCCTGCTTATATCAAGCTTGGTCAAACGCTAGCGACCCGCCCTGATTTGGTTGGTCGCCCAATCGCTGAAGGGTTGCTGACGCTGCAAGACAGCCTGCCCCCGTTCCCGGCTGCACAAGCCAAAGCCACCATCGAAGCCCAACTTGGCGGAGTATTAGAGGATCATTTTAGCGCCTTTGATGGGGCCGCAATTGCAGCAGCTTCAATTGCACAGGTGCACAAGGCTGTCACAACCGACGGCCAAACTGTGGCAGTTAAAATATTGCGGCCCGGCATCGAAAAACGCTTCCTGCGGGATCTCGCGCTGTTTGATTGGTTATCGGCCATCGCAGAACGTCACAGCACCGAAGCTCGCCGTTTACGCCTCTTGAAGATCGTTGATAAAGTGCGCGAAACCGCCTTGCAGGAAATGAACCTTCAAAACGAAGCGGCGGCTGCGGCCGAACTGGGCGACAATATGGCCGGAGAGAGCCGCTACCGGGTGCCGGAAGTGGTATGGAACCTAACAGCCCCGCGTATTTTAACGCTGGAATGGATCGACGGTATTCGCTTTGCCGATAAAACCGCACTCATCCAAGCCGGGCACGATCTGCCAAAACTTGGTGAAACCGTGGTGCAAATTTTCCTCACCCAAGCCCTGAGGGACGGCTATTTTCATGCCGATTTGCACCAAGGCAACCTGATTGTGCAGTCTGACGGCATGATCGTTGCTGTTGATTTTGGCATCATGGGACGGCTTACAAAATTAGAACGCCGCTTTCTTGCGGAAATATTGTACGGCTTTATCCGCCGGGATTACATGCGTGTAGCCCAAGTGCATTTTGATGCAGGTTATGTCCCAAAGGGCGCCAATTTGGAAGAATTTGCCCAAGCCCTTCGCGCTATTGCTGACCCTATCATGGACCTGCCCATAGAAGAGGTCTCTGCGGGCAAATTATTGGCACAGCTTTTTGCCACCACTGAACGCTTCAATATGCAAACCCAGCCACAGCTTTTACTGTTACAGCGCACCATGGTGATGGCTGAAGGCATGGCTTTGCATCTGAACCCGCAAGCCAATATGTGGAAACTGAGCGAACCCGTGATTGAGCACTGGATTAGGGAGAATCTGTCCCCCGAAGTGCGGCTTGCCGAAGCCATCAACCAAATTCCGCGCCTTTTGGAACGCCTTCCTACGTTGATTGACCGCTGGACGGCAAATGAGCCCGACCCTCAGCCTGCCCCGCAGCCAGCCCTACAACAGCAAGGGTCACCCCAAGCCGCGGGCTCAAACCTATGGCCGTTTGCACTTGGTTTGGTGGTTGGGGCGCTGATTTTAAAAATACTTGCGCTTTAACGCCTTGCCTTACCGGAAAATATAAAAATATAGGGCCGCACCAACCGCTAACAGCACAACAAAAGCCAAAAGCGGGGAGCGCAGACGGGGCGGCAAGGCCTCTGCGGGAGCATCTTTTTTCCAGCCAGTGATCATTGGCAGCAGCAAATTGCTGCGCCGCCGAATAGCCATAAAGGCAATCACCAGCACATGCAGCGCTATAAGGCCAAACAGGGTAAAGCCTGTAAGCTCATGCAGGCCGGTAATATCACCGGCAAGGCTGCCACTTACTGTATCTGAAAGCGGGCCAGCGAAAAACATGTCGTCGGTTGCAAACAACCCAAGGCTTGCTTGTACCGCCAGCAAAACCAACATCGCCACAACCGACACAGCCCCCATTGGGTTATGCCCAACCCAGCGATAAGGCGCTTTTTTAAATGCCGTCTTAGCGTAAGAAATCGTTGCCACAGGGCCTTTGATAAAATGGCTAAAGCGCGCACTGTCGCTGCCGATCAAGCCCCATATCAAACGCCACCCCACCAGCGTTAAAACTCCGTATCCCGACCAAAGATGAATGTCTGCGTAAATGCCAAATTTATCCTGAAATGCCGAATAGGCAGACAACGCCACCAAAATCACCAACACCCAGTGAAACAAACGCGTTGGCGCATCCCAAACCTTGACAGCATGCGAAGTTTCAGGGGCGTTATTCTTCATACATCATCTCGTCTATTTTGCTGACTATCGCCTCAGAGCTTGGAAGCCACGCGGCCTCAAGCAGACGGCCATACGGCACAGGAGTATGCGGCGGGGTTAATTTCTGCGGCGCCGCGCTAAGCGCTGAATATCCGTCACACGCAGCAACAGCGATCACCCTATCGGCAAAGCCACCATATGAAGGGCCTTCGTCCACCACCAAAAGCCGTTTGGTTTTCTCAAGACTTGTTAAAATCATATCGGTGTCTAATGGCTGAATACTGCGCGGATCAATGATCTCTACACTGACCCCGCGTTCTGCAAGTTGTGCGGCGGCCTTTGTGGCCCGGACCAACATTTCCCCGATCGCAACGAGGGTTATATCGCTGCCTTTGAGTACCAGCCGACCACGCCCTATCGGCACCGCAGGCAAGTCCGCCTCCACGTCACCGATCATGCCGTAAAGGCCTTTATGGTCCAGCATAATCACCGGGTCTGGTGCTGCGAGAGCGGATTTTAAAAGCCCCGCCGCGTCTGATGGCGTAGAGGCACAGACCACCGATAGCCCCGGCACGCTTGCTAAAAGACCGTGCAGCGACTGGCTGTGCATGGCCGCTGACCCATCGCCCGCGCCCATAGTGGTGCGAATCACAAGTGGCACATCAATTCGGCCGCCCGACAAATAGCGAGCCTTGGCTGCCTGATTTAATATCTGGTCAAAACACACGCCAATAAAATCACAGAACATCACTTCGACAATGGGCTTCAAGCCTGTCATAGCAGCCCCAAGTCCCATACCAACAAAAGCAGTTTCCGAGATCGGTGTATCGATCACACGGGATGTGCCAAAGCGCGAGGCCAGCCCTGCTGTAACCCCAAACACACCGCCTAATTCTTTACCGTCCAACCCCGCACCGCCGACAATATCTTCACCAATAACAATCGCACGCGGCTCAGCCTCTAAAATCTGGTGATGCGCTCTGTTTAGGGCTTGGGCAATAGTCATTTGGAGAGGTGTTTTCTCGCTCATAAGACCACCTCCGCGCTTTTCTCTGGCGCTGCTTCGCCCATGTTTAGCGCATCAGACACGGCGTCATGTGCTGCCTGCTCTGCCTCAAGACGCACACGTTCCGCCACACCAGAATCTAGGCTTTCCGCCAAATCCTCTAGGGGGTCATCCGCCTCATGATGCGCTAAATAATCCGCTTTCTCGCCGAAATAATGCCCCGACAGACGCGGCACGTTTGCTTCTATAAACGCAGGCTTTCCAGACATTCGGACATAATCTATTATCTCAGCCGATTGCTTTATAGCCCGTGCGCCTTTGTAGCCGTCCATCCGCTCAGCCTTCATCCCAAAAGCTGCCGCGCGCGCGCATAAATCAGCCCCGCCGCTGGCATAATCCGCGCTCGTAGATTGACCAAGCCCATTGTTTTCCATGACAAACAGCAGAGGTAAGTTAAGGGAGACCGCCAAATTCATGGTTTCCAGAACAGCTCCCTGATTGGCAGCCCCGTCCCCAAAAAACGTGGCAGCAATACCGCCAGCAGCCATCAATTTCGCAGTCAAAGCTGCCCCAGCCGCCACTGGCACTTGCGCACCGACAATACCATTACTGGCAAGAAAGCCCCGTTCAGGCGCAATCAGATGCTGTGTGCCACCACGCCCTTTGGACAAGCCTCCCTTGCGGCCTAAAATTTCAGCCGCAACCGCTACCGGGTCGGCGCCCATCGCAAGAGCAAGGCCGTGGCTGCGGTGCGAGCCGGTGACTTGATCGCGCGGCCCCGTTAAACTGCGGCAAATTGCCACTTCCACAAGTTCGGCTCCGCTACAAAGATGGACCAGCCCCGGAACGTGACCTGCCTCTGATGCCACCGCAATATGCAGTTCAAAGGCCCGGATAAAGCTGGCTTCTTTATATAAGGAGAGCAGAGTATTCATAAATTGGCTTCAATCCAGATTGCGGCTACTATTGTTTTAAAGGCTGTTTGGGGCGTCCGCTAGTAAGAAAATGCTATAATTTTTTGCGGAAATGGGCCATAAGGCGCGCAATAGAGTTGACTCGCTGCACGCGCATTTCATATATAAACATGACTATATTGGTCACATATTAATCTAAGCGGCGAGCCAAAGGTGAGAATACGATGATCCGTCTATCAAACCTAGCAGATTATGCGGTTATTTTAATGTGCGAAATGTCACATGCGGAAACACGCACAAGTGCACATGAGCTTGCTACCAATACCTGCATCCCCTTGCCGACAGTTTCCAAAATTCTAAACCTTTTGGGGCGGGATGACCTTTTGAAATCACACCGGGGCATCAAAGGGGGCTTTGCGCTGTCACGCTCGGCAGATGATATTTCAGTCGCTGATATTATAGAGGCTATTGAAGGCCCTATCGCGTTAACGGCTTGCAGTGAAACCAACAAAGCCTGTGACTGCGGGCTGGATGATATTTGCTCCTTGCGGCCTCGCTGGCCCTTGATCAGCAGAACAGTACGCGGTGCGCTTGAAAATGTAAGCCTGCGGGAAATTGCGAAACCCTCAGTTGGGGGCCATGTCATGCGTCAAGAAAGCAAGCCGCCTCAACTAACAACCGCTGCACCCGATTAAAATAAAAAAAGCCGCCAAACAAATACTTACTACCAGCAGAAGATCATACTGAAGGAGCCATTAAAGTGGCCGCAACTGCAAAGACAAAACAACAAGTCGAGGATATGTCCGGCGACTATAAGTACGGTTTCAGTACCGACGTTGATATGGATATGGCGCCCAAAGGCCTGTCGGAAGATGTGATTCGCTTTATCTCTGCCAAAAAAGACGAGCCAAGCTGGATGTTGGATTGGCGCCTAAAAGCCTACCGTGCATGGTTGAAAATGGAGGAGCCCAACTGGGCCAAGCTGAACTATCCAAAGATCGACTATAACGACATATATTTTTACGCCGCGCCCAAAAGCCAAAACAAGCCCAAAAGCCTTGATGAGGTCGATCCGGAAATTTTGCGCATGTATGAAAAGCTTGGTATTCCGCTAAGAGAGCAAGAAGTGCTCGCGGGTGTTGAGGGCGCAGCAAAAGTGGCAGTGGACGCCGTGTTCGACAGCGTTTCTGTTGCAACCACCTTCCGCGAAGAGCTTTCAAAAGCCGGTGTGATTTTCATGTCGATCTCTGAAGCCGTGAAAGAATATCCCGATCTGGTAAAAAAATATCTCGGCACAGTCGTGCCGCAGCGCGACAATTATTTCGCCGCCCTGAACTGTGCGGTCTACACGGACGGCACCTTTGTTTACATCCCGAAGGGGGTGCGCTGCCCGATGGAATTATCAACTTATTTCCGTATCAATACGGAAAATACCGGCCAGTTTGAACGCACACTTATCATCGCGGAAGAAGGGTCATACGTATCCTATCTTGAAGGCTGCACCGCCCCGATGCGCGATGAAAACCAGCTTCATGCCGCCGTGGTAGAGCTGATTACGCTAGAGAATGCGGAAATTAAATATTCCACCGTGCAAAACTGGTATCCCGGTGACAAAGACGGCAAGGGTGGCATCTATAATTTTGTTACCAAGCGTGCGCTTTTGAAAGGCGATAATTCTAAGGTCAGTTGGACACAAGTAGAAACCGGCTCAGCCGTAACATGGAAGTATCCCAGCTGTATCTTAGCGGGCGATAATTCTGTGGGGGAATTTTACTCTGTCGCTGTGACCAATAATTACCAGCAGGCCGATACCGGCACCAAAATGATCCATATGGGCAAAAATACCAGCTCAACCATTATTTCAAAGGGAATATCTGCGGGCAAATCCCATAATACATACCGAGGCCTCGTTAAGGTTCTCTCGGGCGCAGACAATGTCCGAAATTATACCCAATGCGACTCGCTTTTGGTCTCTAGCACATCGGGGGCGCATACTGTGCCTTATATTGAGGTCAGAAACCCCAGCGCGCAAATCGAACATGAAGCAACAACCTCTAAAATATCAGACGACCAGCTATTTTATTGCCGCGCACGCGGTTTGGATGAAGAAGAAGCTGTTGCGATGATCGTTAACGGTTTTTGCAAAGAAGTTATGCAACACTTGCCAATGGAATTTGCCGTCGAGGCCCAAAAGCTACTCGGCATATCCCTTGAAGGTAGTGTTGGTTAAAACCCTGTTTAGACAAGACGTTCTTGATAACGTCCTTAATAAAGACATAAATAAAAATGCTTAAAATCAAAGATTTACATGTCCAAGTGGGCGGCACGGAAATTATCAAAGGTCTCACTCTTGAGATCAAGCCCGGCGAAACACACGCAATCATGGGGTTGAACGGCGCTGGAAAATCCACACTTGCCAACACAATTGCCGGACGGGATGATTACACAGTCACCGAAGGTACGATCACATATCAGGGCAAAAACTTGCTGGATTTCGAACCTCACGAACGTGTCGGCGAAGGCATATTCTTAGGCTTTCAGTATCCGGTTGAAATTCCCGGTGTATCAAACCTAAATTTTATGCGGACGGCTTTAAATGGCGTGCGCAAATATAACGGGCTTGAGGCCATGACAGCCGCTGACTTTATGAAGCTGGTGCGTGCCAAGGCAAAGGCTCTGGACATGAACCCCGACATGCTGAAACGGTTTGTTAATGTGGGTTTTTCGGGCGGTGAGAAAAAACGCAATGAAATGCTTCAAATGGCGCTTTTGGATCCTAAGCTGGCCGTTCTGGACGAAACAGATTCAGGCCTTGATATTGACGCGCTAAGGATTGTCTCTGAGGGCATTAATGCGCAGCGCCGAGACGATACATCAATTTTGCTTATCACCCACTATCAGCGCTTGCTTGATTATGTGCAGCCTGATTTTGTCCATATAATGATTGATGGTAAAATAGTGAAATCCGGTGGCAAAGAGCTAGCCATCGAGCTTGAAGAAAAAGGCTATGCAAGCGTTGTTTGATGGCACACCAAGGTCATACCAAACGCAAGGCATCCATACAAAAATCGGGGGATTTTTCATTTTCTTGAGGAGAAAAACCGGTGAATGAGCAAGTGATTTCAGGATATAAGTCCCAGTCTTTGGGTCTGCACGGCACAATCCCGGGGGCGGATCAACTGCGCGAAAAAGCCTTTTCAAACTTTGAAGCTCAGGGTTTTCCAACAAAAAAATCTGAAGATTGGCGCTACAGCGATATGCGCCAATTTCACAAGCAAGCCTATGGGCTGGTGGACCATGCAGCAAAGCCCGAACTGCCTGACATGCTTGGCGAAACTGCCGCTCGTTTTGTCTTTATCAATGGCCGTTACAGTGAGGATCTCAGCGATCTCGGCGATCTGTGGCAGGCAATTTCTATCCGGCCTCTTGCCAATCATTTTATGTCTAACGAATATAGGGTGAACGAACTGATCACTGGCACAGACGCGGTATCATGCCTGAACACTGCCATGCTTCGTGACGGACTTGTTTTGTCGGTTCCAGCGGGTGTTGAAATTGATGACCCAATCGAAATTGTACATGTGATGAGCGATGCCAGTAATCAAGCGGCGCATGTACGCCATGTGGTGGAACTAGGGGAATATGCTGCCGTTTCGGTCATTGAGCGCTTTATTGGCGACGATAGCGCATATTGGACCAACAGTGTTTTGCAGGCGCGCGTTACTGAAGGGGCAAAACTGCGTCATATTCGTGTGCAAGAAGATGGTGCAAACGCTGTGCATACAGCCAAATCTTATATTAACTTGGACGGTGGCTCAGAATATATCTGCACCAATGTGGCGCTCGGCGGGAAAATGTCTCGCTTTGATGCTGAAGTGCGCATTTTGGTGGACGGTGCCAAGGCAATAGTGAACGGCGTTGCGCTAGCGGGGTCCGGTCAAAGCCACGACATGCATGTCCACATCAGCCATATTGCGCCACATTCAAGCAGCGACCAAGTGTTTAGAACCGTAGCTGACAGCCACGGCAAAACATCCTTTCAGGGCAAGATAACTGTCGCCAAGGACGCGCAGCGCACACTTGCCGACCAAAGCTTCAAAGCCCTTATTTTTGATAAAACCGCTGAGGCAAATGCCAAACCAGAGCTTGAAATTCTCGCAGATGATGTCAAATGCAGTCATGGGGCCACGGTTGGCCAATTAGATGACAAGGCGATTTTCTATCTGACCAGTCGAGGCATTGATCCCGAAACTGCTCGCCAAATGCTGGTGGCGGCCTTCACTGCTGAAGCACTGGAAAAAATTGAGTTTGATGATATCAAAGAGGCGCTTTCTGGTCGCATAGCAACTTGGATGCTCACACGTACCGCAACCCCAAAGGCCTAATATCGAAGGCCTAAAAGTTTAACTGCGGCAATGACAATGACGAACGGACACTAAAATTTGCGATGAATGAGACTGTTTCCATAAACCCGACACGGGAAAATTTTTCCCTGGATGTGGCCGCGGTACGCGCAGCCTTTCCGATCCTATCCCAGAGCGTCTATTCAAAGCCGCTGGTGTTTCTAGATAGTGCTGCAAGCGCGCAAAAGCCCCACACGGTCATCGAGGCTGAGAAAGCACTTTATGAAGGCTATTACGCTAACATCCACAGAGGGGTGTATAAATTCAGCCAAGATGCAACCGAAGCCTATGAGGCCACACGCGAAACGGTGCGTTGCTTCCTCAACGCCAAACACCAAAAAGAGTGCATTTTTGTACGCGGAGCCACTGAAGGTATAAATTTGGTTGCTCAGACGTGGGGGCGCGCCAATTTGAAACCCGGTGATGAAATAATTCTGACCTATCTAGAGCATCATTCCAACATAGTGCCGTGGCAAATGATCGCCGAAGAAAAAGGCGCCCTGATAAAGGTGGTCCCCGTTTTAGAGGACGGCGCACTGGATATGGCAGCCTACAAAACGCTTTTATCAAGCCGCACCAAAATGGTGGCTTTTGCCCATATCTCCAATTCAATCGGCACCTTGACACCAGCAAAAGAAATTATTCGGCTCGCACACAGCGCCGGGGCCTTGGCGTTGGTGGATGGCTGCCAAGCCGCGCCTCACCTCAAAATAGATGTGCAAGATCTCAATGCCGATTTTTATGCCTTTTCTGCCCATAAAGCCTACGGCCCAACGGGGATCGGCGTGATATACGGCAAAGAGGCGTTACTAGACGCCATGCCGCCGTGGCAAGGCGGCGGGGACATGATCTCAACCGTCTCGTTTGAAAAAACCACCTACAATGACCTGCCCTATAAGTTTGAAGCCGGCACCCCCAATATTGCAGGCGGTATTGCCATGAATAGCGCCCTGAAATTTATCACTGACATCGGCCTTGATAAAATCGCCGCACACGAAGCCAAGCTTCTTAGCTATGCTACAGAGCGCCTATCGGCCTTCAACAGCATCCGCATTATCGGCACAGCACCACAAAAAGGGGCGTTGATTAGTTTTGTGATGAACCAAGCGCACCCACATGATATTGGCACCATTTTAGACCGGCAGGGTATCGCTGTGCGTGCAGGACATCACTGTGCCCAACCGATCATGGATCATTTCGGCGTGCCCGGCACCGTGCGCGCCAGCTTTGGTATGTATAACGACACAGACGACATCGACCGGCTGGTTGATGGTCTGAAAAAGGTATTGGACATCTTTGGATGATGGATAATAAACCCCCACGCGACATTTTAAACGTTTCCTCCCCTAACGAGGAAACCTATCCAGAAGAAAACCTACCCAAAAAGGGGGCGCGCCCAACTGTGAGCCCGCAAGAGGGAGGCTATTTCCTCAATAAATTCCTTGATCAAAGCGGCAAGCCAGCCAGCGAGACGTCTTTAGAAGAGGCTATCAATACGGCGGGCAGCGACACCTCTAGTACGCACGCAGACAGCACTGTTCCCGAAAGCCCAGAGGCCCTTCAGGCAAGCGTTGTCGCCGCTTTGCAAGAAATTTATGACCCGGAAATACCGGTGAATATTTATGAACTTGGTTTGATTTATGATGTAGATGTGGCCGAGGATTTTTCAGTTCATATTCGCATGACACTGACCACACCTCATTGCCCGGTTGCTGAAAGTATGCCCGGTGAAGTGGAGTTGAAAGCCCGCAGTGTTCCCGGCGTGACATCCGCTGAGGTTGCGCTCGTTTGGGAACCGGCATGGGATATGAACATGATGTCAGACGAAGCTCGGCTTGAGCTGGGCCTGCTGTAAATTGAGGTTTCTCTAAGGAATACTATAATGTCAGTCATTCAAATCACCGACAAAGCCGCAGATCATATTCGCGGCATTCTTGCTAAAAAAAACGACGCCATTGGCATAAAGCTGGGAACAGAAACTCACGGCTGTTCTGGCCTTGGTTATACGGTCGATTATGTCACGCAGCCAGATCCAGAGCTAGAGCTGGTGGAAGACAAGGGTGTGAAAGTGTTTGTTGACCGGAAATCCCTCTTGTTCTTGCTAGGCACCCAAATGGACTGGGAAGACAGCACATTTTCAACCGGGTTTAAATTTACCAATCCCAACGAAAAAGGCCGTTGCGGTTGCGGCGAAAGTTTCCACGTTTAAAAGAGCGGTCCCAATTCAAACGCTTTTACACCGCTTCAGGAGCATGCAGGCTAAAGTATGCAGGCTAAGTCCAGCTTTGATAGTGCGATAAATCCAAACCCGTTAACCGAGCCGTTTCCCGTGTATCATTATTATATAGACCAGCTAAATAAGCCGCATCCTCAGCCTTGATCTGGCCCAAATCAAGGCGTTTTCTTGTTGGCAATATAGTTTCATTGGCTGGATATATACCAAATCTCTTGACCCCCAAAAAATCACAAATTTGATCAAGCGTACCGGGCAGATCCTCTTTCATGTTCCGGTTTTCCAAATATAAGAATTGATGATGCGGAAAATACGCGCGTAACCGTTTGATCTGCAGAGCATAAAAGCCGCGTTCCACATAGCTGAAAACCCTGTGACACCCGTGCTGTGTATTGTTACTTTTTGCGATGCGGTCTCGGCCTTCTCTAATCGCCGCCCTGAATTTTAGCCGCTCAGCCTTGCGGGACACTTCCATTTCCCAGTGCGAATAGGCCCGTTCTACAGGATCGCGCAGGCACAGGATAATTTTCATCTGTGGATTATAGGCTTTAATACGTTCCGCGCACGGGGCCCAGTAGCTATAAATCGGGGTTATATCCCCCACCAAGCGGGCGGCATTCTGTGTCTGATTGTCTTTCTTTTCTGGGTAAAAATCATGGTACTGGCTATAGTCCGGGGCTGACCAGTTTACCTTTTCATCATCGAAAAAATGAACCTCCTTACGGCAAGGCAAACAGAGGTCATCATGAGCGCGCAAAAACCTATCCAGAGCGGTTGTGCCGCCCTTTTGCATACCAGCGATTAAAAAATTGACCTGCATGCAGCCTACGCCCCCGAATGTCCCAACCCTCTATCAGCGATACTAACCTGGGGAAGATTTGGCAAGGCTTCAGGCAATAAGGCCCAGGGCATGCGAGGAATAAATGGCCACCGCAATATGCCGGGCGTTAAGTCTTTGGTGTCTCCGCACCACTGGCAGCCCGGTCAGTGTCGCGCTGGGCAGCTTTCTTTTTCGCGGCCTCACTGCGCACTTGCAGCATATCAATGGCCATATGGTCTTGGCCCCGCCTCTGAGCAAGCTCAATTTGCTTTTGGCGTTCTTTTGAGCGTGCTTTTTTCTCGTCCGAGAGGTCGTCAAAACAGCGGGGACAGCTTACACCGCGCTCATATTTTGGGGATTTTTTGTCGTCTTCGGTGATCGGCCAACGGCAGCCGTAACATTGATCGTACGG
Source organism: Kordiimonadales bacterium (assembly GCA_015485385.1). GTDB lineage: Bacteria > Pseudomonadota > Alphaproteobacteria > Sphingomonadales > Kordiimonadaceae > Kordiimonas. The sequence continues at coordinate 34,721 of WFTS01000136.1, read as the reverse complement.
ACCTTCCTTAAGGCCGTGGCCAACCGATATCCGGCTATCAAAAACAAAACATTCGCCTTGCCACAAGCTTTCCTCAGCCGGGATTTCTTCTAAATACTTTAAAATGCCGCCATCAAGGTGATACACGTCCTCATAGCCTTGTGCTTTCATAAAGGCGGTTGATTTTTCACAGCGAATTCCCCCAGTGCAAAACATAGCGACCTTCTTCTTGGCGCGCAGCATATCGGCATTTTCAGCCTCCCAAGCGGGAAATTCGCGAAATGTTGTGGTCTTAGGGTCCACCGCGCCTTTAAAGGTGCCAATGCCGACCTCATAGTCATTTCTTGTATCCACCAGAACCACATCCGGATCACTAATCAAGGCATTCCAATCAGCCGGCTTTACATAGGTTCCAACAATATGGTTGGGGTCCGTACCCGGCACGCCCATTGTGACAATCTCTTTTTTCAGCCGGACTTTCATCCTTAAAAACGGCATCTCGGACGCCCAGCTTTCCTTGTGAACCAGCCCAGCAAAGTCAGGGCTCTCCTCTAGGTATGCAAGCAATGCGCGCACGCCGTTTTCTGGCCCGGCAACCGTGCCGTTGATCCCCTCCTCAGCCAGCAAAAGTGTGCCTTTTACTCCGCCCTTTTCACAAAGCGTCAACAAAGGAGCTTGCAGGTCTTTATAGTGCGCTAGACGCACAAATTTATAGAGAGCCGCTACAAGAAATTCAGCCATACGGTGGTCCTAACCGGAGTTTCAAGGTGTGGGCTTACATAACGCTGCACACTTGAAATATCAAGGAAACCAAATAGTGGGCCGCCCCAAAAGCCTTCCTATTATGCCTCTATTGCCGCGTCCAGTTCTGCGTCGGTCATTTTCTTGTCAAGAAGTTGGCCCTGTTTCTTCTGCGCCAAAAGCGTGCGCGCCTTGGCATACAGTGGGTCATGCCAGAACATCAGGCAGCCATTACAGCCTTTACCACAGCAGCCCTCTGTGCCCCGGCGTGGGGTTTTCAGCGTGCGTTCACTGTCACGGTCATCTAGCGATGCCTGCAGTGTGCTACGTTTCTCCTCGTAGCGCGCAACCTTACCCTTGCCCAGTTCTAGCCTCTGGCTTTCCGCATCTAATTTCAGGCGGTCCCACTGATCTTGGGTTAGTGCTTTTTCTTTGCGAAGAATGGTCATGGCGGGGAAATCTTGCCGCAAGGTCTTATCGGCCTCTTGATCAAACAGGCTGAAAGCCACCCGGATCAAGGGTGTTGCACCCGCGTGGACCTCTTGAACGATCTTGCCATTTTCAGCATTTTCAAAGTCATACAGCCGCAAGAGCATAATATCTTTTCGCAATGGGGATACAAATTCCAACACATCACCCGCCACCAGTTTGTTTTTCACTCGGATAATAAAATGGTCTTCAGCAACGGCCTCAATCATGCCTGCATATTCATAATCGGCCAGCGTATAGGTTTCTTCAAATCCGTGTGCATAATTGGTTAAGCGCCCCTCATGGAAAGCCAGCGTATAACCACGGCTTGGGACAGTGGATAATTCTTTCATATATGTGTCGGCATTCCAATCCGATGGGTCGCGGTACCAATCATCAATGGCCATGCGGTAGGCGCGAGCGACAAGAGCAACATAATAGGCACTTTTCCCGCGCCCTTCGACCTTGAGGCTATCAATACCAATTGACAGCAGATCATCCAGCTTGGGCATGATGCAAAGGTCTTTTGAGTTGAGAATATAGGTGCCGCGCTGATCTTCTTCAATGGGAAGCATATCGCCAGGGCGGTAGCCTTCTTCTATAAAAAACTCGAACAGTTCCAGATTTTCTTCTGTCAGGTTCAATTCTTTAACCGTGCCGTCTTTTAAGCCCATATGCAGCTTGTATTTCCAGCGGCAACTGTTAGCGCAAGCCCCTTGGTTTGCCCCGCGTTCCGCCATGAAATTAGACAGCATACAGCGCCCTGAATAGGTCATGCACATCGAGCCGTGGACAAAAGCCTCTAGTTTTATATCGGGGCAAGCCTCGCGTATTTCTTTCAGTTCCTCGTAGGAAACCTCGCGCCCCAGCACCACCAATTTAGCGCCCAAACCTTGCCAAAATTTCACCGAATGGTGCGAGCAAACATTGGCCTGTGTTGAAATATGCAGTTCCAGTTCAGGCGCGTGCTCGCGTACAAACATAAAGACGCCCGGGTCAGCAACAATCAAGGCATCGGGTTTTACCCGGCGCACAGTTTCCAAATACTGCGGCAGTTTGGTGATGTCTTTATTGTGGGAAAATAAATTGAGCGTCAGATATACGCGCTTCCCAAAGCGGTGGGCAAAATCAATGCCTGCCACCACATCCTCAAGCGAAAAGGCCGATTTGGTGCGCAGCGACATATCAGGCGTCCCCAAATAAACTGCATCAGCACCGTATAAAATAGCGGCCTTCAGTTTTTCCAAACTGCCCGCTGGCATCAAAAGCTCTGACTTTTTTTGAGGAATTTCCATATCATATCTCGCACGGGCCCCGCCATAGCGAGGCTGATCACCGGCGGCTATCTACGCCCTTTGCCCTCATATTTCAAGAGGGCTGCGGCCAAAAGGCGCGGCAGGCACATCCAAAGCCATGTCTAAAAAGCGAGGAAACCGCGAAACGCTATAAGATAGAAATTTGGTCGCGGTCTTTTGGCATTGTGTACAGAGATCCATACATCAAGATATCCACATTCTTGCCGTCAGTGGTAAGCGGCAAGCCGATGGAGAAAAAATCGAGAAAGGATTTATCCGACCATTTGAGCTTATCTGCGACAATATAGGGGCGCTTATGTTCTACAAGCCAATCATAACGGGGGCCAAGGTGCTGCTTCAACAGGTCGAATTCATCAAGATATTTCCCTGTGGGGTCAAACCCGATGGCCCGCACAGATTCTGTACCGATCAAGCGAAACTTATAGCGTCCGGTCTCATGCTCTACATCCACAAGGCTGATGTGAGACAGAAATTTTGCCATTTCGGTGGGGCTAAGGTCAGCGCGGGTTGGAATATGGTCACAGCCGCCCTTATCAAGCCAATATTGATAGATGGCTTTCAGCTTGGGGCCCGGCAAATCATCGATTGTAAAATTTTCGACTAAATTACTGTGTTCCACGGGCAGACCCTCTTCCAACGCCCATTTAAAATGAGCGCATTTCTAATTATTCGTGCCGCTTACATAGACACGCACCCCGGCGGTTCATCATAAACCACCTTTACCATAAAATATCGTCACCCCCCACAAAAGCGAGAGGGAACTCCTGCTGTTTGTGGCTACCACCAAGGATACTATACGCAAAAGATTAAAAATTTCAAAAAATGGTGCCGCTTGCGGGATTTGAACCCACGACCCCGTCATTACGAATGACGTGCTCTACCAACTGAGCTAAAGCGGCTTATGATGTCTCATCATCAGCGTCAATTTAAACAGCTTCTGAAATCAGCGCAATGGTGCTGTCGGGCTTAAAGGCATCTGCTGAAGAAATCAGCGAGACTTTTTGACGCCACCGAATGGTATCAAAACTATCACAGTGTGGGCACAGGGGCGACCAACCAACAGGCTTGTGGCCACAGTCATCACACTGCCACAAGGCGCCGTCCTCAGCGTGGGCTAAGGCTGCCTCAATGGGGTCCGGGTCTTCTTTCAAGACATGCGCGAGTGCCAACCTATATTGCCACGCCTGTCGTGTTGGGGCCTCAAGGATCAATTTATCCAGCACCGGTTTTGCGGCTGCATACTCCGCCGCATCCATCAGAGCATCCACCAAAAGCAGCATCGAGCCCGGATGATCAGGGCATTTTGCAATAAGCGTTCGCACCCGCTTTAGCCAATCAGCTTTCGATTCGCCCACATCTAAATCTTTAAATATCTGCGCAAGACTGGGGTGAGGCTCAGCCTGCCATGCTTCTGTCACCAGCTTGAGAGCACGTTTTTTATGGCCTTCAGAAAGATCCAACCGAGCAAGCGCTACCGTCGCAGGGGTAAAGCCAGGGCGCAGGGCAAGCGACCGCTTATAGCCTTTGCGCGCTCCGGCTTTATCACCTTTCAGTGCCATCTCAGCTGCTTCGGCATAGGCCAGCGCGCCTTGGTGTCGAGCGCCTGTGTCTTTATCCAGCAATCCTTCACGCAACACTTTGGCAAGCGCAGCCTCTGCCTCTGGCCAGTTGCCAGCAGCCACTTCAAGCGCAAACAAAGTATTCAACACCCAAGGGCTTTTGCGGTTTTCTTCAAAGGCCGCGCGTGCAAGCCGCAAGGCTTCGCTGTCGCGGCCTGTGCGCTTGGCTTCAGACAGCAAACCGCGCAGCCCAAGCAACCGACCTTCCGTCATTTCTTCCAGCATGGCATAGCGTTTCGCCGCACTCGCATGATCGCCGCCGCGCTGCGCGGCCTCGGCAGCAATCAAATGCACCATGGGCTGGGGCGGCAATAAAACCTCAGCTTGCCCCACAAGGCGCGCCGCCAATTTATGATCCCCGGCTGAAAGAGCAACAAGGGACTGATTGAGCATTTTCAGACCGCGAGCTTGACGTTTTATCTCGCTATTGGTGCCCAAAATAGGCATGTCGCGGCGAATCCAGCCCGCAAACCACACAGTAGCAGACGCCAACAGCATCAAGAGAAACCCCACCAGTGCAAGATCAGCAAAGCTGGAATAAAACCGAATCCCACGGAAATCAATGATCACATCACCTGGATTATCCGCAAGCAATACGGCACCGTACGCCACAACAAAAAACAGCCCAAACCAGAGAAAAATTCGAATCACTGATCGTCTCCGACGACTTTGGATGTCGATGCCTTGTCCATACCCCCCGCCACTGCCGCAGCTTTGGTGAGCTGATCAAAAGCTTGAAGAACGGCAACATGCGTTTTTGCGGCCTCAAGCCACGGAGCCAAGGCTTCGCGAACAGCCCCCTTCAGGCTATCCAAAACGTCAAGCGCGCCAGCAACGTCCCGCGCCAACAATAGACGCTCTGCCTTATTGATCACTGCGTCGTCTCCAACAGCACCGGCATCGGTTCGCCGCGACGTGAAAAGTGTCGTTAAGAAATTTCCGTCCGCTTTTTGCCCTGCTCGAACAGCCGCCGCAACGCTCGGATCGAAATCACGCACCAAAGCCGCATAGGGCTGAATACCAGCACCCGCGCTTTCTAAAACCGCCAAGGCTTTGCCCATCATCTGCTGGTCTAGGGCGGGCAGTTTGGAAATGTCGGCGCGCAGGCCCGTTACATCCGCAGCGAAGGGCAGTCCGGCCATAGCACGGTCTTTCATCCGGCTTAACGATAGGACCAGCCGACCGCGCGGAGAAGCCTCAAGCGCACCCGCTTTCACAAGCCGGAGCGAGGCCTCAATTGCCTTCAGGCGTTCCTTCAATTGAGCAGTTTCCGCCCGAGCAAGCGCAAGCGCGCCTTTCATCTGAGAAACCGCAGGGTCTGCTTCATTGTTCAGGGTTGAAAGCCGCGCCAAATCATCACTTAGGCGCGTAATTTCGGTTTTAAGCGCCGCAAGTTCCGCGCCGCCGGTGATCGCCCCGGCTGGATTTTGCACCCCCGCAAGCAAAGCAATATCTTCGCGCAATTGGGTTAAGGACGCCTGATCTGCTTTAAGCGCATCCTGTTGTTGCGCCAAAATTTCCTGATGGCGCGCAGCAGCGGCTTTCAAGTTAGCAATCTCGGCTTTCAAGGGGGCCGCGTCAAAGGTGTCATCGGCCCCAGAAGGGGCGGTCAGTGACGGGGCGCTCCGCAGTCCAAGCGTGATAAGCCCGGCCTCAAAATAGGGCGAACTGTATACGCCGCCCATAAATGCAGCCAGCAATCCAGCGGCAATCCAGCCTCCTTTTCCAGCTTTCTTGGGAGGAGCATTTTTTACAGTTTTCATTACACTTTCAGTGGGCGAAGGCTCGGCCTGTGTTTTTGCGTCCGTATCTGTATGGGCCTCTTCATGCACCACTTCTGCATCAATAATATCATCGTCTTCGGCTTTAATATCGCCCCCAGCCACTTTCTGACTTTTATCACCGCCTTGATCGCTCACCCCGATATCCTTATTTTGCTGTCTAATCCTTCAACAGACGAAAGAGCGCCTTTTCCGTCGGCAAAACAGCATGCTGTACACTGCGCCACGGTCCAAGCAACTCGCTAGAAACTCTCGGTGACAAACAATATGCATCCAGTTTATTGAGCCAGCTATGTTCGCCGTTTTCCGAGATCGCTTCCTCAAAGATGGTGGCAGTGCGCGGAGAATAAAAGAGCACAGCGTCAATTTCTCCTCTTTCAAGCGCTTCTGCGACCGCCGGAGAGAAATTTCTGTTCGCGGTCGTTTGGTAGGTGATCGTATTGACAGCATCAACGCCCTGATCTCGGAGAACGTCGCTGATATTATAAGCAATTTCATTCCCGCACAGATGGGCATAATCTCGCTTTACCGTATCACCACATTCCAGCAATAGCGGTACAAGTTTGCGCGCGGTGCCCGGCCCTACGGTAATATTTGTAAAGCCCATATCACGCGCAACCGCCGCCGTTTGCTCCCCTACCGCAAAAATTGGACGCGCTTTTTGGTTGATGTTCGCAAGACCAAAACGAGCCCCATTTTTACTGGTAAGCACCAAACTGCGGGTTTCCTCTGGAATCTCAAACGACACCGGCACAATATTCAGCATCGGAGCATAAACCGCCCGGTGCCCCATCATTTCCAGCTTATCGCCTGTGGGCCGTGCCTCAGTATTCGGGCGTGTGATCAAAATAGTTTTCATGCGATTTCAGCCTCTATCTGGGTTGCTAATCTAACAAAAAAATCGGGCCCGGCTTCTGTGCGAATATCCGCACCGATCGACGCGCCCATTAAGGAAGCCGCTTTTAAATCTGGCTCGGTACTATCTTGGCGTTCGTACATTTCTGTACCATCAAGCGAAAAAAGTTGCGCGTGCATCATAAGGGCATTCCCCTGCACCGCAGCATGGGCCGCAATAGGCGTGCGACATGACCCATCAAGCGCCGCCAAAAAAGCGCGCTCTGCCGTTACCTCAATCGCTGTGTTTAAACAGTGCAGCGGCGCGAGCCTTGTTTGCATAGCGGCATCCCCTTCGCGAATTTCTACAGTAACAGCCCCTTGAGCCGGAGCAGGTAGAAAATCATCAAGCGGCAATTTCTCAGTAGCGGCCTTCGCCATTGCCAACCTATTCAGGCCTGCAAGCGCCAAGAAGGTCGCGTCTGCCTCCCCGTCAGCCAGCTTGCGCAGCCTTGATTGTACATTACCACGAAAGGTAATGACTTTAAGGTCTGGCCGCAGCCTAAGGGCTTGCGCCCGCCGTCTTAAAGACGCCGTGCCAAGAATTGCCCCTTTGGGCAGGTCCTCAAAGTGCGCAAACTTACTGCTAATAAAAGCATCACGCGGATCTTCACGCGGCAAAAAAACCGTCAGACACAGCCCATCGGGCAATTTAGTCGGCATATCCTTTGAAGAATGCACAGCACAGTCAATCAAGCCCATAAGCAAGGCGTCTTCAATTTCTTTGGTGAACAAGCCTTTGCCGCCCGCATTCATCAAATGGCGATCAAGGATACGGTCCCCTGATGTTTTGATCACAACAATTTCTATTGAGGCGTCTGAGAGATCGGCGTGCGCCGCAAGCAATTTTGCTTTCACGTCATGCGCCTGCGCTAGCGCAAGCGGACTACCGCGTGTCCCTATTTTGATCACTTGTTGCAAGCCAGTGCCTCCAAATGGTATGGCGGAGCGTAAAAATCACTCCTACAATCATCCTTATATGGGCATAAGGTTAACGGCCCAAGCCTAAAGACGGAATTTTTTTATGCCAACCCCGCTGGAGAGCCTGACAATAAAGCCTCAAAACCAGAAGACGCCCAAGCGGCCTTTTGTTTTGGGCATCGAGACCAGTTGCGACGAAACCGCCGCCGCTGTTGTCAGCGCCGATAAGCAAATATTGGCGCACCGGATCTTATCACAGGTAGAGGATCATGCAGCCTACGGCGGAGTGGTGCCTGAGATTGCCGCGCGCCAGCATATTTCCAATTTGGATCATCTGCTTGAAGGTGTTCTAGGGGATTGTCACATGGGCCTGAAGGACATAGACGCTGTTGCTGCTACCACCGGTCCGGGGCTTGTTGGCGGCTTGATGGTTGGGGTGATGACTGCAAAGGCTTTGGCGCGCGCGGCCGGGAAGCCTTTTATATCTGTCAATCACCTAGAGGGGCACGCGCTAACCGCACGCTTATCAAATCATATCCCCTTTCCCTATTTGCTGCTTTTAGTGTCAGGCGGTCATTGCCAGCTTTTGTCGGTACAGGGCGTAGGCCGCTACCGCAGGCTTGGCACCACCATCGATGATGCCGTCGGCGAAGCTTTTGACAAAACCGCAAAACTGCTTGGGCTTTCATATCCTGGTGGTCCATCGGTGGAAAAGGCTGCCCTTCAGGGCGACGAAGACCGCTTCAAACTGCCAAAACCCCTTTTAAACAAGCCCGGCTGTGATTTTTCATTCTCAGGCCTGAAGACGGCGGTCCGCCGAACCGCTGAGGCCTGCGCGGCTGAGCGCGGAGCCTTATATCCTGATGACCGCGCCGATATATGTGCCTCGTTCCAAAAAACCGTTTCTATCTGTCTGGTAAACCGGCTGAAACGCGCAATGGCCCTGTTCCGCGAGACGGCAGGTGATGGCCCTTTGCCCCTAGTGGTTGCTGGCGGGGTTGCAGCCAACGCATATTTGCGCAGAGACATTACCAAAGCCGCAGAGGAAGAAAATTTTACCTTCCATGCGCCGCCGCCCGGTCTTTGCACCGATAACGGCGCGATGATCGCATGGGCCGGGCTGGAACGTTTTATCGCCGACCCTGACATTGACGACAAGGACACAAGCCCGCGTGCCCGCTGGCCGCTTGACAGTGATGCGGCGGCACTTGTGGGTAAGGGCAAAAAAGGTGCAAAATCATAAGAGCCTTGCGCGCATACACGCTTAAAGGCAAGCTGACATCCAAAGGAGACTATCTGTGCAAAAAATTGGGGTTTTGGGAGCAGGCGCATGGGGTACGGCGTTGGCAGCGGCGGCGGTAAAGGCCGGGCGCGACACTATCCTTTGGGCGCGTGAAAGCGATGTGGTGGTCGCCGTTAACATGGCGCATGAAAACACTGTATTTCTACCCGGCATCACGCTGGATGAGACCTTAAAGGCCACCAACAATTTATCAGACCTAGCGGGATCTGACGCTATATTAATTGTCAGCCCAGCACAGCATCTGCGCAGCATGTCAGCCGATCTAGCCGCCCATATTCGCCCCGGTGTGCCTGTTGTGATCTGCTCGAAGGGTATTGAAGTCTCAACCGGCAAGCTTTTAAGCGATGTGCTTTTGGAAACCATGCCCGATAATCCTGTCGCGGTTCTATCAGGCCCCACTTTCGCCGCAGAAGTAGCGCGCGGTCTGCCTTGTGCTCTCACGCTGGCCTCGACTGATAAAGACATCGGGGACCGCTTGGTTAAGGCGCTTGGCCACGCGACCATGCGGCCCTATTATAACAGCGACATTGTCGGGGCACAGATTGGCGGGGCGGTAAAGAACGTGCTTGCGATTGCAACTGGCATCGTCGCCGGGCTTGGTATTGGCGAAAATGCACGCGCTGCAGTTATTACACGGGGCCTTGCCGAAATCGCCCGATTTGGTAGCCTTTACGGCGCGGAAACCGAAACCTTGATGGGCCTTTCTGGCCTTGGCGATTTGATCCTGACATGCTCTAGCACTCAGTCCCGCAATATGTCGCTTGGGAAAGCCATTGGCGAAGGCCGCAGCTTTAAGGATATTATGGCCGAGCGTAATTCGGTCGCAGAAGGCGCGCATACAGTTGATATTGTCCATAAAATCGCATGTGAAAAAGGGCTGGAAATGCCAATCACCGCTGCGGTTTACAAAATCCTCAAGGAAGGTCAGGATGTCCGGGCTGTCACGACCCAACTTTTGGCCCGACCCTTCACGACTGAGAAGTCCTGAGCGAATGAGACGTCCTGACCTTGAAACTCTTAGGAGAACCCCATGCTATTTATGATTTTAACCCACGACAAAGCCGACAGCCTTGATCTGCGTATGAAAACCCGTACCGCGCATTTGGATTATATCAAAGGCGCGGGTGAAAGGCTGAAGTTCGCGGGGCCAATCCTGTCGCCGGGTACAGACCCCAAGCCTATTGGCAGTTTAATCGTTCTGGACGCTGCAAGCGAAGCCGCTGTGCAACTGTTCGCAGATAATGACCCCTACACCACCGCTGGCCTGTTTAAAAGCGTGGAAATCCGCCACTGGAAAGGCGTTATCGGTGACTGGATACCCTCTGAATAGCTCTAGCAAGCCTGAAACAATATGTCCCAGCACAAAGCTCCTAGCCCCCTGCGGCTTTCATCAAGGCCTGCCGGGCCTCCCGCAGGCAGCTTACTGGTAAAAATAAGCGACCTGCCACCACACGGTGGGCTGGATATTCTTTATAAAAATGGCGATCAGCGAACCAATATTTTTGTCCAAAGGGTTGGGGATCAGATCAGCATATTTGAAAATCGCTGCCCCCACGCTGGCACGCCTCTTAATATGGCGGGGGATAAATTTCTAAATTTGGACGGAACCTATTTAATATGCCGCACACACGGGGCCTTGTTCGATCAAACAAGTGGCAAATGTGTGACAGGGCCGTGCAAGGGCGAGTATTTAAGGCCTATAGCTTTCGAGCGGCGCGGGGATGGGCTTTTTAGCCTGTAGCAATAAAATCTTTATAAGCCCAACCGGACAAGCGGGGGATACGATAGTCTTTATCAACTGAGTTCTACTCAAGAGGCGCTCAAACGCCGTATAGGCTTCGCCTGAGAGCTGAAGGGGGCGCTGACGGGGGCTTTCTCGGGAGCTAGCGAGGCTTTGCCTGAGGCAAGGGGATCTGGTGGCGGGGCGCAGTCGCCTCTGCTCTGATCACAAATGGGGGGATCACAAAGGAATTATGGTTGAAATCACTATATCATCACCGTGCCAGACCGGCGCTGCCGGTTGGGAATTGGATTGGCGTTGCCCGGGCGCTCTACACTGATCACCCGCCAGAAAGATTGCCCGCCCCGCTCGCGTGTAACTTTTTTCAAAACCATCGAATAGTCTGGATCATAATATATATATTCCGTGACATTTTTTATGTGGTTTCCGCGCCGTGTCTGGTGATTCAGTTCCACAACCACCACCTTGCGCTTGCCAGCAGGAAGATCAATTAATTTTTCACCCAACACCTCAAGCTGAACACCAATGTCATAACTTGCCCCTTTTTCAATATCCTTGAAATTGGCTGTAAATTGGACGCTATTGCCCTTTTGTAGTGGGAATAATGCCTCAAGCTGGGCTTCATCAAAATCCAGTTCCCACTGGCCACCGCCATGCTCAGACCCACTAATGGGGAACAAACCACGATATTCTGTACGCGTGAAAATCAGATCACCATCCCAATTGGTAAATTCAGTCGTTACCAATTTATCGGTCACATCAGTAACCTCAGCCACCAACTCATAATTGCTGTATTTGATGATCGCTTTTGTGCCCACAAGAGCCGTTGCCGATGTTGGCATCTGGCCCGTAGGGGCACATGCCGCAATAAGCAGCAGCACCAACAGCGCAAACACATTTGAAATGGACGGCACCAACGACAACTCCGATTTAACCATAGGATTGTAGTAGCATTAGATTTACCCTGTTGAAAGCATGGATAACGAGCAAGCCCCCTAACTTTGGTTTGATACCGTGCACAATATTTTACTAAACCATGGTATTTCATCCATCATAAATATGTCGCAAATAGGGTCAATATGGCAGAAAATTTCACATCCGTTGGCACCCCTGATCGCGGGCGCATACTACTGGCTCACGGGGCCGGCGCGGGCAGCGATAGTGCCTATATGCAAGCCTTCGCAACAGGCCTTGCAGCACACGGCTTTCAAGCCATCCTGTTTGATTTCCCCTATATGGCGCTCCGCAAGGAGACGGGGCGTCGCCGACCACCGGACCGAGCCCCCAAGCTGCTTGCACATTTTCATAACGTCATAAAGGCAGTTGGGCGCAGCACACCGCTGATTATCGGCGGCAAATCAATGGGGGGCCGCATGGCCAGCTTAATTATGGCTGAAACACCCGAGGCCGCAGATGGTCTTGTGCTGTTGGGATACCCATTTCACCCGCCGGGCAAACCTGAAAAGCTAACGGAGCGCACAGCCCACCTTAGCGCCATCACCGCACCGACGCTTTTGGTGCAAGGGACGCGCGACACCTTCGGCGGTGTGGACCTGCTTGAAAAGCTGACGCTGCCAAGTGCATGGGATATTCACTGGGCACCAGACGGGGACCATAGCCTCAAACCCCGCAAAAAATCAGGCCACACAGAAGCCGGAAACTGGCAAAAGGCGGTGGAGGCTATCGCCGCCAAAAACTGGTTTTAAAGTGTGAAAGGGCAAACCCCAAAAACGAGCCTAGCTTTAGACCGTAAGGTGTCCTGACGTTTAGTTATGGGGCTTGTAGTTATGGGAACGTATCCTATAGTTATGGGAACATATCCTAAATCATCTTCTGCCCGGCTTTAACGGTTTTATCCGCATCCGCTGAGCGCGGCGGTTGCAACAGTCCGCGCTTAACCGCAGGGCGTGCGGCAATCAGGTCATGCCAGCTTTGGAGCGCCTCTAAGCCGTCAAGCGGCACACCTGCCCAATCATATGACCGCACCCACGCAAAATGCGCGATGTCTGCAATGCTGTATGTATCGCCAGCCAAAAAAGCCCTATGCTGTAGCCGAATGTCTAAGACTTCATACAGTCGCCGGGTTTCTCTCTGGTAACGCTCGGTCACGCTTTGGATGCGTTCGGGGAAATAGCGGTGGAAAACATGCGCCTGTCCTTGCATAGGCCCCAAGCCGCCCATTTGAAACATCAGCCACTGGTTCACAACCGAACGGCTTTTCATATCACCGCCCGTTAGCTGGCCAGTTTTTTCTGCCAGATACTGTAATATCGCTCCTGATTCGAACACCGCGAAATCATCCATTTCGTGATCGACAATCGCCGGGATACGGCCATTGGGGCATATATCCAAATACCAGCTTTGTTTCTGCTCAAGCGCCCCCAAATCCATATGCTTTAGACGGTAATCCAGCCCCATTTCCTCAAGCGTGATCGAGGCCTTATAGCCATTAGGTGTTGCCGCAGAATAGAGCGTTATCATACCCCGGGCCTTAGCGGTTTCTGCGATTTTTAATCAGATCATCCACCACGCTTGGATCAGCAAGAGTTGAGGTATCGCCCAAAGAGCCATAATCATTTTCGGCAATTTTCCTAAGAATTCGGCGCATGATCTTGCCTGACCGGGTTTTTGGCAGCCCCGGTGCAAACTGGATCTGATCAGGCGCTGCAATCGGTCCGATTTCTTTTCGCACCCATTTCACCAAATCAGCGCGTAATTCTTCAGTAGCAGCCACACCCTCTGGCGGGGTAACATACGCATATATGCCTTGGCCCTTAATGTCGTGCGGATAGCCAACAACGGCAGCCTCAGACACGCCCTCATGCGACACAAGCGCCGATTCGACCTCAGCCGTTCCCATTCTATGGCCCGACACATTGATCACATCATCCACCCGACCAGTAATCCAATAATATCCATCTTCGTCACGCCGACAGCCATCGCCCGTAAAATACTGGCCTTCAAAGGTTGAAAAATATGTGTCTTTAAAGCGCTTGTGATCGCCGTATAGTGTGCGTGCCTGCCCGGGCCAACTATCGGTAATCACCAAATTCCCCGTTGCCGCGCCCTGTTTAAACTTGCCCTCATGATCCGCGATTTCCAGCTTAACGCCAAACATCGGGCGTGTGGCTGATCCGGGTTTCAAATCCGTTGCACCCGGCAAGGGCGATATCATCACGCCGCCAGTTTCGGTTTGCCACCATGTGTCCACTATCGGGCAGCGTTCCTCGCCCACAACACGGTGATACCAAAGCCACGCTTCGGGATTGATGGGTTCCCCCACGCTGCCAAGCAGGCGAAGGCTAGAAAGATCATGCGCTTTGACAGGGCCATCCCCCACACGCATCAGGGCGCGCAAGGCTGTAGGGGCGGTATAGAAAATATTGACCTTATGCTTTTCGCACACTTGCCAAAACCGTCCGGCATCCGGGTAGGTTGGTACGCCTTCAAAAACAAGGCTGGTAGCGCCGTTCGCCAAAGGCCCATAAACAATATAGCTGTGCCCTGTCACCCACCCCACATCCGCCGTACACCAATAAACCTCGCCGTCACGGTAATCAAAAACATAGTCATGCGTCATGGATACCCAGACCATATATCCGCCCGTTGTGTGCAAAACACCTTTGGGCTGCCCTGTCGAGCCAGAGGTATAAAGGATAAACAGCGGGTCTTCGGCGTTCATTTCTTCAGGCTCGCAGTCGGCTGAAACCTTTGCGGCAGCTTCATGGTACCAAACGTCGCGGCCTTCACAAAAGACCACATCGCTGCCGGTGCGCTTAACCATAATCACGGATTTAACATTGGGGCACTGCTCTAGCGCTTTGTCCACATTGGCCTTCAAAGGGATCGGCTTTGCCCCGCGCAGGCCCTCGTCAGCGGTGATCACATAGTCTGATTTGCAGTTTAAAATACGTCCCGCGAGCGCTTCGGGTGAAAATCCCCCAAAGACCACAGAATGCACAGCTCCAATACGCGCACACGCCAGCATGGCGTAAACAGCCTCGGGGATCATTGGCATATAAAGGGTAACCCTGTCACCCTTTTGAACACCCTCAGCGCGCAGTACATTGCCAAACTTTGATACTTCCCTGTGAAGGTCAGCGTATGTGATGTTCTTGCTCTCGGATGGGTCGTCGCCTTCCCATATCAAGGCGGTAACATCCGCCTTCTCTGGCAAATGGCGGTCTATACAGTTTACGCTGGCATTCAGCGTGCCGTCTTCAAACCATTTGATCGAAATATCGCCGGTAAAGCTGGTGTTTTTCACCTTTGTGAAAGGGGTCATCCAATCAATACGCTTGGCTTCATCGCGCCAAAAACCGTCCGGATCTGTGACCGAGCGCTGGTAGCGCTCGTTATACTGCGCCTTAGTACAGTGGGTGCCCTCAAGGGCTTCTTTGGTCACAGGAAAAATCAAATTCTCGCTCATGGCGTACTCCCTATTATGGTTCGCGCAGATCATGCCGCTTTGGCGGGGCGGGTGCAAGTATTGTACGCATGTGCGGGGCCTCATTTGCCAAGCTTTCCTAATGTTTGCGTTAGAAACATTTCCCACGTCCAAGCTTGTAGCGGTCGCGGCGGCATGATACTCGCGGATTTATTCTCTCTAGCAAGTGGTCCTATTTATGAACACAAGCACAGAAAATTTCACCAAAGGCTTCGCCGCTGTGATCGCGGGGGCGGTTGCTATTGGTACGGCTGCTATTTTCATGCGCTTTTCAGATGTTAGCCCCACAGCCGCCGCTTTTTGGCGCGTAACACTGGCGCTGCCTTTGCTATTTCTTTGGCTTCGGCTTGATAATAAAAGCCGGGTTCAAATACGCACACAGCCGCTATGGCCCATGGCCCTTGCTGCGTTAACGGTTGGCTTTTGGTTTGCAACAGACCTGTTCCTGTGGCACTGGGCAGTTGCAAAAACCACCGTTGCCAACGCCACCTTGCTTGCCAATATGGCGACCATTTTCACAGCCCTTGCGGGCTTCTTGTTTTTCCATCAACGCTTTAGCCGTACCTTTATCTTAGGTCTCGCCTTCGCGGTCATGGGGGCGGTGGCCTTGGTGGGACAAAATGCCAGTATCAACCCCGATTATCTGGTGGGAGACATGCTTGGCATCGCCACAGCGGTTGCCTATGCGGGTTATATTATTTTTGCAGCCCGAGTGCGCGGGCGTTTCACGACACCTATGGTGATGTTTGGGTCAGCATTAACAACAGCCGTGTTCTTGCTTCCGGTTGCACTTTTAGAAGACGGGGCCTTCATGCCAGCCGCTGCCGTCAACTGGTTGCCGCTTATCGGGCTTGGCTGGTTCACCCATGTGATGGGACAAAGCCTGATTATCTACGGCCTAGCCCATGTGCCAGCGGCCCTTGGATCCGTGAGCTTGCTGATCCAGCCGGTTGTCTCTGCGCTCTTGGCTTGGTGGCTCTTTGCTGAGGCCCTTGGGATTGGGCATTTGGTCGGGGCAGCCCTGATTTTTGGCGGCGTTGCGCTGGCACGCAAAGGATCGGCAAAACCCGGAACGGCCGCGCACCCGACCGTGCAGAAGAAAACCAAAGGCACTTAAACAACAAAAGCACGCGAATAAAGAAAAACCCACCTTAAAAGACGGGTTTTCATTTTGGTGGATGGCCATGTTTATTCTGGTAACGCGTTATTTTGGCGATACGCTATTTTGGCGACATGCTATTTTGGCAACACGCGTATTTTACCAATCTGACATCATGCCCGGGCCACCAGATTTTTTGTTCGCAACGATACGCCACAACATCAGATCCCCTGATTCTAATAGCTTTTTGCGCCGTGTCCAAAATTCAGCTTCGCGCATCAAGGTTTGGATCATCTGTGCGCCGTCCTCGCGCTGGGCCAGTTTGGTTGCGATCTGGTCCGCACCGGCCCATGCCTGATTGATCATTTCAATATATTGGCGGGAAATATCTTCAGACACGCGCACCTGCATACGGTTTGCCTTCAGCATCTCAATTAAGTCGTCTGACAATACCGGATATGGGTGACTGCGTTCACCAACAAGCCATTCTTTATAGCTGTCTTTGCCCAGAACCGCGTCACTGCCCAGCACATATTCGGTCATTAAAAATAACCCACCCGGCTTCAATTTATCTTCGATATGCCCGATCATGCCGGCTTTATCTTGAATGGTAAACAGCGCTTCCTTCGAGATCGCCCGGTCAAATTTGCGTGAAAAGCCATCAAATTCATCAAGATCATACTGTTCCAGCACGACCTTCTTCTCTAGCCCCGCCATTTTGGAAAGCTTGCGGCCTTTTTCAACCAGCATTTCTGATGTGTCAAAGCCGGTGATCCAAACACCGAACCGGTCTACCAGCACCCGCGCTGGCCCACCAAGTCCGGCACCGATTTGTAGCATCGACATCTCAGGGCTTAGGGCCAATAATTTAGACAGAGAGATGACATAGTCCGGCCCACCCGGGCCGCAGAAGCCCTTGCCCCAGATATACTGAGCAATATCAACCGTTTCCTTGTTCCACGGATCAAGATTTTCAACCGAAACCTCTTCCGCTGGCCCCTTTTCCTTCTCGGGTTCGGGTTCGGCTACATCTTCTGGCGCGCGGTCCTTGAGGCGCTTTTTGATATCATCCGTATCATAGCCTTCCCACCACGCCTTCAACCGAAGGCCAAGACCAACCTTTGGTTCTTTCTTTTTACCGGTCGCTTTTTTTACTGCCACGTCCCAAATTCCACACAAACCTAAAGCGCGAATACCCATCCGCACGCCGCCCCGGCGACATTATGGAGACCGAACAGGGGGTAATTCAAGCCCTGTTCGGTATATTTTTCTATCTAAGACACATAATTGTTGTTTTTTATGCGCGCAGTACCGCCCCAACAGCCTTTTCAGCAGCGGCTATAATCCGTGTTGATATGGCTTCGATGTCTTTGTCAGAGAAGGTTTCACCCTTTGGTTCAAGGCTAACAGATACGGCAATAGAGGTCTGACCCTCTGGCACACCCTTGCCAGCATAAACATCGAACACATTCACGCCGACAATATGGTCTTTATCTGCGCCTTTAACGGCGCGAATCAGATTGGCGGCGGGTTTGTCTGCATCCATCAAGAAGGCAAAGTCACGTTCAACCGATTGCAGTTTAGAGACAAAAAGCGCCGATTTGGCGGCTGATTTACCGCGCTTGGCAGGAATACGGTCTAGGTAAACTTCAAAACCCACCATGGGGGCATCCACATCCATGGCTTTTAAAGTTTTTGGATGCAATTCCCCAAACACAGCAAGGATATTCTTCGGACCAAGCCGCAAACTTCCTGACCGTCCCGGATGATAATGATCCGCTGATTCGGTAAAGACCTGCACATTGCCAACCGGAGCACCTGCCGCCTCTAACGCAGCAAGGGCATCGCGTTTGGCATCAAATACACTCACAGCAGCCGAAGGGCGCTGCCAATGACGCTCGCTCACACCTGCGCGCAAACCTGCCGCAACCAGAAGCTGGCCTTTTTCTGTGTCGTCCAGATAAACCGGCCCAACCTCGAACAAAGCAACACCATTTGCGCCCCGATCTTTGTTGCGCTGAGCCGCCTGCATCAAGTTTGGCAGAATAGACGGACGCATACAGTCTAGTTCGCTGGAAATAGGGTTAGAGACCACCAAATCATCACCGCCACCGCCAAACAGCAGGGCTTGCTCACGCTTCATGAAAGACCATGTAACGGCCTCGTGCATCCCAACGCTTGCAAGGCGGCGTTTGGTGGTGCGGGCGCGTTTTTGGCGCGGGCTTAACGTCGTGCCAGCCTTATGATTGGTTGCCGGCAGCGCCACAGACGGAATATTATCATAGCCGTGGATACGCAGTATTTCCTCAACCAGATCAGGCTCGCCGACAATATCACAGCGCCAAGACGGCACACTGACGGTGTAAGGATCATCACCCTCGACGGTGAAACCAAGCTTTTCCAAGATCGCAATGCTTTCGCTGGCAGCTAGGTCAACACCGCCCAATGTCATCACGCGCTCAGACCGGAACGGCACGGTGCGGTCCCACACAGTATCCGCACCCGCTTCAAAAACACGGCTGGCTTCGCCGCCGCAGAGATCAAGGATCATCTGGCTGGCGATTTCCATACCGTCGCGAATAAACAAAGGGTCAACGCCGCGCTCGAACCGATAGCGTGCATCGGTGATCAGCCCGTGGTCGCGGCCTGTAAAGGCTGTGCGCACTGGGTCAAATAAGGCAGCTTCAAGGACCACGTCGGTGGTCGCTTCGTCACAAGCTGTCTCCAGCCCGCCAATAACGCCGCCAAAGCCTTGGATGCCTGCATCGTCTGCGATCACACATTCTTCGCCTGTAGCGGTATAGTTTTTATCGTCAAGCGCGGTGAAGGTTTCGCCCTCATCCGCCATGCGTACCAGCAGATTGCCGGTCAATTTCCCGGCGTCATACACATGCAAAGGCCGCCCCAAATCATGGGTGATATAATTGGTTATATCCACCAAAGCCGAGATCGGACGCTGGCCAATTTCCTTCAAGCGGTCTTGTAACCACTGCGGGCTAGGCCCGTTCTTAACACCCGTGACCTTGCGCCCCAGAAACTGCGTGCAGGCGCTGGCATGGTCATCATCCAGATCAATAGAAACTAACACGTCGCTGTCAAAGCTGCCGTCAACCTTCGGCACATTCAGCGCTTTCAAGGTGCCAAGCCCCGCCGCCGCCAAATCGCGGGCGATGCCGTAAACACCAAGGCAGTCCTGCCGGTTGGGGGTGATTTCAATATCAATCACCGGATTGTCGGCACCCGCATACTCAACATAGCTCAGGCCCACAGGCGCGTCGGCTGGCAGTTCAATAATGCCGTCATGGTCGTCGCCCAGCTCAAGTTCCTTGGCCGAGCACATCATGCCGTTCGATGCGACACCGCGAATCTTTGCCTTTTTCAAAGTTACGTCGAGGCCCGGCACATAATCGCCCGGACGGCCCAACACCACTTTAATGCCCGCGCGCGCATTGGGCGCCCCGCAAACAATCTGCATTTCTTCGCTGCCGTCCGAGACACGGCACACTTTCAACTTGTCGGCGTCCGGGTGCTTTTCAGCAGACAAAACCTCAGCCACTGTGAAGGGTGCCAAAGCATCCGCGGGGTTGGTAACGCTGTCAACCTCAAGGCCGATCGCATTCAGCTTCACCAGAATTTCCTCAAGACTTGCCTCTGTTTCCAGATAATCCTTGAGCCAATTTAGCGAGAATTTCATCGGCTGAGCCCCCCTGCGATTGTCGGCAAATCAAGCGCCCTAAAGCCGTAATGCCTAAGCCAGTTGAGGTCGGCATCAAAGAAAGCGCGCAGGTCATTCATGCCGTATTTCAGCATCGCCAAGCGGTCGATACCGCAACCAAAAGCGAAACCCTGATAAACGGTTGGATCAAGATCGCAGGCCTCCAAGACTTTGGTATTGACCATGCCAGAGCCCAAAATCTCAAGCCAGTCGTTGCCGTCCCCGATTTTCACCATACCGCCATCAAAGCTGCACTGCACATCCACTTCCATCGATGGTTCCGTGAAAGGGAAATAACTTGGGCGCAAACGCAGGGTCACAGCGTCCACCTCAAAGAAGGCCTTGAGGAAGGCTTCCAAAGTGCCCTTCAAGTGGCCCAAATGCGTATCCTTGTCGATCACCAAACCTTCAACCTGATGGAACATCGGCGTATGAGTCGCATCCGAGTCGCTACGGTATGTGCGGCCGGGCGCGATAATGCGGATCGGCGGCTCTTTTGACATCATTGTGCGGATTTGCACCGGGCTGGTGTGGGTCCTAAGAACCTTACGGTCCCCGTTCGCATCCGGGGCTAGGTAGAAAGTATCATGATCTTGGCGCGCAGGATGCTCAGGCGGGATATTGAGCGCGGTAAAATTATGGAAATCGCTTTCCAAATCTGGCCCTTCGGCCACATCAAACCCAAGGCCCGCAAAAATTTCAGCAATTTCGTCCATCACTTGGCTGATAGGATGAACACTACCGCTTGGATGGTCCAAAACCGGCAATGTAATGTCTAGGCGTTCGGTTTTCAGACGCGCGTCTAAAGCCGCATCCTCCAAAACAGCCTTGCGCGCGGCGATCAGAGTTGCGACCTCGCCCTTGAGCGCATTCAGGAGGGGCCCCATGGTTTTGCGTTCGTCAGGGCTCATGCCGCCGAGGCCTTTCATCAAGCCTGAGACACTGCCTTTTTTGCCCAAAGTCGCAACGCGAACGGCCTCAAGAGCAGCAAGATCATTTGCTGCGCCTACCTCGTCCTCGATAATGCTCCGAAGGGATGAAATTTGGTCCTGCATGGATTTTCCGTTCACCAAATCAAAAATATATTGCGTTAAAATAAGAAAAGGGACCCCGCCAAACCGGCGAAGGCCCCTCTAAATAACATTGGTCACGTCCGTGACCCAGCTTTGGTTTAAAATAAACCGAGCTTACTTAGCTAGAGCGGCCTTGGCCTGTTCTACTAAGCTTGCAAAAGCGGCTTGTTCGTGGACAGCAAGGTCACTTAGGACTTTACGGTCTAATTCAACGCCTGCGAGGCTCAGCCCGTGCATAAACTGGCCGTACGGCAAGCCCAGCGCGCGTGAACCCGCGTTAATGCGCTGGATCCAAAGGGCGCGGAAGGTGCGCTTCTTGGCCTTGCGGTCGCGGTATGCATACTGGCCTGCTTTTTCAACAGCCTGACGAGCAACTTTAATGGTATTCTTACGGCGGCCCCGATAGCCTTTGGCTTCTTCGAGTACCTTCTTGTGACGAGCGTGCGATACTACACCGCGTTTAACACGAGCCATGATATTTCTCCTAAATCCTGAAAATTGGTATGCGGGTAGCGGCCTTAGCCGTAGGGCATAAACTTTTTAACGATACGGGCGTCACAGTCCTTGAGGATTGTGGTGCCACGCAGGTCGCGGATTTGCTTGTTGGTGCGCTTGATCATACCGTGCTGTTTACCAGCTTGGGTGGCGCGCACTTTACCAGTGGCGGTTAACTTGAAGCGCTTTTTAACGCTCGATTTTGTCTTCATCTTGGGCATTTTCAGTCCTCACATAAGTAAAGAGTGTCTGTTAAGAATCACCACGGCAGCCCATTACCTCAGCCGGACGATTCTGCGAATGGGGGTGTATACAGCGTAGTTCTGCGCTTTGCAAGCTAATCTATACGCCTGAAGGGCTTCTTTATACTAGGGCCGAAAATCGCACGCTTTCACTGCCTGATAACCGCTTTAATCCCCCTTTAAAGACCACCGCTAAAATCGCCGCAGCGCTCGGTTAGGCTTGTTTGGATATAGGCCAGCGTGTCGGCCTCCATCAGTTCGCTATACACCATATAAACCGGCAGCGTGATGGAGGGTGCATCCACTAGCCTGTGCAAGTCACCGTGCGCCATAGCCTCGGCAGCCGTTCGCAGTGGCAGGTATCCTGCGCCTTGTGTGCTGATAATCAAAGCCTGCGCCAACGCGCCCAAATTAGCCGATAACAGGCTGCCGGTATAATTCGGGTATAAAAGCGCATGTTGCCGGGCAAATTCATTGCCCCAATCGACATATATATAATCGTCTGGCAGCGCACTGGTGGACGGCAAATGGGTCACGCCTAAATCTGGCTTTGTCTCTTTACTGGACAGCAGAATAAACTGCTCATCAAACAATTTTATAACCCGTAGGCCCGGATTGCTAAACGGCGCATATACCAAACACACATCCATCGCCCCGCTGTGCATTTGCTGGATCAGCGAATCGGCTGTTCCAATGCGAGCACCAATCATCGCGCGCGGAAATTTGTCTTTCAAAGCAGGCAACCAATCCAGCAAAAGGGGTTCCCACAGACCAAAGCGCGCACCAATAGTGATCGATTGGTCGATCTTTTCACCCGCTGCAATCTCACGCCGGGCGTGGTTCCACAGTTGCACAATGGATTGAGCATGTTTTTCAAACCGCTTCGCCGCGCTCGTTAAGGTTACGCCTGCCTTATTGCGCACAAACAATGTGCAACCAAGCTCGTTTTCCAGCGTTTTCACCCGCGCACTTACGGTAGACTGGGTCACAAACAGCTTCTCTGCGGCTCGGTTAAAATTGCGCTGTTCAACAATGGTTAAAAAGGTTTTGGCTTGCGTAATATCCACGCGTTTGCCCTCCAAATCCTATTTTAAATCTAAATATTCGATATTATATATCAAATATATTCGCTTTTAAAATATTATTTAGGGCTTACGTTTGATCCATGGTGAAAAACACATTGGAGGCACGCTATGCATTTTGGATTTGAAAACACTCTTCGGGATTCGACAAAACGTATTTCTGAAGAAAGTAAAGTGGGCCAATTAGAGGCTGCGCTGGAACTGAAGGTCAGTAAAATACGGGCCGCCTTCGATAAAATGGAAACGCTTGCCCGCGTACAAAGCGCAGATGTTACACAAAGCGACGAAGCCCAAAACAAACTAACAACCTTATTCGAATTAAACAGGCCGTCCATCGCCCACGATATTTTAGACGCCAAAAACCTGCTTTTAGAAGTAAAGTTAAAAACCCAAAACGGCGCGCATCAACCGCTGTCACGCACGCTTGCAGACCGCAAGTTTGAATTGGAGCTTATTCATGACTTGGAGCAAGACCTCCAAGCCTTTGAGGCCAAGCTGATGAACAAAGACCTGCTAGAGCCGGTTTCTTAAAGGCGCAGAACTGCAAAGCAAACCCCGCAGTCCCACGTGTCTTTTATAGTCTCATAATATAATCTCATAAATATGGGGCTCATATGTATGAGGCTCACATCTATAAGGATTTTCAATTCACCTGAAGAAACCCGAAAACCCCTTCCCAATCTTCAAGCTTGGCTGGGGTATCAATAATCTGCCCGGGATACATGCGGTTTGGATGGCAGGCTGCGGGGTTACAACGAACGCCGGTAGGACAGATGATATCCGTACAGCCTAAAGCATGTCGCAAAAACCCTGTCTCAGGCTGAATAATCTCAAATTTTATTTTTTCATTTACGGCTTTGGCATGAAAAATTAAAATCAGCCCAAGCGCCGCAGAATCAAACGCAACCAGATCTGTCAGGTCCAAGCTGATCTTCTGCGGTTTCATCGCCAAAATATATTCAAACATTTCACGCCATTCGCCGTGATCGCCAAAATTCAAATCCCCGGTAACCTGAACTTTCAGATCACTGCCCATACAGTTTTCCATGGTAAATTCACCGTCGAATTCACCGTCGAATTCACTGGCCTGCATTAGGGTTTCCCCTTCTTTTTGAATTTGATAATTCATATTTCCGCCTCCTGTAATTTTTAAAAATTACGCACGGTAAGACTGAAGGCGTTAGCCACCAGCCTTACCGCGAAAATCCCCCCGAATTTTCCGAGACCTAGGTTTTTGAAAAATTGAATATTACCGCTCACATCCGGTAATTCAAAAGACCCCCAAGGGAAAACTGTCCTTAGGTAAAGTGTAACACCCTCTTGTCTTGCTTGGCGAGGGGCAACTTATACATCTTATTTACTAACCTATGTTAACCTCAAGTTGACTATTTCATGATATATATAAAGACAAACAAACTATTACTGCTTTGAAAATACTACGCTATTATAAATCATGCTTAAGCCATATAAACTCTTGTAGTATTTCGTCTATATCTGAGGTTGTTTACCCTTTAGAAAATAACCGCTACAGTCAAATACAGGCGCTATAGTTCACTTTATTAATAACATAGATTAACTTTTTGGGGTTTTGTTATGAGTTAACAGGCCTAATATTGAATAGGTACAAGTATAGGTGCGTGTGAGGCGCCTTGTTAAATGGGAAGATATCTTTGACGAAACTGTGCAAGTTATGCTCGCATCATGATGATGCTTTGGGCTGTGTCTTCCCCAATAACGTTCGCATGCCCGGCCCCCGCCTCACCATACATCAGCATAAATTGGCGCCCAACCACCTGCTGAACACAGTCGCTGGCAGTGACAGAATTTCTCACATTCACAAAGGCTGGGCCTTTACTTTCCGGACCAATGAAAAGGGTGACCGCACGATAGGCGGCCTTTATAATTCGGGTAAAATACTAGGATTTCCAGCGTTTTTTGACAAAAACATTAACTATAAAGTGCGTGCCATGGGGGAGGTAACCCTGTGTTCTATTGATATGGATATATTCACGCAGTATGTCCGCCGTGAAGACGCTTTTTTTAAATATTTTCAAGCCGTAACCGCCCGTGTGTTGTGGCGGCTTTCCAGAAAATGTTACGAATTAACCCATAATAGCGCCGAAGAGCGCTTATGCCGTGAATTTATCATAATCAGCCTCTCTTTATATGGCGACTTACGGCCTTATAGTGTGTCCATTTCGGTTACACAGGAAATATTAGCTGATCTCGTCGGCACGTCGAAAGTCCATATGAACCGAATTTTAAGGGGCCTTCAAAAAGAAGGGGTTTGCCAAGTTGGTCGCGGCGTAATGACCGTGCTTGACGCCAGAAAGTTAAAACAAAAAGCCTCGCTCTCCAATGGCGATCTTGCAGCTTGGAACCAACTTCTAAACCCCGCCCAAGCGCCACAAGAAAATACGGCCAATCCACAGATATTAGCAAACTAACGTCTTTCCAAGCGGGCGTTACTCAAGTGGCGCTCAAGCGCCGCGTAGGTTTCGCCTGAAAGCTGGCTGAGGCTTCCCCTGAAAGCTGACGGGGGGAGCTGACGGGGCGCAGGCGCAAAGCTGACGGGGCGCCGTCGCCCCCGCCCTGATCACAAGGGGAGCTCACAAAGGGGGGATCACAAAAGAGGGCCTTTATGCTTAGAAGCACTATAGTGTGCCGAGGCTAAGCCCCCTTCTTATTCACTTGGCGGCTGCTTTATCTAGCTGCCTGCCTTGCTTGGGCGGCAAAACAATGTCTCCGCGCGCGAAATAGGCAGTGATAATATCCGCAACCGTTCCCACGCGGGTTTGCTTTCCGCTTTCAGCAAACATGGTGAACAGGTCGCCGCCTTCTGCCAAAAATCCGGGCGCTGCCGCTGTAAAACTGTCCTCGGGTTTAATGTCCCGCCCTTCATAGCGCATGAACACCAACCGCTGGCCTAGGGGCCGGGTGTAATCATACCCAGTGGTAAAGCCCGATATCTGCATCAAGCCGCGCTCTTGGCTTAGGGACTGCTCTAAAATATCGCGCAACTGAGCACCCGTTATGGTGAAACGCATCACAGCGTCCACAAAAGGATATACGTCTAAAAGGTCAGCCCGTGTTAGATCCCCTTTTGGGATGTCCTTCCTGAGACTGCCCGCATGAATGAAAGAAAGCTGTGTGCCTGCGGCCTCGCGGATTACATCGGCAAACAGATTGCCCACATCTGATTCTTCAATATATTTCCGCGCCATAAAAGCCCCCGACGTGCCAACTTTTTCAAACAGCTTTGGAAAACGGGCGCGATATTTGGCCAATTTAGCCGCAATCAGAGGGTCTGGCTTTAAAGAGGCAGCATTTATCGGCACCAACGTGCCGTCATAAGATTTTATGCGGCCTGTGGTGTCGTCCAGCACCAGTTGCAAATAGCCCAAATGCGTTGCTTGCCCATAGGTTTGCATAATCAGCGTGCCCGTTTTGGGGTGGACCACGGGCGCAAGCGTTCCCGCATCCGCGTGACCCGCCAGCAATATATCAACCCCTTTCACAGCCCCGGCAAGGCGGATATCGGCATCAATATCACGCTGCAGACGCGGGTCACTTTCAGCGTCAGTTTGCATTGGTGCGGTTTTGCCTTCGTGGGTCAACAAGACAATAAGATCAACATCATCCCGAATTGCATCTACTGATTTCTGGACCGCTGCGGCCTCGTCCCGCACATCAAGGGCTGCGATATTTGACGGAATGATCGCACTAACCGCGTCCCGGCCCATAATGCCGATCACGCCGATCCTTATGCCGCCGCGTTCGATAATAGCGTGCGCTTGGGCAAACGGATGGTCAGTACCCCGGTAAAACATATTGGCACCCAGCACAGGAAACGGCGCTCGGTTTTTCGCCCAAGCAAAAATTTCAACGCCATATTCAAATTCGTGATTCCCAATGCCCATTGCATCATAGCCCATGGTTGTCATCAGCTCGAAAGCCAGCGCGCCCTTGGTTTCTTTTGCTAAAGATCCGGTAAAAATATCCCCTGCATCAAACAAGAACACATTGGGTTCGGTTTTGCGGTAAGAGCGAATAAGGGTGGTCATCTCCGCGATGCCGCCGATCATATCCATATCGTCGCGCCAATGTGCCGGGATCGGATCATATGCGCTTTCCACATCATTGGTGAACAAGAGGGTTACGGTTTTATCGGCCGCCACCACACCAACAGACGGCACAAGCGCTGCGCCAAGCGCAAGAAAAAATACAGTCACAATCCGGGGCAGGGTTTTCATTTTAGTATCCTTGTTTCAGGCATGGGCTTCATCTTGGGGATGAATTTCGTATCAGACATGAATTTCGTTTCGGGCATCAGGTTCGTTTCGAGCATCGGGTTCGTTGCGGGCATAATTTTCACATTTTGCTCTATGTCTCGCTGAGGCTACACGCATCTGTGCCTTGCCTGCAAGCAGAGGCCTTTTGCCTAAAACGCTTTGTTCATTTTTCGCACAAAAAACACGCTTTAAAAGAGGGATAAAAACCGCAAAAATTAGGTTGCACACGTGTCACAAAACGCGTGTCACAGTCAGATGTGTGACACTATTGCCCGCAAAGCCTGTGTGGCTGTCATTTTTTTGGGGTTTTCCGCCAAACTGTTTGTCACATAAGGCCGAACAGCCAGCGAACTCTTGGCCGCGAGGGGCCGTCTCTGGAGGTTTCTTCCCCTTTAAGGCGTCTGGCAGAGCCTATTGGCAGCGGCAAAACCAAAGGCGTTCATAGGATAAAGGCGGATAAAAAACCCACATAAAACCCCCTGAAGCAGTGGGAAAGGGGCAGCTTTAATTCGTTGAAATAGCTAGATTTTCTGCTATTTTTCTGGCGGCGGCAGCCGGGTCAGGGGCTTTTGTTATCGGGCGGCCTATGACCAATATATCAGCGCCAGCACTGGTGGCTTCAAGGGGGGTCATCACCCGCTTTTGGTCGCCTGCCGCGCTGCCCTCTGGCCGAATGCCAGGCACAATCAATTTGAAATCGGGGTTCGTAGCGGCGCGGGCCAAGGCGATCTCTTTGGGGCTGCAAACCATGCCGTCAAGCCCGCAGAAATGCGCCAATTTAGCCAGCCGGGTGACTTGATCCGCCACTGTATTTTGGACCCCAATGGCCGCCAAATCGGTATCATCCATGCTGGTGAGGATTGTCACACCGGCAACACAGGGGCGTGCAACCCCCTGTTTTTCTGCCTCAATCGAAGCGATTTCTACGGCTCGGCACATCATATCTGGACCGCCAAGTGTATGAATTGTAAGGATTTTTGGGACAAGCGGCATGACCGCACTGATGGCGCCCGCTACGGTGTTCGGGATGTCGTGAAACTTCAAATCAAGGAAAATTGGCATGCCAGTGGCCGCAACCCTTTGAAACCCATCCGCGCCGTTGGCCGAGAAAAATTCCAACCCCAATTTCACCCCGCCAACCGCGCCTTTAAGTGATTTTGCCAACGCCACCGCTTCTACAGCATCCACCGTATCCAGCGCACAGTAGATGGGATTGTCGGTTATGTTTTTGGGCGGATTTTGAGGCATATTTTCGTCAGGTCCGGTCATCATTTTTGTCTTTTCTAAGAAAGCTTGCTGCGGTTTAACCTGCCTTACTTGGGTTTGGCAAGGGCGGAGCCGGAACCGGGCTCTGAAGCGGTATCAGACGCGGCTTTGTGCGCCCTCTGCGCCTTGCCCTGGTGCGCGTCTTCGGCCATCAAGGCCATCTGCTCGTCCAGATAAACAGCCCTGCGTTCAGCCTTGCGGCGCTTGGCAAAGCCCTCTAGTCGCAGCCAACTGGTGACCGCTGCCGAGACAAAAATTCCGATAAAAATACCCGCGAACAATATCCACCAAACCGGTAGCAAATAGCGCCCCGCGATAGGATCGAAGGAAATTTCGACCGCCCCACGATTATGAACTGCGAAAAACACCAAAAACAGCCCGATCAATACCCAGATCAGGCGGCGAATCACTTTGAATAAAGATTTGGCCATTTGCTGAAGGCTGCCAAAAAAGAGGGGGAAACAAACGTTACAGGCGCGCCCTAACTGTTCAGACGCTCACGCAGGTCTTTACCAGTTTTAAAATATGGGACCTTCTTTTCAGCCACATCTACGGTTTCACCCGTGCGAGGGTTTCGGCCTGTTCTGGCAAGCCGCGTTTTCACTGAAAAAGCGCCAAAACCCCTGAGTTCCACCCGGTCTCCGCGCGCCAAAGCGCCGGTGATTTCATCAAAAATTTTAGAAACAATGCGTTCCACATCCCGGTAATACAAGTCAGGATTGGCGTCAGCAATTTTTGTAATCAACTCAGATTTGATCATTTACGTCCTCCCCGGGATACATCCTATCGTAACACTCAAAAACGTTTTGCCCACCGGTGTTATTTGAAGCGTGCCACTTGAAACGCGCCGCGTCAAGTAAGTCGTTCAAAAGAAAGGCTTTTTATATAAATTACATTAGGAATTCGTTAATCTTTACAGATATCGGGCACCATAAGGCCCCTTTAGTATGAAACTTAGCATAAAATGCGCGGCCAAACCTCAAGAAAAAGGCCGCCCCGAACGGAGCGACCTTTTTTAATTTTTAATGCGAAATCACATTTTGCGATCAAGCCTTTATTTGTCGTCTTTGGCTTTCTCAAGCGCTGCACCAAGGATATCCCCAAGGCTTGCACCGCTATCAGCAGAGCCATATTGCTCAACGGCCGCTTTTTCTTCAGCCATCTCAAGCGCTTTGATCGACAGGTTCACACGGCGGCTGGATTTATCCACGCCGGTGACCATTGCATCGATCTTGTCGCCAACATTAAAGCGCTCTGGACGCTGATCACCGCGATCGCGCGCCAAGTCAGAGCGGCGGATAAAGGACGTCATGCCTGTATCACCCACTTCAACTTCGATGCCGTTTTCATTCACAACCTTAACAACGCCGGTCACATGCTCGCCGCGTTTTTTGGAAGATGCTTCCTTGAATGGATCACCACCAAGTTGCTTAATACCAAGGCTGATGCGCTCTTTTTGCGTATCGACATCAAGAACAACGGCTTTCACCATGTCGCCCTTTTTATATTCAGCAAGGGCTTCTTCGCCGCCACGATCCCATGAGATATCTGACAGATGCACCATGCCATCAACGTCGCCGTCAAGACCAATGAACAAGCCAAACTCGGTGATGTTTTTCACTTCACCTTCAATCTCTGTACCGGATGGGAACTTGTCAGCAAACGCATCCCAAGGATTGTCGCCACACTGTTTAAGACCAAGTGAAATGCGGCGCTTTGCCTGATCCACTTCCAGAACCATCACTTCTACTTCTTGTGACGTGGAAACGATTTTGCCCGGGTGGATGTTTTTCTTCACCCAGCTCATTTCGCTCACATGGACCAAACCTTCAACACCGGCTTCCAGCTCAACAAAAGCACCATAATCGGTGATGTTGGTGACAACGCCCTTGAACTTGGTACCAACCACATAGTTGGCTTCGATGCCAGCCCATGGGTCTTCTGCAAGCTGCTTCATGCCAAGGCTGATACGCTGTGTTTCAGGATTGATACGAACCACTTGTACCTTCACGGTCTCGCCAATGCCGAGCACTTCTGAAGGATGGTTCACACGGCGCCAGCTCATGTCGGTGACGTGCAACAAACCGTCAATGCCGCCAAGATCAACAAAGGCGCCGTAATCGGTGATGTTTTTAACAACGCCGTCAACCGCATCGCCTTCTTTCAGCTTGCCCAGAAGTTCAGCGCGCTGTTCCTGACGATCCTCTTCAAGGATAGACCTGCGAGAGACAACAATATTGCCCCTACGGCGATCCATTTTCAGAATCATAAACGGCTGCTCGATGTTCATCAAAGGTGTTACGTCGCGGATTGGACGGATATCAACCTGAGAACCAGGCAGGAACGCCACAGCGCCGTTAAGGTCAACCGTGAAGCCGCCCTTAACACGGCCAAAGATAACGCCAGTTACTCGGGCATCGCCTTCAAACGCTTTTTCTAGTTCAGTCCAAGCTTCTTCGCGGCGGGCTTTGTCGCGGGACAGAATGGCTTCGCCGAGCGCGTTTTCAATACGGTCAACAAAAACTTCAACAGTGTCACCAACAGCAAGCTCAGCCGGCTGGCCAGGAGCTGAAAATTCTTTGAGAGGCACACGGCCCTCAGCTTTTAGTCCGATGTCAATAATCGCGAAATCATTCTCGAGAGAAACAACGGTACCCTTCACTACGCGGCCTTCAAAGCCGCCTTCAGCAGGGATAGTTTCATTTAGCATTGCCTCAAAATCAGAGAGGCTTGGCATTGTTGCCATGTCAGACATTCATGTCTTCCTTTCAAGTATCATTTATTTCCATGCCAGCCGGTTGGATCCGGCGGTCTTCTTTCAAACGGGTTTAACGATAGGACCATCCCAGCGTTTTCTGACGTTCGAAAGCCTCTGATATCGACACGAAAGAAACCACGTTATTTCTGAAACTCAGAAACAATCGGCAGCTCATGCAGCATCTTCGGATATTGGAGCTAACTTTAATTTGCTTTGGTGTCGGCGCTCGCCGCAGCCTCGACAAATCGAATCGCTCGTAAAAACACGGCGTCTATATCCAATATTGTCGTATCAAGCAAGAGCGCATCTTTCGCGGGCTTCAAGGGGGCCTCTTGCCGGTTCATATCGCGCTCATCCCGAGCCTTAACATCGGCAAGAATAGCGCTATAATCCGCGTCTATTCCGCGCTCTTGCAATTCCGACGTACGGCGCCGGGCACGTTCCTCAGGGGAGGCTGTAACATAAAGTTTCAGGTCTGCTTTGGGGCAAACAACGGTACCTATATCGCGGCCATCCAAGACAGCCCCTGCCGCACCTCCCGGGGGGCAAGACGCAAATTCTCTTTGAAATTTCAACAAGTTAGACCGAACCTCAGGCATTGCTGCAACGATTGATGCTGCGGCACCTATGGCCTCTGTGCGCAAGTCTGGATCATGGGTCAGTGCCAAATCAAAATGTGCAGATGCCTGTGCAGCAGCGGCCTCGTCAGATGGGTCATGCCCCGCTTTTAGTAAGGCAAGAGCAACCCCTCGGTACAAAGTACCAGTATCCAAATATGCAAAACCAAATTTTTCGGCTAAGCGCTTGGCAAGTGTACCTTTTCCCGCCGCCGCCGGGCCATCAATCGCAACAATCACACCGAATCACTTTCTTACTTTCATTCAAGCCGTGCCTGAAAACCCGAATAACCAGCGCTTATTTGACCATACCCACCCAGCAAACGCACGCCTTATGCTTTATGCACTGTGCCTGTTTCATCAACCAGTTCCAACCCTGCCCCCAGCGCTTTCATTAAATTGATGAAACTTGGGAAGCTGGTTTGTATCGGGCTTGCGTCCTCTATGGTGATCGGTGCATCCGCCATCTGGCCTAATACCGCAAACGCCATGGCGATGCGGTGATCAAGGAAGGTTTCCACGGTACCGCCGCCCGGAACAGGGCCAGCAAACCCTTTGATCTCAAGGCCGTCTTCAAATTCGGTTACGTCAACTCCGTTTGCTTTTAGTCCTGCTGCCATCACCGACAATCGGTCGCTTTCTTTCACGCGCAGTTCCGAAAGCCCGGTGAAACGGCTGGTGCCTTTGGCCGTGGCTGCCGCACAAAATAGCACCGGAAATTCATCGATCATGGTTGAGGGGTCTACAGGTAAACTGGTGACGGCTTGTAGCTGGCTTCCGCAGACCCGGATGTCTGCCACTGGTTCACCGCCTAAATCGCGTTCATTTAGCAAACGAATGTCAGCGCCCATCGCCCTAAGTGCGCCGATAATGCCGGTGCGAAGGGGGTTCATGCCCACACGTTTCAACATCACATCCGAATTTGGAACAAGGCTTGCGGCAACCATCAAAAAGGCACTGGACGAAATATCGCCCGGTACATCGAGGGTAATTGGCTTCAATTCAGGCTGGCCCACAAGGCTAATCACCCGCTCGTCGTCCTGATCTTCCACATGAATATCAGCCCCCATAGCCGAAAGCATGCGCTCAGTATGATCCCGAGTCGCGGTTTTTTCCCGCACGCGGGTGATACCCGAAGTGTTCAGCCCCGCGAGCAATAGGGCAGATTTCACTTGTGCACTGGCCATTGGCGGCGTGTAATCCAGCGGCAAGGGCATAGAGGTTCCCTTTATTGTCAGCGGCAGATATGCCCCGTCACGGGCCTCAAAACTAGCGCCCATTTTGCTAAGAGGATCGGTTACCCGGCGCATCGGGCGCCCACGCAAACTGGCATCCCCTGTCAGTGTTACCGTGATATCATGACTTGCGATCAACCCCATCAACAGCCGCGTGGATGTGCCCGAATTTCCCATATCCATTATATCATCTGGCGTGGTTAATCCGCCAACACCCACACCTTGCACCTGCCAATTGCCGTCACCAAGCTGGTCTAAGGTTGCCCCCATAAGCCGCATAGCCGATGCCGTTGCCAGAACATCTTCGCCCTCCAGCAAACCCGATATACGGCTTTTGCCAACAGCGAGCGCCGACAGCATTAAGGCCCGGTGAGAAATAGATTTATCACCGGGGATTTGGGCGCTGCCGATCAGGGCAGACTTAGGGTGTGAAACAAGACTTGGCACAATAAAATTTCCGAATTAAAAGCGGTGAGTTAACTTATGCTTTGACAGCCGCGCACTATCGTGGCAATTCATGCGCCAATTCTTAGCTTTAAAGCGTGTCCAATATCAAGGAGAGAGACGTGGTAAAACCCGAATGGGGCACAAAGCGTACCTGCCCAAAATGCGGCGAACGCTTTTATGACCTTGGCAATAGTGATCCATGCGTGTGCGTAGCGTGCGGCGTGGACTTTAAGCCAGAGCCAATTTTAAAGACCAAACAGCCTATCGTTGCTGCGGTAAAAGAAGACCCCGTAAAAAGCAATGATGATACCGATGATGATGCGGACGATATTGATCTAGATACCGACGCAGACGTTGTTATTAGTCTTGACGATGATGACGACACAGAAGTGGCGGCGATCGTTGATACCAGCCTGACCAAAGACGAAGTATAAACCAAGGCCGGAACGGCCGCGTTAGCCAGCTGTTTTCATATTTGCGCGGTTTTGTACGGTTTTATACGGTGGTTGGCAGGATAAAAACCGGTTGGGGGTAAATGCGCCCAACCTATAGCGGAAAATCCAGTATCCGCACAATGGCCTGGTGCTATCCTTCATGCACCAGTTTTAAGTGGGGCCGTAGCTCAGCTGGGAGAGCGCTACACTGGCAGTGTAGAGGTCAGGGGTTCGAGCCCCCTCGGCTCCACCATATTTTCTTAAAAGCCAGCCCATACCCCGAATGCTGAATCAGTCCGAATACGGCTCTGGGGCGAATACGGCTCTGGGGCGAATGGCGAACCACTTTAGGCCGTCAGACATGGGCTTGCCCTGCCGGAGACTTGTCCATAAATGGACATATCTTACAGATTATATTAATTTTGGAAAAACTTGACCGTTTCGTCATCGCCATTGGCCAAAAAGATCATCCAAGGGATTAACTGGTTTTTTCGGGCATAGGTCCGCAACTTCCCACGGTTCCAACGAACGGTCATCTGAAATTGGTCCTTTAGAAGGTCAATGTCTTTCGGGGTCATCTGCCGATATAAAATGGTGCCGATATGAACGCGCTGTATCAGCAAAAAGGGTTCAAACCGAGCCGTTGCAACCGATGTGCGCCACGCCTTCAAAGCCTCCCCAAAATGGTCCTCCCCCAACAGAATATTCGCGCTCGCCATTCGCGCCCAAGCGAATGTATTTAGAGGCGCCATTGAT
>WFTS01000135.1 GCA_015485385.1 Kordiimonadales bacterium | reverse complement strand
AGATGTGTATAAGAGACAGCGATTGTCCAGCTTGCGTCGCCGCCACCTGTAGAATCGTTACCAGCCGCTTCAATGAAGGAGCCTGCACCGTTGTCATATTCAAGAAGAACATTGCTTGTTAAATCAAAGTTGCCGCCGATGGTTCCATCAGGGTTTGCAACATTTGCATCAACTTCACGTGTGAACTGAACGCCGTCGTCGTTAGCAGAAAGCTCAAGACCATCTTCAAGGCCGTTGTTGTCTGCGAAAACCCGCTCAACACCGATAAGAGTATCATCGCCGTCAACAGTTGTAGAGAGGGTAGTCGCCGGACCAGCAGTAGCCAGTGAGGTAATTGTGAACTCACCGCTAAAGGTCGCACTGTCTGTGCCTGCGCCGCCGTCGATTTCGTCATCACCTGCACCGCCTGTGATATCATCATCGCCGTTACCGCCACCAAGCGTATCATTACCAGCACCGCCAGTTAGAACGTCATCGTTAGCATCACCGTCTAGGCTATCCGCGCCCGCGCCGCCGTCAATGGTATCATCACCATTTCCGCCGGATGCAGTATCATCATTTGCGTCGCCTGAAATATTATCGTCGCCATCGCCGCCTGAAATTGTGTCGTCGCCGTTGCCACCTGAAATCTCGTCACCACCGTCGCCGCCAGTTACGTTATCAGCACCGTCGCCGCCATCAATGTTGTCGTCGCCCGCGCCGCCATCAATGCTATCATCGCCAGCATCGCCGCCGATTGTGTCTGCGCCAGCATCGCCGCGCAATGTATCATTGCCAGATCCGCCGCCTAAAATGTCGGCTCCGTCGCCCGCAACAACCGAATCATTTCCGGTGCCGCCAACAAGACTATCGTCCCCTGCGCCGCCGTTCAGATTATCGTCACCTGCTTCACCAGCAAGTGTATCGTCGCCTGTACCACCGGTCAGCGTATCATTACCGCCCGCACCAAACGTGAGGTCGTCTGCCTCTGTACCTAAAATCTCATTAGGATCGTCAGATCCAAAAATTGCATGTGCCATAGCTTTCCTCCTGAAAAAGCAACTACGTATTGTTACGAGGCATGAACGATAAGGTTAAATAGCCCCCTAGTGACACTCTCTAGCGAGAGAATGCCAATTATGTCAACCGGATAATTGATTAAGTTTACAATATCACTGAAGAAATCATCAATCTCGTTCATTACCAATTCCCGACAAACACAACAGCACTCTACTGTTTGAATTTCAACAGTGGTGTTGCTGCACTAGAGACAATTCCTTATTTCCGATCAAATATGTGACCCATTTGCCACAGATTTGATCAAATTCCAATATTGAGGCAGCAAATCCTTAACAGCATAGCTATCCTTAATCGTCTGCCGGGCGTTTTTACGCAAAGGATCATACTCCTCATTGTTATCAAGCACATGGCTAATTTTATCGGTGATAGCATCGGTATCAAAAAACGGCACTAAAAGCCCGTTTTCACCATCGGTTATCAGTTCTCGAACGGGTTCGGTGTCTGAGCCTACAACCAAGGCTCCGGCCCCCATGGCTTCGAGCATCGACCAAGACAAAACAAACGGCACGGTCAAATAGATATGCGCCCGCGTAATTTGCATCAGGCCGCAAAAAACGCCCAAAGGCTGCAAGCCCATAAAGTGCAAGCGGTCCATATCAAAATCGTACGTCTCTAGCATCGCCTCTTTGAAAGATTTCCCATCGCTGCGCTTGTTACCGTACGCCACGCGGTTGCTCCCCAAGATCACAACATGCAGGTTGGGGCGCCGTTGCTGCAACTTATAGACGGTTTCCATAAACTGCGGAAAACCGCGATATTCTTCCATTCCGCGCGCCACATAGGTGATCACTTCGTCTGCTTTGGTGAAGATATGATCCCCCACTTTCACACGGGCATTGGCTTTGGGCTTGAAAAACTTGGTATCCACGCCGTCATGCAACTGGGTAATGCCGCTTTGAAAAATGTCCGGGAACTTGCTTTTTTGAAACGCCGTTGGGCACTGGCCGTGGTCCATAGCCGCCAAATCATGCAGAATCGGTGTATTTTTCATGCGAATACGCATTTGCGCGTTTGGATCATATGGTTTGTCCCGCAGGAACATGCCATCAGAATTTATGCTGTGATAATACCATTCATAATAGGTCAATAATTTCGAATCAGGAAACAGGTCTTTCAAAAACAGCCCCGCACCCCATCCCGAATGGGCCAAGATGATATCAGGCTTAAAGCCCGCTTGTTTAGATTTCAGCAACGCCGAATACAGCGCCTGCCCCTGAATAACCGCCCGCTCTGTATAAAGCAGTGCCGGGTGAATATTTTCCCTCGGCTCGCGGTGGGGTTTATATTTAATGGTTTTCTTAGCCTGTGTTTTTTGCTGATTGGTGTCCAAAGTCGCGGCATAGACCTCAACACCCAATTTTGGCCGTTCGTCCAAATAGGCCATGATGCGCCGATACTGCGCCGGAAAATTATTATGAACAAATAGAATACGCATCAATGCTCCCTACCCCAAAAACCAAAGCCAGAAAATATCCAGAGATCCCCAAAGAGACCAAAAGATACTAAAGGCTCGTCATAAGCATCCGCCCACGTTAACAGGTGTGTCCCTGTTCCCGTTTAGGGTTCGCAGCTTATACCCTTACGCCAAGCAGTTAGCGAAAAATATCGTCAAGAGCAATAGGCTGTTGCTTTAAAGCCTTTCCCAAAAAAATTAAAACCCTCCAGACACTCGCGCTGTGCTTGACACAAACGGCCAAGGCTATATCTGTTTACACCACATTTTGTTTCATGTTTCGCTGTGCCTATTGCTGCGAAAAACACCAAGGATGGACAGTGAAAAAAATTCTTGTGCCCGGTGGGGCCGGATTTATTGGCAGCCACACCGTAGCCGCGCTTGAAGCTGCTGGCTATCAGGTGGTTGTTTTGGATACGCTTAAAAATGGCCACCTTGATCTGTTTCAATCCTCTCATGAACCAGATGCACTAGCTACATCAGCGTGTCTTGCTGCTGAGTTTATCGAAGGTGATATCCGCGACAGGGCGCTTTTGGACCAAATTTTCACAGACCACGCCATTGACGCCGTGATCCATTTTGCAGCTTTCATCGAAGCTGGAGAAAGCATGGTGAACCCTTTGTCCTTTTACGGCAATAACAGCAAAGGCAGCCTGATACTGCTTGAGGCCATGAAACAGGCAAATGTAGGGCGCATTGTTTTTTCTTCCACCGCTGCGGTTTACGGGCAGTTAGACCCTGAAGCCGATCTTGAAAACTCCGCCTTAGTGGAAACCATGCCCAAAGCGCCGATCAACCCGTATGGGCAAAGCAAATGGCTGGTGGAATGTATGTTGCGAGACTGCGCGGCGGCGCACAATCTGCAAGCCATCGCGCTCAGATACTTCAATGCGGCAGGCTCTGACCCTAAAGGCCGGTTTGGCGAGCGACACGAGCCAGAAACGCACTTGATCCCCTTGGTGCTGCAAGCGGCCTTGGGCAAACGGGATGCGATCAAAATTTACGGCACAGATTACCCCACCCCCGACGGCACCTGCATTCGGGATTATATTCATGTCAGTGATTTGGCCGATGCTCATGTGAAAGCGCTAGAGCATTTATTTTCTCGGCCAACTGCCACCAAAGCTGGTGACCCGTTTGGTGATGGCGGTGATGGCGGTGATGGTGCCGCTTGCGGATATTATGAGGCCTTCAATCTTGGTACGGGTCAGGGATTTTCCGTGCGCGATGTTATTGAAACCGCCCGGCGTGTCACCGGGGTTGATTTCACTGTTATCGAAGAAGGCCGCCGCGCTGGGGATCCTGCGGTTTTGGTGGCGAATGCTGATAAAGCCAAAACCACCTTTCACTGGCAGCCTCGTTACCCAAACCTTGAGCAGATGACAGCCCATGCATGGGCCTATTTGAAAGAGCGTTAATCATTTGATTTTGGTAAATATTTTGCCTTTATCAGAGCGCTTGGCTAGTTTGGATCAGAACCAAAGACACAGCGCCTATAGTCGCCTTTAAAAGGCGGCGCTGTCTTCTTGAGCTAGGGCCAATATGCAAGTTCTTGTCACATCGCCGATCCCATCGCACCCGCAAAATCACGGCAACCGTGCGCGTGTGTTTTCGCTGTGCCGGACCTTGCAAAGCCGAGGCTATAAAATACATTTTGTCTATGGCGGCCTTGAAGGCCTAAGCCCAGACCAAGAAGCCGCTATGCGCGCTCAGTGGGAACATCTTTATGTGGTGCCTCACACGCCGGGGCCGCGCCAGCAAAGCCACCGTAAACATCATCTGATCGACGATTGGTATGTTGAGGAAGTATCCGATGTTACCGCGCGTATTCTCAATATTTGGAAGATTGATTATTGTTTGGCCAATTATGTTTGGTTCAGCCGTTGGCTAGAGCAAGTCCCAAAGGGCATTCCTAAATATCTTGATACCCACGACATGTTCGCTAACCGCGAAAAATCTTTGAAAAAAGAAGGTATAAACGCGGCTTGGTACTCGACCACACCCGCAGAAGAAGCCAAAGCCTTCGACCGAGCCGACTGTGTCCTTGCTATCCAAGAAAGCGAAGCGGCGAAATTCAGGAAAGCCACGCGCCAATCGGTTGAAACTTTAGGCCATTATCTGCCCGCGCAGTTTTTACCGCCAAAGCGCCGCTCTGCTGACACCAAAAAACTGAAAGTTGGCTATTTGGCCAGCAGCAACCCCATCAACCAGCATTCGCTGTATCATTTCACCAAAGCGCTGAGGGTGCGGCCAGAGATGCTGGATCATTTCAGCTTTCATCTGGCGGGGGCGATTTGCACCAGTGACATTGCCGCCGATACCCCTTTTGAAAAGCTAGGGTTTGTCGAAAGCGTCGTCAGTTTTTACCGCGATATGGATATTATTCTTAATCCCAATATGGGCGGGACCGGCCTTAAAATTAAATCTGTTGAAGCTTTAAGCTACGGCAAACCGTTGGTGGCCACCGCAGACGCCATGGTTGGGATAAAAACCAGTGAGCCTTTTCACCAATGTAAAAGCATGGATGCCTTGGCAGATGCCCTAATGCAATTGGCGCAAAACCCAGAGGCTGCCACCGCCTTGGGATCCAGCGGACAAACGGCCTATCTGGCCTATTCAGACGCGCAAGCCAAAGCCCTTGATCACTTGTTTCCGCTTGCTGAAAAAACTCAACGGACAAAACCCCAAAAGACTGAAACAGGGGGCGCCGAAAAAGAAGGCCCAGAGAAAGAGGCATCAGAGAAAGAGGCCGCCGGAAAAGAGGGCGCAAAGAAAAAGAACGCCGAAAACGAGACTGGTGAAACGGGGGGCGACCCATGACCGCACGTCTCCCTTTGTTGGTTTTCGGCACCCTTGCGCCCACGTTAAATGACGCGGCGGTGGTCTGCGCACATACAGCTCAAACCCTGTGTCACACCTATGATGTGACAATTGTCCTTGATAACATGGCCCCGCCAGCCACTGTTTTTGAGGGCCACCAACACATAGAGACGATCCACCTGCGTGATTTGATAGCAAATCAAGCCAGCTATGCCGCACATAAGCGTCTCTATATTTTGGGCGATACATCTTTGTCATTATTCGCGCTAGAAATGTATCTTTTAGCGCCCGGCCCTGTGATTTTAGCGAACGGCACCGCAGGGCGTTTGATCCGGGATTATCACGCCGTCCAGCCGGATTGGCCTAAAAATTACGGCATGTTTTTGGCTGAAAACCTTGGGTCTGAGGGCGAAACACTGGCCCACGGGCTGTTGCACCACCGGCGCTTTAGCGAAAGCTTGCTGCGAGAATTCCCGGCGTTTGATCAAACTCAAACCTTAGCCACGGCCAACACTTTTGAGGCTCTTATAAGGGCCAGTGATGTCACAGCCCCGCCCAGCCTTGTGCAAACTGTGAATTTTAGGGGTAAATCACCGCAAAAAATTGCGACTAAAGATTGGCGGGAAATTCGGGGGAAAGCTCGGGAAAAACTCGGGGTCACGGGCCAGAATACGCTGGTTTTATGGACCAATGAAGGGGCAGCCGCCAAGGCTGTGGAAACCTTCGCCGCGCTTCAGCATGACCAAGAAAACCCTGTGCATTTTCTGTGTGTTTCCCAAACTGAAGACGATCTTTCCAGCCTTGTCGCCGCCGCTGATGCTTTGCTGATAAGCACGCAACACACATGCTCTGACATGCCGCCACTTGCCGCTTATGGGGCCTTGATGCACAAGCCCATGATCACCTGCGGCCAAATGTGGGCCAAAGCCCTAAGCGAGGCTTGCTGTATCACGCTAGCGCACAAAGACGCACTGCACGGTATGGTTTCTGCAATCGGGGCCATAGCCCTTGATTCCGCGCTGGTGACTTACTATAGCGAAAACCTCAAAAACGCTGGGTTTCCTCAGCTTTTTGACCAGAAAACGCAGCAGCTAACAAACCGCCTAAAGCAACCACAAACCCCGCTTGCTTGCCTGAAGGCCAAAGCGCACCAAGGGGCCCATACACCAGCACATGCGCCGGATACGGCATCCAAACATCCCCAAATATTAGCCCCGGGGCCAGCGCGCTCGGTCGCCCTTATTGGGGCGGTGCCGCCACGTTCGCTTGTTGCTAAAGTGTTTCCTGAGGTCAACTGGGAGATCAGCCCTCGGTTCGCCACACCTGATCTAAAAGCAGCCCTGGCAGCCGATATGCCAACGCAAGCAGGAGATCAGGCGGGCAAAGGGCAAATAGACAATCAGCTTGCGCTGTTTGGTTATGATGCCCCGCTTTTGGTGGCTAACAAAAGCCCCTTTAATCCTGATGAAGCAGGCCAAAACCTTGATGAAACAGGCCAGAACCCTGTTGAAACAGGCCAAACATGGCCACAAATTCAAGAGGATTTAAAAGCAACATCCGAGGCGCTTTGCTTTGGTTGCTTGGTGGAAGGCGCGGTATGCGCTGATGCCCTCATCGCACAGCAAAATCATCTTAACTATTCGCTGGATCTATGCTTCTCGAACATCGAATCGCCCTCACCCTCGCCCTCAACCGCAG
Organism: Kordiimonadales bacterium; assembly: GCA_015485385.1. Classification (GTDB taxonomy): domain Bacteria; phylum Pseudomonadota; class Alphaproteobacteria; order Sphingomonadales; family Kordiimonadaceae; genus Kordiimonas. The sequence goes on along the minus strand of WFTS01000135.1, from coordinate 29,871 downwards.
CCCACTTTGAAGACACGTGCGGCCTATCTTGGCACTTAGACCCCATACGCGGCTTCGTAAAATGCCTTTTAATTGCCGGGCTGAGAGGCCGTTATCAACTCAACCTAAAAACGTGCGGTGTCGCCCTGTTGGTAGCCGATGCAGTGCAAAGCGCGGCCTTAACAAACGACCATCCCGTCTCTTTGCAAGCAGACAATCAGGGCGTGCTTTCTTTCTCACTTTTAGCGCTTGATGCAGATAGTTTCGCCCCTCTTGGTGCTGATGTTTTGACAAAAACACTTGCCGAGTGTCCCTTAAATTTGGAATGGTTGCCTCATGGCTAAAAAATCAGATCCAGCTACCGCAAGTATTCTGTCGTTTAAAACGCCTGAACCGCGCTTTCCAAAAGCGGCGATTGATTATATTGACGCCCTTCAAACCGTTCAGCGTGACCGGTTCGAGCGCGAGCTGGAATTAAGCAGTTCCCGCACGCAAATTCAGCTGCCCCCCCGCCCAGAAAGCCTGCAAATTTTCGCAGAGTCTGACGATTTTGTTGGCGCCGGATGGACCAGCATCGGCAAGCGCCGGGACGGTACAAAGTTCCGCTGGATGGGCCGTATTGGGTCGTTACTGATCCCTGTTGACCTATCAGTTCCGCGCGACTTCACCATCAAGGGGTGCGGCTTTACCAAGCGCCGTTTCTTGAAAGAAACCACCCTGTGGATTGAAGACCGACAGGTGCCGTTCACTCTCTCTCGGCGGGGCTTTAACCGCTGGACGTTCAAGGGAGAGCTACCCGAACTGGACCCCCGCGCCTACTATATGCTGCGGCTTCAATCACCGGGTCTTGCCCCGCTTGCAGAAGGCATTGACGCCTATGTTAGCCTTGCCGTTAGCGAGATAAGCATCAATTGCTGAGCCGGTTATAAACTCTGTCAGCCTGACGAACCATTAGCTTTTGGGTCCAGATCAAAGGCTATATTCACATCTTCACGCAAGATGCTTATTTCAGCCAAAAACTCAGGCAGCAAATTATAGCGGGCGCGCCAATCTATAGCTTTGATCCTCCGCGCCGGTTCACCACCCCAAAAAAGGGCAATTGCCGTCAGAACAGCCTCCGGCACCTCAACAAGATCTTCAAGGGTCATCATCTTGAAGTTTTTAATCTTTTCTAAATTCGGCTCAAGCAGAGTTTCCAATTCAATCGCGTCGGTTAAGCGTTCAATGGCAGCGGGCCGATCAAACTGCTGGGGCGTTAGTTCGGCAATTCGAGAGGCCGCCCTATCCCACAGTGAAAAATATGTCTCAGAGGCCAACATCTGGTTCACCGCTGCTTGGCGTACCTTATCGCGGCTGATGAAATAAAGCATATGGCCGCCCGCCTCGTCGAACCACGCCAAAAAGCGCTCGGCACGCAAACTGGTATGATGATAAATCATATAGAGCAAATACATATCCAGCCACAAAGCCCCGCCTTGCTGCTGTTGCCGGTCAAAAACATGCGCCGCAAAGCGCAGGATATGAAAATTATCACACAGCAGCAGCCAGTAGGCCAACAGCCGCCCCCCTGTTGGGGCTACGGTTCCTAAGCCATTTTTTTCCAGCATCAGCCGAAGATATTCACCGTCACTGCCCGGCATTGTTAGCAAAAGATTAGGCGCCATGATCGCACCAGCGCTTGGTGTGTGATCAACTGCGGCCGGAAATTCGCCAGAGGATAAAACCCCCATCGGGGCCACATCATACATCAGGGAAATCACGCTGCTACCCGGGGTGTGCGCTCTTGCGGCTTTAACACGCTGCCATTCCGCACTGCGGGTTAAATAGAGACGACGTGAAATGCCTTCAGGTACCTTTTTCTTGCTGTCAGGGACCCTATGATGACACGCAAAAGCCCCGAAGTTTTCTTCAAGCACCGCCCGCACGTCCCGGTCGATAATCAATAAAGTTTCCGGTCCTAGCTTTTGAAACGCCTTATGCCAGTTTAAGGCCCGAGCCTGCCGTGCAAATTCGGCCAAAACTTTGGCTTCGGTGAGGCTTCCCTTTGTGGGTTTTTCTTGCAGCATCATAAGACCAATGCCTTCGCTGCTGCTGACTGACCGCCGTCGTTCTCTACGTCACTGTCACTGCCGCTGTCTCTGTCATGGGCACTGCCGCTGTCTCTGTCATAAGCACGGGCACTGCCCCTATCTCTATCAGAGACACACACAACACAGTCGGTATCCGTATCATCACAGTTTTTTAAAATGCCCTCAGGCGCAGGAAACCGGCGCGCACCCTGCGGGAACGGAACCACAAGCGCCGCCTCATTTCCTTGGTTGCTATCGTGCCAATTATGAAAGCTTTTATGATATGCGGCCCTGTCTCCATCAAGCTCACGCTCGTGCGTTTGGCCGTTTGATGTCCAGCGAAAGCCCGAATTATCCCCCGTGGTTAACGAACCGGCTCTTAGCAGCCCCGTATACAGAATTTGGCGCATATGAAACACGCGCTTATGCCCAAAAACCTGCACCAACCGCGTGATAAATTCAGTATCCGCTGAGATACGAACACTATCGAAAAACCCTGTGGTCTCTATGACTGGCGAGCGCTTTATCATCAGGCTTATCGCCGCCATACGGGACAGGAGGCCATCAATGCTAAGGGTGCTGCCCTTGTCGTCTACACGGCGCCAGCGGCACGTCACCGCAACCCTGTCCTTGCCGCCATCAAGCATGGCTCCCAACTGGGTTTGCAGACGGTCTGGATCTGATGTGTCGTCGCTATCATGAAACGCAACAAATTCACCGTCAGCCGCCGCCAAGCACCAGTTTTTCGACCAATATGTCCCGTGGTTTTTAGGAGAATGAAAAAGACGGATGCGGCTATCTTTTTCGGCCAAGGCCTTCAAAACAGATAATGTATCATCGCTGCTGGCATCATCAATAACCATCAGTTCAAGGTTTTTATGGCTTTGTGCGAGAACGGATTGCACCGCGCCTTCGACCAGATGGCTGGTATTATAGGCGGTCATCACCACACTAATTTTACGGTGGGCATTTGCGGCACCAATTTTACGGAACCGCACAGTTTGGCGATCAAACAGGCGCGCCCCGTATGTACGCAAAAAACCATGCTTAGAATCAAGGCAATAAGCGATAGGGTCACGCTTTAGCTTGCGCAGTTTTCGGTACAAAGATGCCATTGTGCTTACAGCCGCAGAACCACGCCCGCAGACAGTGCCAGCTGGTAAAACACTTTGATAATATCGGTTGCGATCTGGATATGTTTGGTGGCCACACGCGGCAAAACAAAAACTTCGTCACCGGGATGAACCGTCACCCGCTTGCTATCCAAATTTCCGCGGCTGATCTTTTCAAACGTGCCGTCCCTGCGCAACAGCAGCACATTTGTACTGCGCTTGCTTTGGGTAAAGCCCCCCGCCAGATTGATATAATCTTCAATGGTACTGCCGGTCTGGAACGCCATAGCGCTTGGGAATAAGACATCCCCATGCACCATCACCAAATTGCTGGTGCGTGGGATACGAATAACATCGCCGGGTTCCAGCAGAATATCATCACGCGAAGACGCCCCTGCAAGCGAAACCACGCCTTTGGGTTCTATGTTCCGGGCGCGCTCGACCCACTGCAAAATCAGCTGGGCTTCAGATTTCCGCAAGGCCGCTTCGGAACTTGTATTAGACCGGGCTGTCAAAACGCTGCTTTCCAGCGCCCGCAGTTGGGCCTCTAGCATTTCTTTTTGCCGCACTTTCACGCTGAGACGCATCAATTGTATCGCCTCTGGTTGGGCATTCGCCCCCATATGAATTTTAGCCAATAAATCCCCAAGCCGGGCACCGTAAGGCATAACAAATTCCTGAGGACTGGTATGTTCGCCTTCAACCCGCACGCTGATCGAGCCTTTGGTTTTATCAGACATAACCTCCAGCACATCACCCCCATGCACTGTCACGTCCGCAGCCTTTTCAAGGCGCATATAGTCCACCTCGGTTTTATGGGTATCATTGCGGCTGATACGAAAATGGGTCGCCTGAGGCTGAGGGCGGGCAATGGCCAGCAATTGCTGGGCCTTGATGCTGTCGCCTTTAAACTCAAACAGATTGGCATTTTGAACATCGCCTGAGATCGCCACTTGCGATTTCACTGGCGGCACAACAATGGTGTCGCCGTCCGTAAGCTGGAATTGCGGCATCGCGCCTGACAGAATAAAATCATATAGATTGATCGACTGATACAGCGCCCCGCCCCGCAAGACCTGTACATCCAGATACGATCCGCGCGCGCTATCAATGCCGCCCGCCTGATCAAGGAAATATAAAACAGAATCCGAGGAATGGCCCGTAAACAAACCCGCTTTTTTAACAAAGCCTGTCACAAAAATTTTAACCGGCTCCGCCCCGCCTAGGCTGGCGTAAACATTCACATTTTTCTTGAAAACATTGCGTACCGCATCCCCGACCACTTGGTTCACATCGCGGTTTTTAACCCCTTGCAACTGTACGGGGCCAACCTTGGGGATGAAGATATTGCCTTGAATATCAACCACCAGTTCGCCTTCAAAATTAAAGCCGCCATAAAGGCGCAATGTCACTTTATCACCAATGGAAACCGTATAAGACGGGCTAAAACCAACGAAGGATTGGTTGGCAAATTCCCCCCCAAAAATCCAGCTTCCGAAGGCCCTCCCTTTTTCGATGGTTTTGATCTGAACGTCCGGCACGGCTTCACCACTTTGGGTTACCGGCGCATTTTGAAATGCACTAGACGGTGCTGTCATAAGCACGGCCAAGCCTGCAACAAAAACGAACGTTCGCAGCATCGCTGCTGCCGTAAAGTGTGACATGAAATTTCCCAGCTTAAACATCCCGGTGCTCCCGAATTGTAGCAATAATCATCGCAATGATGCCGTATGCCAGACTAAGCGCAACAAACAATGTTGCTATATTATAGAGTTTGCGTGGCTCTATCGCTGCATCGGGTAATTGTGGCGCTTGGACCACGACCAAATGCTTGAGCTTTTTATAGCTTTCCACCCGCGCACGCTCAAGGCTTATAAGCGTGGCTTTATAAAGATCGGTTGCGAACTTTAATTCCAGCGAAAGCGCCTCATAGGCCGCGTTAATATCGTTGGCGGAAACCCCATTTTGGCTGGCCAACTTCTCATGTTCGATTGCAAGTTGCTCTGTAATGGCTTTTTTACGGGCTCTAAGAGCAACCAACTCGGACGCATTTTCGTTCAAATAGCTTGAAAGTGTTTTTTCTTCCGTGCCAAGCCGCACGAGAGAGCTTTCCATTTCATTGACAATGCCTTGGCGCGTTGCCCCCGCAGATTCTGCGCTGAGGATCCCATTTTCATTTTGGAACCGTAACAATTTGGCGCGAACCTTTTGCAGGTTTTCATGCGAGCGTGTCATTTCTTTTTCAACAAAAGCAATTTCTTCCAGCGCGATTTTCTGGCCGATACCATTGATAAAATCTTCCGAGGCTTTGATGGCCACTTCAACCAATTTCAAAGAAAATTCAGGTGTGAAAGCCTTGGCTTTTATAGTGATAATGCCAGAATCCTGATTGAAAAAGGCAAACAAATGTTTCTTGAAATAAGCGAGCTTTTGCTCAGCCGTGGGATTAGCAGACATCCGCGCGTAAAAATCCCACTGATCAGAGGCAAAATGGTCGGAAAAATTCAGCTTTTCCTCGACGATATCCAGCATAGCTTGCGAACCAATGAAGGCATCGATCAACTGTACGTCTTTCACCGCAGCCTGTCCGGGTGCGCCCGGAAACTGAAACTGGGCAACCACCGACGCATTATCCGTTGATTTTACATATAATTGTGCGCGGGCAACATAAATATCGGACGCTATAAGCCCATAATAAAGCACGGCAATAAGCACCACCATAAGCACATATTTATAGGTGCGAAATGTCAGCAAAGAAGACCGGACATCATGAACCGCCGGGCCATTAAAGCCTCGCAATTCCACAGAACGCTTCATTTTTGAAAGCATGTTATTCATCAAATGTGTCGGCCTTTATTTACAAATTACGGTACCGGTATAGGGCGCGGTCCACACTTTCGTAAAATTCTGCTCTGCCATATGCAAGTAAAATAGCGGCATTGCATTGTTCACGGATCATAGTTTCATCGTGTGAAACCAGAATAATATTCGCTGTTTTACGTTTGTCTTTAAGCGCTTGCTTGCATTTTTTGCGAAACGCACTGTCGCCAACTGCGGTAATTTCATCCATCAAATAAGTATCAAAATCAAAGCCCATCGAAACCGCAAAGCCGTATTTTGCACCCATACCGGATGAATAGCTACCCACAGGCAGTTCAAAACTGTCGCCAAGACCGCAGAAGTCTTTGACATATTCTTCGATCTCGTCGGTTTTTGAAATGCCGTGGATCCGGCAGACAAAGCGCACATTTTCGCGCCCGGACATTTTCTTTTGAAAGCCCGAAGACAGGGCAAGCGGCCAACTGATAAAGCGGTCACTGTGGATTTTACCAAAAGACGGAAAATCAATGCCCCCCAAAAGCCGCAGTAAAGTTGATTTCCCCGCGCCGTTTTCCCCTAAAATCGCCACGTCCCTATCATCAGGCAAGGTGATGTTTAAGTCTTTGAGCACATATTTGGGGCCAAAGCGTGTGGGATAATATTTGGAAACCCCCTCAAGCCGTATCATCGGGCCACCATGCGCTGCCACCGAAGCCGGTAACTTGCCACCGCCAGCGCCATTGTAACAAGCGTCCAAGCGTATAAATACCCAGCGTCCGCAACCGGGCTTTCATATAAAGGCAACCAAGCTTCGCGGATCAGTTCGTTCGCATGCACCAAAGGGTTCAAGGCAAACATGCTGTGATAAGCCGAAGGGATGATCGTCATTGGGTAAAACACCGCCGACAAAAACATGATCGGCATATTGATAATTGAAATGATTTTTTGCACTTCCCGGGCAAAATCAGAAATGATGCAGGCTAATATCCCAAAGGATGCTGCAAACAGCCAAAGGATCAGGGCAAAATACAGCAGCTTGAGCGGATCATGCGGCACCGCATCAAAACCAAGCCACAACATGCCCACGACCAAAATAGTGCCCGCGACCAGAAAAATACCAGCCTCGACCAACGACCGCGCCATGAAAACATCAAATAGCCGAACTTGCCTGAAGCCGAGAAGCCCTTTCACCCCGCCGAGCGCGCCCATATTTAAACGCATTGTCGCCTGCCACAGCATACGAAACGGCAAAAAACCCGCCAAAATAAAGACCGGCGGTTCAACATAACCAAACTCGCCACGTCCACGGATACCAAAAATGACGACAAAAACGATCATCATCACCATAGGTTCAAGAAGAATCCAGATATTGCCCAGCGTATAGCTGCTAAAGCGTGAGTTCATTTCGCGAATGAAAATCGCAAAAATGACGTCACGCTGGATAGAGAATGCCGATCTGGCTTTCATTGTAGGGCACCTGGGTCGTTTTGGTCAGATATCAAACATCATCATGCTTATAGATGCCTGCATAACGACCATCAGCTTCAACAACAACAAGAAACTTAACTTCATCGGCGCGCATCATGTTTTCGGCATCATCAACAATCAGGTCGCGGCGGATCACGGAAAAGTCTTTACTCATACATTGATACGCCGAGACTTCACGCACCCTGCGGGTCACACGGAGCGCCACACCAAGCTGGCCTTTGGTGACAATGCCAATAGGTTTTTTCTCTGCATCAAGGACCACAGCAACCCCTGCGGGGCCGCCAGCCATTTCAGCGGCCAATTCCAAAAGCACCATATCCCGGTCAACCGTTGGTACGGTGTTAACCAGCATAACATCTTCAACGCGGGTCAACAGCCTGCGGCCCAGAGCGCCGCCCGGATGATAGCGAGCAAAGTCCGATGGGTGGAAGTCCCTCAGTGTCATCAAAGAAATAGCAAGCGCATCACCGATGGCCACAGTCACCACAATCGACGTGGTTGGCACCATATTATTAGGGCAAACTTCGTCAGCGATGGGGATTTCCAGCACAATATCCGCAGCACGGCCCAAGGTGGACGCTTTCGCGCCCGTGATAGCGATGATTTTATTGCCAAAGGATTTCAGCGACGGCAACAACTGTGAAATTTCCTGCGTTTCGCCTGAATAGCTGATCAGAAGCAGCGTATCGCCTTCTGTCACCATACCAAGGTCCCCGTGGGAGGCCTCAGCAGGATGGAGGAAAAAAGAGGGTGTGCCGGTCGATGCCAGTGTCGCAGAAATTTTACGGGCCACATGCCCCGATTTCCCCATACCGATCACAATCAGATGGCCGGTGGTTTTTAAAATAGTCAGAATAGCCTCGCGGAAGGCATTTTCGTCATAGGTTTGCGCTAATCGCTCTAACGCTTGGCCCTGCTTCATAAAGCCGTTGCCAATATTGGTTAATGTGGCCCCAAAGTCGGCTTTAAAGCTGCCTGGTAACTCAACGATATTTTCAGCTGTCTCGCCCGGATCTACTGAACTGGTCATACAAATCTCTCAACGTCTTTTAGGTCTTGCAGAAATCCTAAAGCTTTGTAATTCAGCCTTTTTTTAGATTATAGTCCACTACAAGCCTGTTGTTCAAAAAATTTTGCGCACGCTACCACAGTGATTTTGTCTTCTCAACAAAAGCGTAACATTTGATACAATTCTGTATGGACATAAAAAAGGAATGCCCCTTGTATCGCCTGATCCATCATCCCCACGGCGACATTTAAAACTTTTTTAATCCTTGTAGGACCATGCGTCAACCTTCGGCTTCTATTTCACTATAGGCTAAGTTATTGCCATATCGTGAAAAATGCAGAAAACAGCGCTGTAAGCGCCACACAAGCGCATCAGGACAGGGCCATAGTTACAAAAGAATTGAACGCCAAATATAGTTTTGCTACTAAATCCCCCAGTGTGATTATATAAAATCCCCAGTGCGTTTATAAATCAGGCGCTTCAATCGATAGGGCTTTAGATGACAATTGCGGCGCAACCTGCCACCCCTGAGACGGTGCCGCTTAATCAAGCAGCGTCTGCTCAGCGGTACTTGATCCTGCAAGGCTTGGCCTCGCCTTTTTTCAAAGAGCTTGCGCTTCTGCTTTCCAAAGATGGCTGCCCTGTCCATAAAGTGAACTTTTGCGGCGGTGACTGGTGGTTTTCCGGCGCGTGCATAAATCACAGGTTTAATGGCACACTAGAACAACTGACCCCCTTTTACCGCACCCTGATCGAGCGCCATGGGATCACGACTTTGATTTTGTTCGGCGATTGTCGGCCTATCCATAAAGCAGCCAGAGCGCTTTGCCAGAAATTAGGCTTAACGCTTTGGGTGTTTGAAGAAGGATATACACGCCCCGGCTTTATCACATGCGAGCAAAATGGCACCAATGATCTGTCAAACCTGCCCCGTGACCCCGCCGGAGTGCGCGCCCGTGCCGATGCTTTGAAAGAAACAGCAACACCTCAGCCCCCAAGCCAGCAGACAAACCCCATGCCGCGCAGAGTGCGTATGGATTTGACCTATCATCTTTGGAACATCCTCTTAAAGCCGTTTTATTTCCGCTATAGAAGCCACCGGCCAAGCAGCGTGCTGACAGAGCTGAAAGGCTGGGCCGCACGACTGGGGCGAAAAGCTAAGTTCAAACGAGTAAACTCTAGGCTGGTTGCACGCTACGAAAACCCAGAGACTGAAATCCTGGGAAATGAAGAGGCGGGGAATGAAAACCCAGAGACTAAAAAGCCGGAAAACCTCGGGAAGCCCTATTTTTTCGTGCCCCTACAATTAAGCAGCGATTACCAAATCCGGGAACATAGCAACTATAATTCCTGCCTTGAATTTATCGCTGAAACGCTTGCCTCTTTCGCAAAAAATGCCCCCAAAGATGCACGGTTAATGTTCAAAGCTCACCCGCTAGATAACGGCTTGGTAGATTACCGAAGCTATATCGCCATGGCTGCGGCGCGCCACAGCCTAAACGGTCGGGTGGACTATATTGAAGGGGGTGATCTGAATATCTTCTTAAAACGCTGCTGCGGCGTGATTTTGATCAACAGCACTGTGGGGTATGCGGCGTTAAAAGCTAGTAAACCCATGAAAGTTTTAGGCCGGGCGATCTATGATATGGAGGGTCTGTCGTCGCAAACACCCTTGGATACCTTCTGGGGGAACGTCTGGGATAGCGCCCAAAATACTGGCCAAAATACTGCCCCCGATACCGCAGCAGACAGCCGCCGGCAAACCGCACCCCTGCCCGACACAGACCTGATAACACGCTTCCTAAAAGTGGTGCGCTGTGATAGCCAGATCAGCGGTGATTTTTTCACGCGCTCTGGCATTCAACTAGCCGCCAAAGCGGCCGCCCACCGAATAGAAACACATACGCATTTGCCCCTCAATAAGGAAACACACCCCCTGTGATGGCACTTTTTATCCTTTGCTGTGTGGTGATACCCTTCACGGCTGAGCTGTTGGCCGTACGCACGCCCACCCCAGAGCCAGCAGGGCCAATGAAGGCCACACAGCACGCCAAGCCACAGATTGCGCGCCACTGGCCCAGCTTTCTGTTTCTAACCCCTTTGATGGGGGTGCTTGTATATACGGGGTTTTTGATTTTATCCGCCCACACCTATCTGGCGGTTGGTGGCTCTATCTTATATTTTTTCGGACTGACGGCTATATCCTATAAAAAGGGTCAAATATTGGGGGATCCTTTTAACGCGCATGATTTTGATAATGCGCGAAATTTATATATCTACCCCGAATTTTATATCAGCTATATTGGCTATCCGGCCTTTTTTCTGCTGATTGCCGTACTAGGCGGAGTGATCGGCACGGCCATTTTCCTAGAGCCGCCAATTCCGGTTTATGCCCTCGGACCATGGTATCTGATATGGCCCGCAACGCTGGCCTTTTGGTATGGCATACTGTGGGCTCTCGCTAAACTGATCACCACCTATTTTAAGGAAGAAACCGCCGAAAAGGTCGGCCTAACTTTTGATCTGCAAAAAGACGTTGCGCGCTTTGGTTTATTCCCGACAATATTTTTGTACCGGCTGTTGCTGAAAGCACCCCTAAAAAAAGACGCCCTGCGCTGTCGCCCTGTCACGGCAACAGTTGAAACAGATAAACCTGTCGATATTTTTGTCGTGCAAGGAGAAAGCTATTTTGATCTTAGGCGGCTGTTTCAACATACCGGCGGCGCGCCGTCATGGAGAGCTGCGGATGCTCTGTGCGAAAACGGCGTAGCGTGTGGGCAGGTCGAGGTGCCCGCATGGGGGGCCTACACCATGCAAACCGAATTTTCTTTCCTGTCCGGCTTGAGAAATGACACGCTGGGCATCGACCGGATCAACCCCTATATGCGCCTTGCCCAACAACCAGTCGCAAGCTTTGTTGGTGCCTTAAAAAAGGCGGGATACCGGACAATTTGTGTGCATCCAGCAAAAAAGGGCTTCTTCCGCCGCTCTGACGTGATACCGAACTTGGGGTTTGATGACTTTATCGGGCTGGAAGCCTTCAAAGGTGCAGAAAAATTTGGGAAATATATCTCAGACAAGGCGCTGGCAGACGAAATTGACCGCATCACACAAGCCCACCACCAAACCAGCAGCCAGCCACTTTTTGTCTTTGCTATAACCATTGAAAGCCACGGCCCTTGGGCCAAAGGCCGCTTGGACGCCTATCTGAAGGACGGGATCAGCGAGGCCAGCCTTACAGCGGCCAATCGGACCAAAGACCGTGAGTTCGCTCTCTATCAAGTGCATATGGAGAATTTGCTCGGACTTTATGATCGGCTCAGTGTATCCGCCACCGGCACCAAGGACCATCCGCGTGTTGTTGGGCTGTACGGGGACCATATGCCAGCGCTTGGCAGTCTCTTTAAAACCTACGGATTTGCAGAAAAATCTGTTGATTATCTGCTCTGGAGCAGCCAGCACCCCACCGTATCACCCGGCCCGCAAAAAATTGAAGCCTTTGCCAAAACGATATTGGCAGAAGCGGGTATCACACTGGAATAACCCCATTTTGACACCCAAAGGCACGCGTTTACCTATCCTGCCAGAGACATCCTGAACCAGATATATCCTGTGCCAGTTACTTGTCGTGATAGTTACTTGTCGCGCCAGTTATTTCTCGTGCCAGTTACTTGTCGTGCCAGATGGCTTCATCCTCAACGGGCAAAACTGCGGGTATCAGGGGGTCCTCGCCAAACCGGTTAGGGCCAACGGTGCCGCGAATAAGGAACCAATAAAGAACCAATAACATACCGGCAACCGTTATATAAATCAGATACCACCAAGGGGTTATTTTTGCCAAAACAGCAGAAACAATCATCACAGCACCGATCACCAAATACCATTTTGCACTTATATTCACATCATGCAGACGGCGACCAACCACCGCCATGCCGGGCAGGAAGGAGACAAAGGCAAACAGTCCATAAAGAGGGCCAAAGCCCGTAGGGCCTACAATCGACAGGGCTTCATCCAGCAAGCCAAGAAGTGTTCCCACCAGCAAGATAAACAGCTGCCAATACCATAATTCAGACCGGCTGGCCCGACCGCGAAAATTCGCATAGTTTAAAAAACCAGATTTTATAGCGTCCAAAAACCCCATAAGTCCCCCAGAAAAACTCAAAACTACAGACCCCATGCCCCAAATGCAGCCAAGGCAAGGCACAGGCCCTACGTCTGGTTGCTTTGCCATCCTTAGCAAATATTGGCGAAGCGATCAATAATTGCTGGTTTGACAGCAAAAAGCCGGAGCTTTCTGTCGCGCTGGAGCTTTCTGTCGCGCCGGTGCTTTCTGTCGCGCTGGCAAATTCATATTGCACCCATAAAAAAGGCCGGGAACAGCCCAGCCTTTTTTGTCTATCATTCTAGCAAGTCCTTGCAGTTAACTACCGCCATTAGCGCTTAGGTAACCGTTATCTTCCAGATATTGGATGATTGTATCGGCACATTCTTCGGCGCTTAGGGTATCGGTGCTGACATGGATGTCGGCGCGCTCAGGCGCTTCATAGGGGCTATCAAGCCCGGTGAAGTTTTTCAGCTCTCCGGCTTTGGCTTTTTTGTACAAGCCCTTAGGGTCGCGTTCGGCGCAAACCTCAAAGGGGGTATCTACATACACCTCGATAAATTCGCCGTCGTCCAGCAGATCATGCACCATGCGGCGCTCTGCCTTGAAGGGCGAAATAAAGCTGGTCATCACCATCAGGCCGCTATCGACCATCAGTTTCGCCACCTCGCCCACGCGGCGGATATTTTCCACGCGGTCGGCGTCGGTAAAGCCCAAATCTTGGTTCAAGCCGTGGCGCACATTATCGCCGTCAAGGATATAAGTGTGCCGTCCGCGTGCAAACAAGCGCTTTTCAACCACATTGGCGATAGTAGATTTGCCAGAGCCCGAAAGCCCGGTAAACCACAAGACCGCAGGGCGCTGCAATTTCATTTCAGCGCGGGCGGATTTGTCCACATCAAGGGCTTGCCAGTGAATATTCGACGCACGCCGAAGAGCATAGTCTATCATGCCCACACCCACCGTCGTGTTGGTGATACGGTCAATGATGATAAAGCTACCGGTTTCGCGGTTCATATTATATGGATCAAAGGCAATCCGGCTATCAAGTGCGATCGTGCAGATGCCAATCTCGTTCAGCTCTAGCTGTTTGGCAGCGGTATGTTCCATCGTGTTGACATTGACCTTATGCTTCAGATCAGTGACCAACCCCGGCAGCATTTTATTAGCGGTTTTGAAAAGATAAGGCCGTCCGGGCAACATTTGATCATCTGACATCCAGATGATTTTCGCTTCAAACTGATCCGCTACTTCGGGTGGATTGTCTTTACCCGCGATCACATCACCGCGTGAAATATCAATTTCATCGGCAAGGCACAAAGTAATAGCTTCCCCCGCTACAGCTTCCTCAAGCTCACCGTCATATGTGACAATGGATTTTACCGTGCTTTCATTGGCGCTTGGCAGCGCTTTGATGCGGTCCCCCACGCGTACCGTGCCCGATGCGATGGTGCCGGAAAAGCCCCGGAAATCAAGGTTCGGACGGTTCACCCACTGCACAGGCATACGGAAATCAGCCGTTTGGCGTGCATCGCCCACTGGGATATCTTCCAAATGGCGCATCAAGGTAGGGCCTTCATACCACGGCATATTGTCGCTGGCGTTCAGGATATTATCACCCTTCAAGGCCGAGACCGGGATCGTCATAATACTGCGAAATCCAAAGTCTTTGGCAAAGTCGCGGTACTCGGCATCAATATCGGTCAGCACTTTTTGGCTATAGTCCACCAAGTCCATTTTATTGACCGCAAGGATGATGTTTTTAATGCCCAGCAAGCTTGCGATAAAGCTGTGGCGCCGGGTTTGGGTTAACATGCCTTGGCGCGCATCAATCAACAGCACTGCTAGATCAGCCGTCGAGGCCCCGGTTGCCATATTGCGGGTATATTGCTCGTGCCCCGGTGTATCGGCGACAATAAACTTGCGCTTGTCGGTCGAGAAAAACCGGTAGGCCACATCAATGGTGATGCCCTGCTCGCGCTCGGCAGCCAATCCATCCACCAAAAGCGCAAAATCAATTTCCTCGCCTTGTGTTCCAAGCCGCTTGCTGTCACTCTCAAGGGCGCTTAGCTGATCTTCAAAGATCATCTTGCTATCATACAAAAGACGGCCAATCAGGGTGGATTTACCGTCATCAACGCTGCCGCATGTGATAAAGCGCAGCATGGATTTTTCTTCCTGCGCCTTCAAATATGCTTCGATATCATCTGCTATAAGGTCTGATTGATGGGACATCTAAAAATACCCCTCTTGCTTTTTCTTTTCCATACTGGCGGCGGCATCGTGATCAATCACCCGGCCTTGGCGTTCTGATGTGCTGGTCAGCAACATTTCCTGAATGACATCCGTTAGGCAGTCGGCCTCGCTTTCCACTGCGCCCGTCAAGGGGTAACAGCCAAGCGTGCGGAAACGCACCTTTTTCATCATCGGCACTTCACCATCCTGAAGCGGCATCCGGTCGTCATCGACCATTATCAATTGTCCGTCACGTTCCACCACAGGGCGCTCTTTGGCGAAATATAGCGGCACCATAGGAATATCCTCTTGGTGGATATATTGCCAAATATCCAGCTCGGTCCAATTCGACAGCGGGAAAACACGAATGCTCTCACCCGGAGCTTTTTTGGTATTATAAATATCCCACAGTTCGGGGCGCTGGTTCTTTGGATCCCACCGGTGCTGGGCTGACCGGAATGAAAAAATGCGTTCCTTGGCACGGGATTTTTCTTCGTCGCGCCGAGCGCCGCCAAAGGCCGCATCAAAACCAAATTTATCAAGCGCCTGTTTCAAGCCTGCTGTTTTCATCACATCGGTATGCACACCCGAGCCATGCGTGAAAGGGCCAATGCCATCCTTGACACCGTCTTGATTGATATGAACAATCAGATCAAGCTCGTATTTCTCGGTGATCATGGTGCGAAACTCGATCATTTCGCGAAACTTCCAAGTGGTATCCACATGCATCACCGGAAACGGCAATTTGGACGGGAAAAAGGCCTTGCGTGCCAGATGCAGCATCACACTGCTGTCTTTACCAATAGAATAAAGCATCACCGGGTTTTCAGCCTCAGCCGCAACCTCGCGCATTATCTGGATACTCTCGGCCTCAAGCCGTTTCAGGTGTGTTAGTGTTTTTGTCATTAAAATAATACCGCCAAAGCAATTGGGTAAAAGTCAACCAAACAAGCCGCCGCCAATTATGCGCCTATTGGCTTTTAAAGATGGGCATCCTCTAGCGCAAGTTTAAGAGAGAAAAGAAATGAATTTTTCTTTTTATGGTGAAAATCAGGTCTATCTTAGAAAAAATTTTCATGTAAACCACCAAATCGAAATGAAAATAATAATTACTGCTTAAATTCAGTATAAAATACTGAAATGGATGCCGGCAGGCCCTTGAAGCTTACCATTCAAACGCAGGGTTCGGAGTGCGCCAATCTGCACCGTAACGGGCTTCAGAAACCGCTTCAGGGTCACGGGGCGCATCAAAAACCTCGCCTTTAAATTCCACGGTGCCGGTCGGTAGGAAAATATCCGCCCGTTCAGGCACCAGTTTCAAGGCTGTATGCGGCCAATAAATCTTGTCCCCCACATGCCCTAAGATGAATATATCGTAGGTCACAGGGCCTTTATGGCAGTGGATCAACGGCGCATGGGCGGCCCCTCGGTTCGCCTTGATGCCGATCTCGTTCAACAGCACAATGAAGCGTTCGCATTCCTCGTTCAGATCATCCGGGCTTTCCACCTTTATGATCACAGCTAGGTCAACATCATCATCATGAGGGATAAAATCTTTTTCGCGGATCGCCCCTAAAAGCGTGCCATACATGAACAAAGGCTTATGGCCTGCCGCGCGAATTTTATCGCGCATTCCAACCAAATCGCCCATCACTTGCTTTTGATCGCGGAAGGCCACTGGCACACCAAGCCCGTGCTTACCCAACATCAGCGGAGCAGCAAACTGTGTCTGCGGAGGAATTTCGTTTGACCCCGCAAACACCGCCCTATTGAGAGCCTCGCGGTGACGCACAAGCCGCGCAACCGGCTTCATCAGCGCACGGCGGCGATACTGGGTGAATAATTTACCCAAAATGCGCGCATAGGCGGGGCTCCAGTCGCTTTTGATCAAATAGTTCACCAGCGCCAAGATGCGGCACGCATTGCGGTAAGGAGCGCCGTGATCATATAGAATTGTCCAAGGGTCATCTTCGCTTTCGCGTGCGGATATTTCCAAAAACAGCGTATTGGCCGCATGTTGTTTGTTTAAATTCCAAACCCGGAGACGGCCAATATCTATCGCCGCGCCCAAATCCACCTTGCGCGATTGCACCCGTGTTGTTAACCCAAGCCGAAAGGACTGCGGCGAAACAAAGGGCGACGCATGATACTGCAGCTTTAAGCGCGGTTTGTCCAAAGTGACAAACGGCACATCCTCGCCACTGGCATATATTTCCGCGCCCTTGAGCGCTGGCGGCGTTTCACCAAACACACGGAACCGCATATAGCGAGCTTTGGTCGGCGAAAAGGAAACATCCAGCCCGTTTTCGGGCGTGGGGCCAAAGTCTTTTGCACCGCCCATGCCCAGATAAAGCGCAGCCAAAAGTGTCTCGGCAATATCGCCTGACTGCACTTTAGGCAGGGCCGGGCGTTTCTCGCCCTCTAAGGTTTTATCCGCCGCAAGTACCCTGTGCATGGCCTGTGTCATCTCGCCAAAAGCGCTTTCAACCAACGCCGCATATTCGCCAGCAGCGGCACCGTCCAGATCAGCGCCTAGCTGCTCAAAGGCTGTGACCGCTTGCTCAAGTGTTTCACACACAACAGGCCGCGCGAAGGTATCGCTGTAAGGATCAAACAAAAGCCTCTCATCGCCCGAAGCACTGACAGCACATAAGCGAATACGCTTATCATTGATGATAAACCAGTCCCCGCGCCGGTAAAAATAGATCTGACGCACTTGCACATTGTCTGGGAAATCAGCCTGCCACCACGGATCTATTTCTTTTCCGGTATGAACATTGTTGCTATAGGCATGGCCCGTTGCTCCTGCGTCCAAATTTCGGGCGCCTGCATGGCACGAACTTTGGCTGCAGACAGCATATTCAGAGACATCCTGAAGCCTGTCTTCGCCGTCTAGCTTGCCAACAAACATCACTTTGGAAAAACAAAGCGAAGTGGGCGTACCCGTACCTGCTCGCACCCGAAACGTTGAAAACCCCTGCGGCACAGCGATATAGGCCGGAAACAGGCAGTCGCCCGGCGCGCCCGCATGACCGCGCAATATATGATTTAACGCCGTGGGAGATGCCGCTTCAATGAAATCGCGGCACTCCTTCTTTACAGGCTCAAGAGTAAAGGCTGAGATAGTATTCTTCATAACAAATTATGGATTTCCCACTTAGAAACCGGTGCGCCCCAAATGGCGCCGCCGTAACCTGCGTAACAGAGACAGAATACAACCGCCGCTTTACAAACCGTACATCACGCTATATTGCATGCTCTCAAGCGCCTGTAAATTCATTCTCGAAGCAAAATGCCCATGAAAACCATCATCACATTCGGCACGTATGATCTATTGCATATCGGACATGTGCGTCTTTTGCAGCGCGCCGCAAAACTGGGCGATAAATTGATCGTCGGCGTATCCTGCAGCGATTTAAACCTTTCAAAAAAAGGCCGTGCGCCGGTTTACACAACTCAGGACCGCATGGATATTATCAGCGCACTTGCCTGTGTGGACGAGGTTTTTGTCGAAAAATCGCTTGAGCTGAAAGGCGACTATATCAAACAATTCGGAGCCGATGTGTTGGTAATGGGGGATGATTGGGAAGGCCGGTTTGACCAGTTTAAAGACATTTGCGAAGTGGTATATCTGCCCCGCACGCAGGGCATTTCCACCACAGAATTGATTGAGGAAATCGCCGATATCAATCCAACACCTGAGAGCCACACTTAGGCCCCTTCAACTGAAGGCGGAGGCCCTCAACTGAAGGCAGCGCCCGCAAATTCAGAAAAAAGCAGCGCCCACAAAGCCCGTTGTTCCTGTGTGATAAACGCTAAATCAATAATCTGCTGTGGTTGCCAATCCTGTCCGTAAGTTCACGCCGGTAGGCGGTAAAGGCTTCTGGGATATGCTCGGCAGTTTCAAAGCCAGCATCATAATCCAGTGTTTGCACGTCCTTGGGAGGTGCCTCCCCCAGAAACGCTGCTATCTCCACCAGCCCTGAAGCTTGATCCGCGATAAAATCTTCCAGATATATTTCACGGCTACTCGCCTGTGAAGCATGAACCCTATCCAACATAGCTTCATCCGCCGCGATAAGACGCTGGCGCTGAACACAGCCATTTAAATCTGTGGGCAGATATTTACACGCCATGCTTCTGGTGGCTTTTTTAGTCCAGAGCGAGCGCTCGTTGGTTCGGTTCAACAGTTGCCCACTGATCGCTTGGGCAACCCTATCACGGCGCTTCACCAAAATAACCGAAGCATCTGCCTGCTCAAGCGCCTTTATAAAATGCCGTTCTTTAAAGCTAGACCGCGCAAAAACACGATTTAAAACATCGCTTTGCAAAAGAAAATGAAATGTATCGCCGCTTGCAAACGCTTGCTCGGCAGCGCGATAAAATCGCAGCGGCTGGAAATAGTCATGCGCCTGCAACCATGTATCAAACGGTCGCCCAAGATACTCATGAAACACCGGCAAGCCGTTGGCCTTCATAAGAGCCGCCATAAATTCTGCCTCGGCATATGCGGTAGACAAAATAAGCACCGGCTTTGGCCTTGTCGTCGCACCGTCCCCCTTGATGGCGGGTTTAAATTCGCGCATCCGAGGCTGCCTGTCGGGGCCGGTTAGCATATATCCATATGTTCCAGATGTTACGGCAATTTTAGGGTGTTTCTTCTGAAGTTTACGCACAAGCGCCAATTCGCCTGACCGGCAAAAAACCAGTATCTTCTTGATCTTAGCATTAAGAACCGGGCCATAAGTCTCTGGGGTTGCGGTTTTAGCTTTTAACGGTTTCGCGCGTGCGTTTCGAAGGATATCGACAAAAAATTCATCCGCAATGATCAGATGCTTATCGCTATATTGATACAATTTATGCACCCAAGACCAATGGCTTAGGTGTTTCATCAATTGTGTTTGCCATGCTGATTGATCTTGCAGCAAAAGCCTGTCCCCGCTTGCCATACTGTGAAGCCCTTATATGAAGACACCTCGGTTGCATGTCAACGTAACAGCACAGCAAAGGCCTTGCTTTAATACTGGCAACAAACAAAGTGGCGTGCTAGGTGGGCAAACAAGATAGGGTACGGTGCAAAACGTCAATGTCGGATTACAAGCATGATCAAAGCGGTCAAAAACTGGTTTTCATCCCATTTAAAACATAAACAACCGGCCCGCAAAAAGCTTTTCATCCATGCCGGCAGCTATAAAACCGGAACAACCTATTTTCAGCATATGCTGTATCATAACCAGGCCCGCCTATCAGAGAATGGTATCTATTATCCGACCCTTGGGCTTGGTATTCATACGCCCCACAACAAACATGCCCACCGCATTTTGGGTATTGATCTGATTAGCGGCAAAAAAAATGGCTTCCCGCAGATCATCAGTCACTTGAACCAATCTGAAGACCTTTCGCAGGCACTGATCAGTTACGAAGGCTTTTCGCATCCTCTGGCGATTGAAAAACTGCAAGAGGTCGCCCCTTGCTTTGACAGCGTTGACTTACACGCGCTTTTGGTTTTTCGCCCGCATATCGATTATGCCATCTCATTTTACCGGGAAGTGTGCCAAAATGTTGGCTATACCGCCAGTTTTGATGCGTTTATGAACCCTGATACGGTTACGGCTCAGACCTTAAACCGCACGCTTGATTACCGGGCTGTAACCAAAGCTTGGCGAAAGCTCACCGGCAAGGCCAATTTACATGTTAGCCCTTATAATCGGATTAAAGAAGATTTGGTGGACCAAATCATGGAGCCACTGGCCTATAGAGGCGGGTTTGAAGCGCCCCCTAAAACCCAGCCTAATCCAACTTTAACCGCCCCGTTTGCGGCCTTGTTGCGACGCCTGAACACGCAAAAAACATCCATTTCAATGCGCCATAAAATAGCTAAAGAACTAGCCCTATTGCACGATAGTTTCCCTGATTTCGCTCAATATACTGAAATCACCCAAAAGGATGCCCTTCGCCTAGAAGCCCGATTTGCCGCAGACCGGAACTTCTTGAAATCCTATGGGTTTGATCCGATCCAAGACCTGACAATTGGCAGCAATTGGCGTTGGGGAGAGGAAACAGATATGGGGGCCGCCGTTGATACAGCCCATGAAGCCTTCATCGCACATCTGGCAAAAGAAAAACGCCCCAAAATGCTAAAAATAGCAAAAACGGCGTGGGCAGAGCGTTCTCATTCTTAGGACCGAGCGTCCTAGCCTTAGCGTCTCACGCCTACCATCCTATCCCTAGCGCCCCAACGCCTAGCGCCTAAGCGCTTGCGCCAGATAAAGAGCTTTACGGCCAAGCCGGGTGATCGGGGCTAAGGGACCGCCCTTAATCTTTGAGGATTTAGCGCTGGCGGCAATCTCTGCCACGATCGCTTCGGGGCTGGTGCTTGTGCCACCGGGCCAGCTAACATAGCGCGCATAAACACACAGCACTCCGTACACCAAGGCGTCCACGCTTAGGCTTTTGCCGCGCCTTGGCAGATCACACATATCGGTTGTCAAACCCCAGCCCGCATAAAAGGGCATACCGTGGGTGGTTACCTTTTTGCCGCGCATCAGGGCCTCAAACCCTGTGAGGCTGGTCATGGTGTGAACAGCGTCCACTGCGTCCAGAACGTCGATAATATCCGCGTCTATCACCAGATCATTCACGCAGTAATCCAGCACCGTTTGCGCCACGGCGCCTTTACGGTTGCCGCTTACCACATCCGGGTGGGGTTTATAGATCAAATAGGCATCAGGCGCCGCATCGCGTACCGCCGCTAAAAGCGCTGCGTTTGTCTTAACATTTGGCGAGCCAAGCAAGATACTGGCATCATCTTCCACTTGGCCCGGCACCAGTATAATTTCACGCCCCGTAGCCCGCGTTTTGAAATCTAACCCACCTTTTTCGCCAACATTATATTTGCTGACCTTGGCTTTCAGGATTTGCTCTCGCAGGGCTTTTCCGCGCTCAATATCATAGTGATCAAAGGCATGACTAGCCAGAAATGCCTCTAAATCGCTTGGAAGAGGGCCATCATAATAAATGCCGGTTTGATCAAAAACCAAGGATGAAGGCCGGCGTAGGTCGCTCCCTAATCCTACCGAGCGCAAAAAGCCATCTTCCATATGCCACACCGGAATATGGTCTGGCACGCCTTTCGTCTCGGCCTCATGCTTACGGCCCCAAACAACAAGGCTGTCACCGGGCCTATAGTCTATGGTGGCCGTGGCTGTAGGGGCGATAAATTTTGTCTCACGCGCAGGTGATCTAAAAAATCCGTGAAAAAATTCAGGCAAAAACCCACGTTTCCACAGGCTAAAGCCAACCGCTAAAACCCGTGTGGCCTTTGGCCGTTTCATCTGACGTTCCGCGACAAGCAGGTCGAGGATGCGTTCAATTTCAACTCGTTGGCCGGTGAACGGATCCACATAGCGCGTATAGAGCATATAAGAGGCCGCAAACAATTCCGCGAGCGTGCGGTTTGCAATGCGCGCCTCGCATAGCTGTTTATCGTGGGTTAGCCCCCAACCTGCATAAAATGGCAGGCCGTAGCAGGTTACTTTTTTGCCCGCAATTAGGCCCTCAAGTCCCATTTGGCTGGTAACCACATACACCTGATCCACCTTTTCCAAAAGGGCCTGCGGTGTGGCTTCCTCAGCGACATACAAAATACGGTCATGGCTTTGTGAAACACTGAAATGCCCGCGTTTTGTACCAGCCAGCACATCAGGATGTACCTTCACGATCACAAGGGCTGTGGGGTTTTCCGCCAAAGCATCCTCAAGCATTGTCTGGAACATATCATCGGACGCCATGCCGTCTTGGATCGATTTGTCACCGTGGGTTTGGTCCACCAGCAAAACCTTGGGGCCTTTATATGCCGCGAGCTTTTCCTGAAGCTTAGCTGACAGATCAAACGGCGCATGATTATATTTCGACAAGCGCCAGCGTCGGATACGCGCCATGGCCGCCTCGGCGCGGGCAAGCAATTCAGGCGTTATCCAATTATCGCGATTGAGCATATTCTCTAAGTCGCTTGGCGAGTGGGCATCATAATAAATACCAGAGGCATCCACCACCAAAGATAGACGCCGTTTATCAAGGCTTGGGTGGCTTAGATAGCCCAAAAAACCATCTTCAAGCCGCCAGTAAGGCAGCTTTTTGCGTGCCGCATAATCACGGGCTTTTTGCGTATTATCCTTCTGACCCCATCCTATGATGACATCCTCGACATGTGGGCCTGCTTTGGATTGTGCTATTGGGTTCGCTTTGGCGCTTTCTGTTGGGCTGGCTGCTGCATTTGCACCAACATCTGTGCCGCCCCCCGCTTCTGTGTCGCCTCCCACTTCTGGGCCGCCTCCCACTTCTGGGCCAATCCCCGCTTCCGCGCCCTTCAGGCCATATTTGATCCGGCGCCCCAGCAAGGCGGGCAATAAATTGTCACCGGCTATCCCGCGCGAGTTCGTAAAGGCACGGCCAAGTTTCTGCTTTGTTGAAGGGTTTGGCTCATTCATGGAAATGCCCCAAGGCGTTGCGAACGGCTTTTAAATCAGCAGGTGTATCGACCCCGTGCGGCGGGGCCTCGGCCACTTTTGTCACATGAATTTTCAAACCCGCAGAAAGGGCGCGCAATTGCTCTAGTCCCTCTAATAATTCAAGAGGATCAGGCGGCAAGCTTGCAAGCAACGCCAGCGTTTTCACACGGTAAGCATAAAGCCCCAAGTGCCGCTGATAGTCATACCGCGACATATCAACCAAATCCGCTTGAGCACTGGGGCCAGACCCTTGCGCCGAGCCAGTGCGATCAAACGGAATAGCCGCACGGGAAAAATAAAGCGCGGTTCCGTCCTCTCGGGTTACCAGCTTTACCACATTGGGGTTGCTTACATCCTCAGGGTTGGTAATAGCACAGCTGGCTGTTGCCATGTCGGCGGTTGGATTTTGGGCCAAAGCCTCCCCCGCCAACCGTACAAATGCAGGTGGCATCAAAGGCTCGTCCCCTTGCAAGTTCACCACAATTTCGTTATCGCCCCACCCCATAAGCGATGCCACCTCAGCGATGCGGTCAGTGCCGCTTTGGTGCGTGTCACTGGTTTTCACAACCTGTGCGCCAAACCCTTTCGCAGCCGAAATGATACGGTCATCATCTGCTGCAATCACTATGTCATCCCGCGTATTTTTAGCCTCAAGCGCGCGCTCATACACATGCTGAAGCATGGGCTTGCCTGCAATATCCGCAAGCGGCTTGCCGGGCAGACGGCTTGAGGCATAGCGCGCCGGAATAACAATTTTAATTGGAATAGCGTCTGTCACTGAACCAAAGTCCGTTTCACGCCGCGCGCCATATCTTCAAGCGAGCCGCCCATTTTTTCGGCTAAAAGTTCGCACGCTTCGCGAACCGCCCCTTTCCCGCCTGAGGCCGTGGTCACATGATCTGCCGCATCTTTGACAGCCGCCACCGCGTTCGCGGGCGCAAGTGAAAGCCCAGCGGCTTGCATCACGTCCAGATCAATCAGATCATCGCCCATAAATACCGCCTCAGAAGACGAGCAACCAATATCTTCGCAAATATCAGCCAGCGCCGCGACCTTGTCGCTGCATTTCAATCGTCTATGACGGATACCCAGATCATCAAGGCGGGCTTTTAATGCCGCGCTATCCCGGCCTGAAATCACCGCGATCTCAAACCCCAGCCTACGCAACAAAACCAGCCCCAAACCATCATGAGCATGAAAAACCTTCAGGGCCTCACCATCTGCATCATACAGCATCGAGCCGTCCGTTAGAACGCCGTCCACATCAAGAGCGAAAAGCCGCAGCGCCATCATGCTCACTCCGTCACCAAAGGATCAAAGGATTTTGCCAGATCGTCAATCGCCTTCATTTGCACCAAATAGCCCTCCAGCGCGTGAAGCGGCAAGGCGCACGGTCCATCACACAAGGCGGCGTCAGGGTCGGGGTGGGCCTCGATAAACAGTCCTGCGATCCCGAGCGCCATGCCACTGCGCGCCAAGGCCGCCGCCTGAACGCGCCTACCGCCTGCGCAATCTGACCGTCCACCGGGGTTTTGAAGCGCGTGGGTCGCATCAAATACAACAGGCGCCAAAGATTTCATATGGTCCATGCCCAGCATATCAACGACCAGATTATTATAGCCAAACGCGCTGCCGCGCTCACACAGCATTATCTTTTTGTTGCCGCCTTCATGAAATTTTTTGATGATGTGGCGCATCTCGTCGGGGGCCAGAAACTGAGGTTTTTTTACGTTGATCACAGCGCCGGTTTTTGCCATGGCAGCCACCAAATCGGTCTGACGTGCAAGAAACGCTGGCAGTTGGATCACATCTGCCACTTGTGCAGCCGCAGCCGCTTGGTAAGGCTCATGCACATCGGTGATGATCGGCACACCATATTCGCTTTTAATCTCAGCCAGCAGGGCCAAGCCTTTCTCTAGCCCCGGCCCCCGGAAGGAATGCACGCTTGAACGATTGGCTTTATCAAAGCTGGCTTTAAACACATACGGCACACCAAGCCGTTTGGTGACCTCAACAAAATGTGCGGCAATTTCAAACGCCAAATCCCGACTTTCCAGCACATTCATACCGCCAAACAATACAAAAGGCCTGTCGTTTGACACCTCAATGCTCTGGCCCGTTTTCACGTCGCCGATGTGAAGCGAAAATGCCATAATGCCCCCTTGGTTTGCCTCGTAAAACATATGAGTGCCAGATCATGGTGCGATCCCTCAGCACACCTATGTTGCGCTCTTGCCTTCTTCGCTACTGAATCAACGCCAAAAGCGCAAGCGCCGATTGCGATTGAGCAAGGCTTAACCAACTGCTATGACGCAGATGCGCCGCAATTTAGCAACACACCAACAGGCTGAGAACTTATGGCTGGATCGATCTTTGATACCCTGAAAACTATCCTGTTTGGGACGCCCGTACGCGACAATGCAAGCGCTGAACATGAGGCCGAAAGCTTACTGCACATCGGTTGGCAGCAGCGCGAGGAAAGCTTTTACCCTAGCCTATTCGGCAGACCCGACGCAGCGCCCGTCTGCCTGACAGAAGATATATTCAAACAAGATTTTGACCGTAATTCTGTCCATCCTTTCTGGCTGCACCACAGTATAATGACCTTCCCACCAACAGAGACGCGCCAATCGTGGCTTTACGCCACCAGCGGCCTGTCGAACGCCTTTGACAGTGCGGTTGACGAATGGTCGGGCCTTGGGGTGGAGTTCATCCTAGAGACCCCCCTACGCGAGGCATGGGCCGCAGATAAATTAGCGCGCCTGATGGCCTATAACCTGCTGATCGCGGCTGGCCACTATAAAGATCAAAGCGACCTAAGCGTCGGCAGTATCGTGCGCTTAGGGGTGCCAGTAAACGGTGAAGATAACTGCGCCTTGACAAATTTCATCGCACTAGAACCCGCAAGCGCCACCCGCGATTTCAGCTTAGTGACAGGCAAAGTGGAACTGTTGCAAATGGTCGCCATCACGGATGCAGAGGCCGACTTGGCCGAGCGTGAAGGCCGACAAATCCTCGCCGAAAAATTAGCAGAGGCCGGTCATCAAGGGCCGATTGATACGGGCAGGCCGAGCGTGGTTTAGGCCCATCAATTTCTGCAACTAAAATCTGCGTTTGCATACTTACCCTGCCAGCAACGCCTCTGCGGGCACGCCCCATTCTTTATGTAGGGTTTGCGCTTGCTTCATTGAAAGGCCGCGTTTTTTGCTGAGTATTTCCGACGCACGCGCCTTGCCTATCAGGGCTGCGAAATCTTTCTGCCTATAGCCTTTTTGGTCCATGATAAATTCTATGGCCCCCAGCGCTGACGGGGCATCAAGCGGATAGCGACTTTCTTCGTATGCTGCTACTAGGGTTGCCAGCACATCAAGTTCGTCGCCGTCAGGTGTGCCAAACTCCGCATCCATCAAAGCTTCAAGACGCAACAGCGCCGCCTCATAAGACACATTATCTCGAATTGGATTTACGGTCACCATAGTGTGCTCCTACGCGCCTAAATGGTTGTTACGTCAACTTTATCATACGCGCTGTGCGTGCCTATAAATCGGACATAGCCCACCCGGTATGGATAGTTGAACTTAATCACCAAGCGGTAATGACCGCCGCAAATATCAAAAACCACCCGATTATCCGCAACAATGCTAGATTTTGGAAGGGCGTTTTTAACATCTTGCGGCGTGGCCCAATCGGCTGCTACCGCCATTTTCCACCAAGCATCAAGATGACTTTTCGCATCCCTGTGCTTGACGGAAAATTCAACCAAGGTCCGGCGTGCTATTATCCGCATAGCAAATGTTCCCATTTTGGAAACTTTTTGTCAATAGATAAATTGCTCACTCTCTCAGCCATATCACGCGTCCCGGTAGCGTTTTTTGTGCTTTTTTGCGGCGCGGATTTTCTTGCCGAAGGCGCGGTCGCGGCCGTGGCGCTGGGCTATGGTTTGTGTATTGGCGGCGTCTTCAGCGGTCAGTTTTTGCCAGCGGTTAAAGCGGCTTTGCTCTAAATCCCCCGATTTGATCGCCCGCTGCACCGCGCAGCCGGGTTCGCTGGCATGGGCGCAATCACTAAATTTACACGTGCCCGCCAAGTCTGCCAGATCGGAAAATACATCGTCCAACCCGGCGGCGGCCTCGGTTACATCAAGGCCCCTTATGCCGGGTGTATCCAGTATCCAACCGCCCGTTGGCAACCGGTAGAAGGTGCGGCCCGTGGTGGTGTGTCTGCCTTTGGCATCGTCTTCGCGGATCCCTTGCGTTTCGATCTTCCCAGACCCCATCAATGTGTTGATCAGGGTTGATTTTCCCACACCAGACGAGCCGACAAGCGCCACCGTTTGCCCATCGGTACAGTAAGGTGCCAGCGCCTGTGCGCTCTGTGAACTGCGTCCATCGATCACCTCAACCCGAAGCCCGGGCAACAAGATATGAGCAGCCTTTTCAAAATTAGTGGCATCATCGGATAGATCAGCCTTAGTGAGGATCAAAACCGGCGTCACGCCAGCCTCAGACGCCAGCACCAAATAGCGTTCCAGCCGCGCGGCGTTAAAATCTTGGTTGCAACTGGTGACGATAAACAGCGTATCAATATTGGCCGCGATCAACTGCATCTTGCGGTCACTGCCCGGTGCGCGGCGCTGGATCAGGCTTGCGCGTTCAAGCAAGCGCACAGGCAGGTGTGTCGCTGCATCCACCAATAACCAATCCCCGACGGTGGAAATGGTTTTTACACCGTCCAAATCAGCCTTTAAGGGGGGCACAAGGGCATCAAAGCCTGGCCCCACAACGCGGATTTGCCCCCGGTGGACCTCAACCACTTTGGCCGGAAACCGTGCGGCATCCTCAGTCGCGGAAATCTGTTTTTGGAAGAAATCTGTCCAACCAAAATCTGCTAAGTCGGTGAAGGCGTAGGTCATGGATGGCCCATCCTATTCACCAACTGTTGCAGTGTGGCTCAGCGGGTCAGCCCGGCGCTGATTTGTTTGAATATCGCAGTCCAGAGCAACGGTTATGTCACACGCAGCCACCATCGCCACCGCAAGCTGAAACTCTGGCACAAAATGGAAAAATATTGTTGCCTTGCTGCAGCCGCCCGGCGTAGGCGTCGCCAACGCCAAATTACCGTCTGTAAAATCCAGTTCTACCTCGCGCAGATAGGTCATCAGGTTGCCGTCTTCCATCTTGACGAAGCTTTCCTTGATCGCCCACAGAGTGAAAAACAGCATACGACCTTCTTCGTCTGGCATGCCAGAAAGGATCGCCCATTCAGCGTCCGGAAAGCGACGTTCGGCCACGCGCCGCCAGTTTACGGCCGGGTCGATCTGCTGAATATCAATTCCGATAGGGCAAGTTTCGGCCACCGCAACAGCGGCAATGCCGTCCTCGGCCCCGCCAGTGTGGCTTACGCTGTAAAAAGGCGGTTCACTATCATCAAAACCATCGATAAAAACCCGGCCCGCGCCCTCTTGCAACAGCGGAACAGCCGAGGGCATCAGCCCCATATAATCCCCAAGTGCCGTCCGCAGCATTGCGCGCGCAGTCACAAAGGCTGGACGAGCGCCCTCATGCATTCCTGCGAGACGGTCATGCTCGGCTGGCGATAAAATATCTTGTCCGCCAAGGGCTTGATCCGCTGCCCGTACTTTAAATTTTACTGCTTCCATCCAAAGTGCCACACTGCTTGACGGCCACCCACCCTGTGACACGTTCCTAATTTTCGTTTTATGCCATAGCTTTAGCAATAAAAGAAGTCACTATTGTTTTACAGAACCACCGGTGTGGTGCCAAAAGGGATAAGCCTTTGAAAGCGAGTCGTTTTTTCCAATGATAGGATGAAATCTTCTTTTCAACTTTCCACATCTTCTTTTCGACTTTAACGAAACAAAATGCTACTATGCCCTCGGTGGGGCTCATTTTTGAGACGATGGGCAATTAAAATGATCGATCCTTCTTGTGTTATGCGTGTGGCTAGGCCCACGGATAACTTACATGCTATTGCCAAGATGTATGAACAGGGACTTGGCTTTAAGCGTTTGGGAGCTTTTGAAAACCATGCCGGATTTGACGGTGTGTTTTTGGGCCACCCTAAACATGCTTACCATCTGGAATTTACTCAGCACCACGGCGTCACTGTTGGCAAAGCCCCAACCGAAGAAAACCTGTTGGTTTTTTATGTACCCGATGAATATGATTGGCAAGATGTCTGCAACCGGATGGAAAATGCGGGTTTTAAGGATGTTCAGGCTTATAACCCATATTGGGACGCAGAAGGCCGCACGTTTGAGGATCTAGACGGCTATCGGGTGGTGATCCAAAACCGCGCCTGGACCTACTAATAGATATTGGGGGAGCTGGCCCGTTTCTTGGGGGGGAACTGGCCGACCTTGATGTTGCTGGCTCATCTTGGGGGGAAATTGGCCCATCTTGCAGTTACTGGTCTTGCTGTTGCTGGCCGATCTTGGTCGTATGCACGAGGGCGGAGACGTCCTGCAGCTAAAGCTAGGCTGTTTGTTAGGGCAAATAAATTCTGAGAGCAAACAAAGCCTTTATGT
>WFTS01000134.1 GCA_015485385.1 Kordiimonadales bacterium | reverse complement strand
CATAATCAGCAGAATGCAGGACAAAGCCGCGTCCCGGTTCAACAGGGCCGCCCCGATGAACCGTCACATCAGATACAGTGTCGTCGGTTTTGATGTCCAGTTGGTCTAATAGCTCGCTGAAGGTCAGATTTTCAAACTCTTGACTGATAACAAGCCCCATCGCGCCAGACGCATCGTGCGAACATAGATAAATAACAGACCGATCAAAGCGCGGATCTGTCATGTTCGGCATTGCCAAAAGTAATTTTCCGTCAAGGAAGTTAGACGATGTCACAGCTTTAAGGCCTTTCAAAAAAGAAAGTCAGTTTAACGAACACTCTCCACGCACGCAATCATGACAGGTCGAAAAGGATGAGATGTACAGGAATTTGCCCTGTTTGGGCCTCATGTTTGGCAACGACTGACAGCTTTGTGATAAAAGGCCATTGGCAATGGCCAGCAAAGCTTGGTAAAGAGAGGCACATTTTTCAGGAGCAGGATTTTGCGTATTTTTTCTACAGTGTTCGCTTTTTTGTTGGGCGCGTCAGTAACCTTATTTGCCAGTGCGTCAAGTGTGGCAGGTGAAACGCCGTGGATTGATCATGAGGGCATGGCTCAAACGCGGGTTGTGACGGCGTCTAGCGACCTTACCACATCAGATGGGGTTCTTCTGGCGTGGGAAGTAAAGCTTGCGGATGGTTGGAAAACTTACTGGCGTTCACCGGGTGAAGCAGGGTTGCCGGTGCGGGTTTTTTACGGCGCAACGGAAATTGCCCCACTGTATCCTTTCCCAAAGCGCTTCGAACTGTTTGGCATCCAAACCTATGGCTATAGCCACCAATTGCTTTTGCCATTCCGCCTTCAGAATATACCAACAGGTGATGTTAAGCTGCGTGTGGAATTTATGGTCTGCAAGGATATATGTGTTCCAATCGAGCAGCTTTACACGGTCTCATCAACCGATATTGCACAATCGTCTTCTGCGCACGACATCCGCATTGAGACGTGGCTTGCAAAAGTACCAGACCCTATAGAGCAACCAAATAGCCCTTTGGAAATTCTGGGTGCTAAGGTGGTCGGTAGCGTTGGCCACCAGAAAATCATTGTTGATGTGCGCGGCGATATGGATTTAAGCAAAGCTGATATGCTGGCAGAAGTGAACGATATGTTCTATTTTGGTCTACCGAAAGTACGCCTAAGCAATGGAGGCAAGAAAGCCCGCTTTATTTTGCCAGCTATGACCAACAAAAAAACCGAAGACCTGCGCGGCCTAACCGTAAGGCTTAGTTTTACAGACGGACATGGTTTTGCCATTGATCGGAAAATTCCGCTCCCGAAATAGTGCCTCACAGGGTGGGTTTTTGGCGTTCTTATGATCAAATACATCTTGCAAGCCCATGCCAAGTGCGTATCTTTGGTAGAGTATTTTCATCTATAGTTAAATTTCAGCGCCGTTCTTGCGATAATATCGCATGGTTGCGGCTTTAAAAGGATATGCGCATGACCCTTAAAGTTGGTGATAAAATTCCCTCCTCGACCCTAACAACAATGACCGCAGATGGCCCCGGCCCCGTCAATACTGACGAATATTTTGCTGGGCGCAAAATAGTTGTGTTTTCGGTTCCGGGTGCGTTTACACCCACATGTTCGGCCAAACATTTACCGGGCTTTGTCGAAAATGCTGAGGCCTTTAAAGCCAAAGGCATTGATGAAGTGGCCTGTTTTGCGGTCAATGATGTGTTTGTCATGCACGCATGGGGTAAAGCCAGCGGTGCAGAGGGTAAAGTGACTATGTTAGCTGATGGCAGCGGCACATTTACCAAGGCCATAGGCCTAGAGATGGATGCCTCAGCTTTTGGTATGGGGATGCGTTCCAAGCGTTTCGCCATGATTGTTGAGGACGGAACCGTTACAGAATTGAACGTGGAAGACCCCGGCGCTTTTCAGGTGTCTAGCGCAGAACATATTCTTTCTCAGCTATAATATTAGCGTTGATTTCAGTGAGTTACACTAAGGGGCGGTTTAGACCGCCCTTTTAATTTGCGCGATAAACCCCTATATATAAAATTCGATTTTCAATCATTTCACACTTTGGGGGAGTTTTATTATGCCAGGAATGTTCGCAGTTGTTGTTAGCCTGATCGGTTTTTTGGCTGTTGTTTTTATCTTTTCCGCGGTTGTTACTGTGGGTCAGGGATTTGAATATACGATTGAGCGATTTGGCCGTTACACCAAAACACTGACACCGGGTTTTCATCTCATTATGCCTTTCATTGACCGTATCGGTCACAAAATAAACATGATGGAACAGGTGCTCGATATTCCAACACAGGAAGTTATCACCAAGGATAACGCCATGGTTGCAGCCGATGGTGTGGTGTTTTTCCAAGTCCTTGATGCATCGCAAGCCAGCTACGAGGTCAACAACCTTGTTCTTGCAATATTGAACCTCACGATGACCAATCTTAGAACCGTGATGGGATCGATGGATTTGGATGAACTTTTATCCAAGCGCGATGATATAAACGCGCGTTTGATGAATGTGGTGGACGGAGCCACGCAGCCTTGGGGCGTGAAAATCACCCGGATTGAGATTAAAGATATTTCCCCTCCGCGCGATATTGTCGATGCTATGGCGCGCCAAATGAAGGCTGAACGTGACAAGCGCGCGGTTATTCTGGAAGCGGAAGGCCAGCGTAATGCCGAGGTTTTGCGTGCTGAAGGGGACAAAAAAGCGGCTATCCTTGATGCCGAGGGCCGCCGTGAGGCCGCCTTTAGAGATGCGGAAGCTCGTGAGCGGCAAGCCCAAGCTGAGGCCAAGGCAACAGATATGGTTTCAAAAGCTATTGCAGAGGGTGATCCTCAGGCGATCAATTATTTTGTGGCACAGAAATATATTGAGGCACTTGGCAATTTTGCCAGCTCACCAAACGAAAAACTGGTCTTTATGCCGATGGAGGCCTCAGGCGTAATCGGTTCTATTGGCGGGATTTCTGAACTGTTTAAAGACCTGAACAAAGACAGGCCCACAATTGGTGGTCGGTCGCGCGTTCCAAATGCTGAGTGATAGGAGCCTAAATTATGGAAGACTATATCCCTTGGATGGTTGAAAATGCACATTGGCTTTGGTGGTCAGCGGCTATTTTACTGCTGGTCGGTGAAATTGCCCTGCCGGGTGTATATCTTTTGTGGATTGGCTTGGCAGCATCGGTGACAGGCGTGTTCGCATGGTTGTTTCCGGGGCTTGAATATGAGGGTCATGCCTTGATATTTGCAGGTCTTGGTACCGTGTCTATTTATATTGGGCACCGGTATGTTTACGGGAAAAATGGTCCTGAAGAGGATATGCCCGTTAACCGGCGAGGGCAGAACCATATCGGCAAAACCTATGTGGTGTCAGATGCGATTAAAAATGGCCAAGGCCATGTTTCAGTAGGGGACGGTCGCTGGCTTGCAGAAGGGCCAGATACAGACGCTGGTGAGAAGGTGCGTGTTATTTCTGTTGAAGGGACTATATTAAAAGTCGAATCAATTCAGGACTAACAACAAAAGCCTTTTGTATGAGTGTCGGCGCCTTCGTGAAAACAACAGTCACCCGTTGGTTGACTAGCAATTTGCGCATCAATATCAAACGCCGCTTTGCTGAACTGCGGCGGCGTTTGGCGGGTCGTGACCATGAGATATTATATTTCCACCGCGCAGATGATCCATATTGCCAGTTGATGGTGCAGGCACTGCCGGATCTTGCGGCGCGGTTTCGAGTTAAAATTCGCCCGCTTGTCGTGGAGCGTTTGCCCGCTGATATGTACCCTGATCCGGCGCGCTATGAAGCTTACAGTATTTTAGACGCCTCTCGGCTTGCCCGTTTGTATGGGTTAGGTTTTCCTGAAAGGGCGGTCGTGCCTGACAGGTTTAGCGTGGGTATGGCCAACCGCTATTTGGCCAGCGTTCAAGATGATCCCAATTTTCTACGGATAGCCGAAGAGGTCGGTGCGGCGCTTTGGCGGTTGGATGTGGCCGGTGTTAAGCGGCTGTGCGCATCGGCTGGTATTGAAGAAACAGTCTTGGCCGAGAATGAAAAGCGGTTGCGTACGCTTGGGCATTATGCCAGCGCAGCGCTTTATTATGAGGGCGAGTTTTATATAGGCCTAGACCGAATGGACCATTTGGAAATGCGTCTGAACCGGCTTGGATTAGGCGACGGTGAGGTTCATTTTGAATTAACACGCCTTTGGCGGCACACGCTGAAAACTGTAGATAAATCTGTCGCAGGTCGCACGGTCGAAGTGTTTTTCTCTGTACGCAGTCCTTATAGCTATTTGGGACTGCAAATGATCGCTGAGTTTGCAGAGCTATCTGGGGTGCGTTTAAAGCTAAAACCCGTTTTGCCAATGTTGATGCGCGGCATGAAAGTACCACTTGCGAAAAGGCGTTATATCTTGATGGATACCGTACGCGAGGCGCAGCTAGAACATATTCCCTTTGGCCGGATAATGGATCCTCTTGGTTATGCGACGCGCCGTGCGATGGCGATCGGTTTTTCTCTGCTTCAAGAAGACCAAAGGCATGAAACCAATACGGCTCTTGCCTTTTTTAAGGCTTTTACGCGAGGTGTGTGGGCCGAGGGTATCGACGGGACCACCGACAAAGGTTTAGAGCGCATTTTGGTTAAGGCGGGGCTCCCTGCAAGCAAATTACGCGGCGCTTTACCAGAAGATGTTTGGCGTAAACAAGCCGAAAGCAACCAAAATGAGCTGTTCTTAGCAGGCAGTTGGGGCGTACCAACGTTTCGTGCCGGCGGGGAGACCTTATGGGGGCAGGACCGGCTTTGGGCAGTCATTGAAGCCTTGAGAACAAACTGATAGACCATAAGCATTTTGAGGGGCCATCTACGTCAGGCCGTTAACAGCCAATTTTAGTGGCTGCATATATTCACTCTTGATGAAACCAAAGCCGTGCGTTTGCTGAGCGGCTTATCTCACTTTCGCTTAGCCTAGACTATACTTTCGCTTAGATTGACTATGCTGGCGGGAATTCTATGGTGCATGGCACGGTATCACGGCACAGCATCACAGCATGGTACGGCAGACGCGTCAAGCGCTCGGTAAGGGGCTTAGGGAGCATAAATATGAATACAATCAGTACAATATATTCTCGCCAGTTTTTACGGCTAGGTCTGACGCTGTTAGCTATGCTTGCCCTTTCGGCTTGTTCAAGCAGTATAGCGCCGCGCACCGGGCCCGATAATTCGAACATCACTGCCGAGAGCTTTAATCCGGCGCGCATCAAGGCTGACATGACATTTCTTGCGGATGACACTCTTGAGGGCCGCGAAACTGGAAGCAGAGGCTACCGTGTCGCGGCAAATTATGTCGCCGCTGAATTTGCCCGTTTGGGACTGAAGCCAAAGGGTGAAAACGGTTTTTTTCAAGAAGTGCCTTTTCAGACCGCGCAGCTAAATCAGGATACGGCCTCCATGATTGTGCGCAGCCAAGGCCATGAAACCAGCTTAACGCTTGGCGATGATTTCTATATGGGCGGCAGTGTTAAAAAGCCGTCAGGCTCAGCGTCCGGCCAAGTGGTCTTTTTAGGGTACGGCATCTATGCGCCGAAGCTTGGCCATGATGACCTGAAAGGTATGGATTTAGAGGGTAAAATTGCGCTGATAATTTCAGGGGCGCCTGAAGGGTTTCAGACAGAAATTCGTGCACATCATGGGTCGACATCAACAAAACTAAAAGAGCTTTTAAAGCGCGGTATTGCCGGGTTGATTTCAGTAAATTCTCCGGCAATGGAAAAGCGGCGGCCGTTCAAACGCTTAAAGCGATTTTTAGGGCGCAAAAGGTTCGATTGGGTCATGCCTGAAGATGTAGGCGTCGCTGACCCTATGGTGGGGGCTTCAGCCGCCATAAGTAGGGATGTTGCTTTGAAATTGTTCGAAGGTGCCAGTACAAGCTTTTCTGAAGCGGTTGCCAGCACAAGTGCAGGAAAGTTTGCCAGTATGGCGCTTCTTAGTGATGTGCAAATGAAGCGGGACAGCATTTTAAGCGACAGAATATCAAGCCCGAATGTCATCGCGGTGCTTGAGGGGTCGGACCCTACCTTGAAAGACGAATATGTCGTGATTTCCGCACACCTTGACCATATCGGCATCACTGAGCATGCCAAGGGGAATGATAAAATCAATAATGGCGCTTTGGATAACGCAGCGGGGGTTTCCGTGATGTTGGAAGTCGCGCGGGCCTATGTCCAAGCAAATCATAAACCTCGCCGTTCAATTTTGTTCGCAGCGGTAACGGCTGAAGAAAAAGGCTTGTTGGGGGCCGAGTATTT
This sequence comes from Kordiimonadales bacterium, assembly GCA_015485385.1. Taxonomy (GTDB): domain Bacteria; phylum Pseudomonadota; class Alphaproteobacteria; order Sphingomonadales; family Kordiimonadaceae; genus Kordiimonas. The sequence continues at coordinate 12,658 of WFTS01000134.1, read as the reverse complement.
TGCCCGGTTCCCAACGGTAGAAAAATCTTCGATGGTTGCGAATGTTAATTTGGATATGCCGGTTTTATTATATGATTTTACCGATGTGGTGGCCTTTGGGGCTGACAGGTCTAGCCTCGGTGCCGTTACGGAAAAAGCAGTTGGTAAAATTGGGTTAGGCCTCAGCCCTGACCCGATGCCACAAGAAGGTATTTTTACCCGAAGCGATCATTACCGTTTTGTCCAGCAAGGTATTCCTGCCGTGTTTCTCGTAACCGGTTGGGGGAAAACTGAAGACGGCGAAGACGGCGGCAAAATCTTTATGCAGTTTCTTGGGAAAACCTACCATACACCGCAAGATCAACTTGATTTGCCTATCAATTATCAGGCCGGAGCCAAGTTTGCTTATGTAAATTGGTTGATCACCAGTGCGATTGCCAATGAAGATGCGCGCCCAAGCTGGAATGAAGGTGATTTTTTCGGGGATACATTCGCAGGCCAATAACGGCGGATGACGAGCAAATTCCAGAGACTAACAGTCTGGTTTGTAAATGGTCATGCCTTGGTTGGCTAGGGCATCTGCGCGCTCGTTACCGGGGTCGCCTGCATGACCTTTTACCCAGCGCCAGTCAATGTCGTGGCCCTTAACGGCCTCGTCAAGCGCGCGCCATAGGTCTTCATTTTTGACCGGCTTTTTGGCGGCTGTGCGCCATCCTTTGGCTTTCCAGCCTTCAATCCATTTGGTGATACCATCGCGAACATATGTGCTATCGGTGTGCAAAATAACGGGGCATCGGCGTTTCAACAGCCGCAAAGCTTCGATGGCGGCGGTTAATTCCATACGGTTATTGGTGGTTTCAAACTCACCTCCAGAGATTTCGCGCTCATGGTCACCATACAACAGCAGCGCGCCCCATCCGCCGGGGCCAGGATTGCCGGAACAGGCACCGTCCGTATAAATTTCGACGGTTTTTTCAGCGGAGCTGGACTTAAACGACATAGCTGGCTGCATCTTTCACTTGCTGATGGAATTTAAGACGTTTGACATAATCAATTGGGTCTTTGGATTGAACTGTCGCCCCTGCGACGGGGTTCAGCCGATCATAAAGACGTGTTAGCAAAAACCGCATGGCCGCACCCCGGCACAGGATTGGCAAAGTGTCTTGTTCCGCGGGCGTTAGAGGCCTGTTGGCGTCATACATTTCGATCAGCCGCTTTGCTTTTGGGGCTTCAAATTGGTGGTCGGCATCAAAACAGCACGCATTGATAGAGATGGCAAGGTCATAGGCCAGCATATCGCTGCAAGCAAAATAGAAATCAATCACACCGGTGATGGTTTCACCTGTGAACAGCATATTGTCAGGGAATAAATCCGCGTGGATCGTACCGGTAGGCAGGTTACGGGGCCAATTGCTTTGCAGAAAATCCAGCTCATCCTGAATGAGGGTGCTTAGCCCCGGCGTCACACTATCTGCGCGGTCCTGAATTTTGGAAAACAAGTCTGTCCAGCCTTCAAGGGAAAGAGAATTTTTGCGCTCCGGGCTGTAATCAGCCAGCGCTTTATGCATGCGAGCAAGTGTGGCACCCAGTTCAGCACAGTGGCTTTCGCCCATGATATTTGTGCTGAGGCCGGACAGAAAGCTGATCATACAGGCGGGGCGACCGGCCAGTGTCTGCAATGCTTTGCCGTGCGTGTCACGCACCGGTAGCGGGGCTGGGACGCCTTTGTTTGCAAGATGTTCCATAATGCCTAAAAAATACGGAAGGTCTTTTGGATCAGTTCGGCGTTCATAAAGCGTCAGAATATATTTGCCTTTGGTGGTCTCTAGCAGATAGTTAGAGTTTTCAATCCCTTCGGCAATACCCTTGAAAGATACAGCTTCCCCAACACGGTAATGTCGGAGAAACGCAGCCAAAGTTTTGGCATCAACCTCTGTATAGACCGCCATCAGTGGATGTCCTTGAAAATAGGTGGAACCTTAAAAGTAACGTCTTCTTCGGCGGTAATCACTAGCTCAACCGTGGCTTCATAGCGGTCTCTTATGGCATTGATTACTTCTTCAACCAAAACCTCAGGCGCACTGGCCCCGGCAGAGATGCCGACTGTTTTAGCCCCTTTGATCCAGTTGAAATCAAGGTCGGTTGCTCGCTGCACTAGGCGCGCGCGGCTGCCCGATTTCTCGGCCACTTCAACAAGGCGTCTGCTGTTTGAACTGTTGGGTGCGCCGATAACAATCACGCGCTCTGCTTGGCGCGCAATTTCTTTCACGGCAATCTGCCGGTTGGTGGTGGCGTAGCAGATGTCCTCTTTTTTTGGGCTTTTTAGCTCTGGGAATTTTCCCTCAAGGGCTGCGACTATATCAGCGGTATCATCAACAGAAAGCGTTGTTTGTGTGACATAAGAAAGCACTGTGTCGGCAGGGAAATGAAGTCTTTCGACGTCATCCACAGTTTCAATCAGTGTCACCGAGCCTTCTTCAACTTGCCCCATTGTGCCGATCACTTCGGGGTGCCCTTGGTGCCCGATCATCAATATATGACGGCCGCCTTCTTGGTGGCGTTCCACTTGGCGGTGCACCTTCGACACCAAGGGGCATGTGGCATCCACATACACCAATTTGCGGCGTTCAGCCTCTGCGGGGACAGATTTGGCAACGCCGTGCGCTGAGAAAACCACAGGGACGTCATTTGGGACTTCATCCAGTTCGTCAATGAAAACCGCACCTTTGGCCTCTAGGCTTTCCACAACATAGCGGTTGTGAACGATCTCATGCCTGACATAAACCGGGGCCCCAAATTTTTTGATCGCGAGCTCAACAATTTTGATCGCACGGTCAACTCCGGCACAGAAACCACGCGGGTTTGCAAGGAAAATCCGGAGGCTTTCTTTGGCGGGGGTGGGGACGGTATTGACCGAGGTTTCGCTAACTGTCACGCTATACTCCTGAACGGCGATAAGCCCCTTTGCTAACGCCCAAATTCGGGGGGGTCAAGCATCGTTCGGGGCCTGCCTTACTTTTGTCATGCTTGAAAAATAGAAACTCGCTTTAACTTGGCTTGCGCTTTGCGCGGCTTCTTTTTATGATCGCGACCAAATCGGGGCCTTGCCTCGACCGGGATTATTCTGAAAGGGTTTATATGTCTGTGCGTTTTGTATTTCTGTCGGCGCTTCTTCTTTTGCTGGCGGCTTGCAACAAAAGCCCGTTTGAAGTCCAGGTTTCGCGGTGCCTCGCTGTGGCTGTTGTTGGCGATGTGGGGACACTGACACGCTTCAATGGATCAGGCACAACAGCCAGCGATGTTGCTTATACGGCGTCTATCATGGATGTGCAAAGTAGCTGCGAAGAAGGCGGTAATGTACGCTCAGAAGTTTCTTTTTATATTGGGGCGACAGCAGGCCCGGCGTTGGAGAAACAAACAGTAACAATCCCCTATTTTGTGGCTGTATTAAAAGATAACAGCCAAATTGTTTCAAAAAAGAAGTTTGAAGTAACCCTGAATTTTGATGGCAACAGCTATGCAGGTAGCCAGCAGGTTATCGGCCAAATCATCCCAACCATCGAACAGGCGCGCCGCTATAATTATGAATTGCTTTTGGGCTTCCAGATGAAACCGCAGGACGTCGTCTTTAATATGGAGCGCTAATCAGGTTCACTATAGAGCGCTTATCAGGAATATGGCGCGGTCATCAGCTATAGAGCGCTCATAAGGCAGCTTTAAATTTTCTATCTTGAGGATACCGCGTCATGACCGCGCTGAGTTGGTGTTGATCATTAAATCGCCGGGCAGGGTAATTGTCACCTTGGTCCCAACATCTTCAGTGCTTTCAAATTTAAACAACCCTTGATGCATCTTGGTGAGCTGTTGAACCAGCGTCAGGCCTAAACCCAGCCCGTCTTCGTTGCGGATAGCATATTCTTGGCTGTCTACTTTTCCAAACCGTTGCAGCACGCGCTCCAAATCATCAACCGGAATACCAATGCCCTCATCTTCGACAATGAATTGAATAGCTTTTTTCTTTTTTGTCTGTCGCACAGTGACAGTCACTGTGCCGGGTGGATCCGTGAATTTAACGGCATTGCTGTATAAATTTAGCAAGATTTGCTTCATGCGGCTTGGGTCACAGTTAAAATAAAAATCCTGCTGCGGTAAATTATAGAGGAAAGCCAAGCCTGTTTTTGTTCCTCTTACTTCGGCAAGGCGGTGGCAATCTTCCAGCAAAGCCATCATAGAGATGCGTTCAATGCGCAGGTCGGCTGATCCGGTGCCAAGGTTTGAAACATCTAGGATTTCATTGACAATATTAAGGAGGTGCATGGCCGAACGGTTGATGTCAAACGCATAGGTTCTGCGCTTGCCTTGCAGCGTTTTTTCTTCAAGCGTTTGATAGAGTAAACTTGAAAATCCGATAATAGAATTAAGCGGGTTTCTAAGCTCAAAGCTCATCGTGTTTAGAAAATCATGCCGTGACTGGTCTGCCTGCGAGATGCTCTTGCGGGCCTTGGCGCGTTCTTTTTTCAATTGTATCGCTTGACGGGCAGCGATGGCTTCCAGTTCTTGTTGGGCTGTGTAAATTTCTTCTTCAATTGGGTGGCTGCGCCGAATACTGATAAGGGAAGCAATCATGGCAATGAATAAAAACAGCGCCAACAAAGCAAGGCCACTGCTTACAGGGGCTGTCGCAGCCGTTTGGGTGGATTTGACGAAAAGCGATGCAGCAAACACCGCGGCAGAGGTTATGCCAAAGGTCAGGGCCAATATGCCTGTGGTGCGCCGTCTGTACCTAAAGCCGCGCTGCAATGCAGCCGCCAGCCGATTTCTTTGCTGTATCATGACAATCCCCAATCAGATGCCTAGATTTCAGAGTATGGAAGCAAATTCCCGTTAAAATTGCCTTAATGAGCGTAAGAAAAATAAGGTAAACTTTGCAGGTTTTGTGTGATGTGATCAGTAGGGCCTTTGCAGAAACGAGAATATGATCGTGACGGATATGGATGATTGACTCTGGCCCTGATATCCATATGATCCGGCTCACGATCAGTCATACGGTACTGTGATGCAGCACCGTAGCGATTGTGCGGGAGAGGCCGATATCATTTTGGTGATGATCGGCGCCGAAGGAGCAACCGCCCCGGAAACTCTCAGGCAAAAGGACCGCATGATCTACTGACACTCTGGAAAGCAGAAATGCGGGTTGGCAACAGCAAGTAGTTCTCACCGACGGGGTAAGCCTGTTTGCCGCCTGATATGGGCAGATATGGTCAAATCTCTCAGGTTCCGTGACAGAGGGGGCGCTTTATCCGGCTACGGCTGGCAATTTGCGCGCGCGGAGAGTGTTATATGTCTGAAGTTTCTCAATCTGATGAAACCCTTTTGAAAACCCCACTGTATGACATGCATGTGGCGGCTGGCGGTAAAATGGTGCCGTTTGCAGGCTATTTGATGCCGGTGCAATATCCACTTGGCATCATGAAAGAACATACTCACACGCGCGAAAAGGCTGGCTTGTTTGATGTTTCGCATATGGGCCAGTCTTACATGCGTTCGGTTGATGGCAGTGATCCCGCAAAAATACTTGAAGAAATTATGCCAAGCGCTTTGGCAGTCTTAAAGCCCGGCAAGATGCGCTATACAGTCCTTTTGAACGACATGGGCGGCATCGAAGATGATCTGATGGTCACCCGCACTTTCGAGCCAGAAGGTTCTCTGTATGTAGTGGTGAACGCAGGCTGCAAAGCCAAAGATTATGAAATTCTTGAGGACCGTTTCGCGGGCAGGCTTGCGCTCGAACTATTGGAAGACCGGGCGCTTTTGGCTCTGCAAGGTCCGAAGGCCGAGGCGGTTTTGGCAAAACTCGCTCCTGAGGTTGCGGACTTGAATTTTATGGAAGGCACAATGGTGACACTGGAAGGTGTTGTCTGCTGGGTCTCGCGCTGCGGTTATACGGGCGAAGACGGTTATGAGATTTCCGTTCCCGAAGAAGAAGCCCCTTTATTGGCGGCGCGTTTGTTGCGGGATGACGATGTTGAATGGATTGGCTTGGGTGCGCGCGACAGTTTGCGGCTTGAGGTGGGCCTTTGCCTTTCCGGCCATGATTTTGATGCTTCAAACAGCCCTGTTGAAGCGGGTGTGACCTTCGCCATTGGCAAAAAGCGCCGGGAGGCCGGAGATTTTATTGGCAGCGAGCGCATTCTTGCCGAGCTTGAAGGCGGCGCTGAAAAATCTTTGGTTGGCATTCTGCCATCAGGCCGCGCCCCTGCGCGTGAAGGTGTTGAAATCGCGGATAGTGAAGGCACTATCATTGGCCGTATCACATCTGGCGGTTTTGGCCCCACATATGGAGGCCCGATTGCAATGGGGTATGTGCCGAATGCTTTCTCAGCAGAAGGCACCGATATACAGTTGATCATTCGCGGCAAGGCCCATCCGGCAAAGGTTGCCAAAACACCATTTGTGCCGCAGCGCTATAAGCGCAAAAAATTATAAGACTTTTTATAAGACTTTAAGGAAAGAGGAGACGCCCGATGTTGAAATTTTCAGAAGATCATGAATGGATGCTGATTGAAGACGGCATCGCCACCGTTGGCATTACCGAACATGCGCAAAATGCACTTGGCGATATTGTATTTGTTGAATTGCCTGAAGTGGGGGCATCTTATGCCAAAGGCGACGATGCAGCCGTGGTCGAATCGGTTAAAGCCGCAAGCGAGGTTTATGCCCCTCTAACAGGTGATATTACGGCTATCAATGAAGACCTAGAGGGCGAGCCGGGCAAGGTGAATAGTTCCCCAATGGATGATGGCTGGTTCTTTAAAATGACCGTGTCAGATAGCAGCGAGCTTGACGGCCTGATGGACGAAGCAGGCTATAATGAATTCATTGCAGGCTTAGAGTAAACGTCAGTTTTCTTAGGAGTTTAAGGCATGCGTTATTTGCCGCTTACAGGTGATGACCGTCAGCAGATGCTGGATAAAGTTGGTGTCGCCAGCGTTGATGAACTGTTCAGGGATGTACCATCCGGTGATCTGAACCCACGAATTGACCTCCCGCGTCATAAAAGTGAAATAGATGTGGAGCGCACCCTGTCGCGCATGGCGGCTAAAAATACGGCGGCTGGTAGCGTGCCGTTTTTTGTTGGGGCTGGGGCCTATAAACACCATGTGCCAGCAACGGTGGACCATATCATCCAGCGTGGTGAATTTTTAACTGCTTATACTCCGTATCAGCCTGAAATAGCGCAGGGTACGCTGCAATATATTTTCGAATTTCAAACCCAGGTTGCCCAGTTAACGGGCATGGATGTGGCGAACGCCAGCATGTATGATGGCTCAACTGCAACCGCAGAAGCTGTGATGATGGCACGGCGGGTAACGCGTAAGAAACGGGCTTTGCTGGCAGGGGGGCTGCACCCGCACTACCGGGCAGTGGTTGAAACCACAACGCAGTTTACGGATGACGAAATTGTGGCTTTCAAAGCCCAGCCAGCGGATCCCCATACTGAACTGCAAGCGATTATTGACAGCATCGACGACAGCACTAGCTGTGTTGTGGTTCAAAACCCAACGATCGCGGGTCATGTGATGGATTTGGCGCCTCTTGCCGAAGCAGCGCACGCGAAAAAGGCGCTTTTGATTGTTGTGGTGACCGAGGTTATGTCGCTTGGCTTAGTGAAAAGTCCCGGCGAGATGGGGGCGGACATTGTGGTTGGCGAAGGCCAAAGCATCGGCAATGGTTTGAACTTTGGCGGGCCTTATGTGGGCTTGTTTGCCACCAAGCAAAAATATGTGCGTCAGATGCCGGGGCGCTTGTGTGGTGAAACCATTGACGCTGACGGTAATCGCGGGTTTGTTCTTACGCTTTCCACGCGGGAACAACATATCCGACGCGAAAAAGCCACATCGAATATTTGCACCAATTCAAGCCTATGTTCGTTGGCTTTCACTATTCATATGACCCTCCTTGGCGAAAAAGGCCTGCGTGCGATTGCGAAAGTGAACCACCATAAGACACAGCAGTTGAAAGCGGCGATGCAGGCTACCAAAGGTGTCGAGGTTTTGAACGACACTTTCTTTAACGAAATCACGATCCGACTGCCAAAAGATGCAACTGAGGTGGTGGATGCGCTGGCGAACCAAGGCATATTGGCCGGTGTGCCGATGGCGCGCTTGATGCCAGACGCCGGTGTTGATGATCTGTTGATTATGGCTGCGACCGAGACCGTGACCGAACAAGATATTCAGGCGCTTGCGGATGCCGTAAAGGAGCAGGTTCAATGAGCATGAACAATCAAGGACGGCCATCTTCAGCCGTTGGTGGTGGTAGCAGTGATGCATTTGAAACTTTTTCCGGCCACAAAGGTTTGCGGCTGGCGGAACCACTGATTTATGAGATTGGGAACCATGAGACAACAGGTGTTGATGTGGAGGAACCCAGTGATTTCACATCGTCCCTCGGGGCTTTAGAACGCGACGGCGAGATCGGCTGTGCGGGTCTGTCTGAGCCCGACGCTGTGCGGCATTATACCCGCTTGTCACGCCTCAATTACGGCATTGATATGGGCGTGTTCCCCCTTGGGTCTTGTACTATGAAGCATAACCCGCGCCTGAATGAGAAAATGGCCCGTTTGCCGGGGATAGGGGATATTCACCCATTGCAACCGCAGTCAACAGTGCAGGGTGCGCTGGAATTAATGCAAGAGCTGTCGCACTGGTTGATGACGCTTACCGGCATGCCTGCGGTGGCGCTTTCTCCCAAAGCGGGCGCGCACGGCGAGCTATGCGGCGTGATGGCGATCCGCAAGGCTTTGGAAGCGCGCGGTGATGCGCGTGAGGTGATCTTATGCCCAGAAAGCGCGCACGGTACCAATCCGGCTACGGCGGCTTTTTGCGGGTACAAAGTGAAATCGATACCGGGCAAAGAAAATGGCCGTGTCAATCTGGAAGCTTTGAAAGACGCGTTGGATGATACGGTTGCTGCGGTGATGATCACAAACCCAAACACCTGTGGCTTGTTTGAAAATGAAGTGCGCGATATCGCTGATGCGGTTCATAGTGCAGGGGCGTTTTTCTACTGCGACGGTGCCAATTTTAATGCGATTATGGGCAAGGTACGCCCCGGTGACTTAGGCGTTGATGCCATGCACTTCAACTTGCATAAAACCTTCTCAACTCCGCACGGGGGCGGTGGTCCGGGCTCTGGCCCTGTGGTTTTTTCTGACGCACTAAAAGCCCATGTGCCGCTGCCTTATGTTGTCAAAACATCAGACGGAGCAATGGAACTGAAAGAATGGCCGACCAGTGACGGCGCAGACCCAACACTCGGTCGCTTAACAGCTTTTCACGGCCAGATGGGTATGTATGTGCGCGCGCTGTCCTATATGCTTAGTCATGGTGGTGACGGCCTAAAGCAGGCCTCTGAAGACGCTGTATTAAGTGCCAATTATATTCTTGCTGCGCTGCAAGATGTAATGACTGCCTCGTTTGATGGGCCCTGTATGCACGAAGCTTTGTTTGATGATCGCTTCCTCAAGGATACCGGAGTAACCACGCTTGATTTCGCTAAAGCCATGATTGATGAGGGCTATCACCCCATGACCATGTATTTCCCGCTTGTGGTTCACGGCGCTATGCTTGTGGAACCCACCGAAAGCGAGAGCAAATATAATCTCGACCAATTTATCACGTCGATGCGAGGCCTTGCCGGGGAAGCCGCGGCTGGAAAAACCGACCGTTTTGCTGGTGCGCCCTATTTGGCACCAAGAAAGCGGCTTGACGAAACACAGGCTGCACGCAAGCCTGTGCTTAGATATCGAGCCCCAGAGGAAACACCGTAAAAGCCGCGTGAGATTTTTTTATCTGATGCGTTAACGGAAGCTTTTGATCTTTGCTCTCATAATGTTAGCATGATGGCCGGATTGGATTAGGAGGCACCGTGAACAAACGTATTTTGGTGGTAGACGATTCCGCAACTATGCGGGATATGTTGATGCAGTTTTTGCAGTCGGCTGACTATAGCGTTTCAACGGCAAGCAGCGGCGAACAAGCGTTCGAGCTGATGAAAACTGAAAAATACGACATCATTATCACGGACCTAGAAATGCCGCAGATGGATGGCTTTGGCCTGATCCGGTCGATTTCGGAATTGGACTGGGAACCTGCTGTGATACTGGTAAGCCAGCATGATGAACGCGCCCTGCATTCGGCGCGGGAATTGGCGATGGCTTATAGTGTGAACCTCCTTGGTATGCTGACCAAACCCATTGAAAAATCTGAATTATTTGCGATCATGAATGAAGTGGCCAATACACGGTCTACAAGTCGGGCGGGTCGTGAAACTGTTCTGGCAGAATCAGAATTTATGCGCGGTTTGATGTCTGATGGCTTGGCGCCGGTGTTTCAACCTAAACTCAGTCTAAAGACCGGAAAACTTGTGGCCGCAGAAGCCTTTGCGCGATGGCGAGCGCCGGGCGGTGGTCTGCTTGGTGCAGGCGCTGTGGTGCGGGTTGCACGCGAAAAAGGCTATATGGATGTTCTGACGTACCGCATGTTAGAGCTTGCTCTTGAGCAACAAGGCAAATGGAAACGCGAGGGCAAAAACGTTCCGCTCTCTATTAATGTTTCCAGTGAAAACCTGCGCAAAGAAGATTTCGCCGATGTTGTTTCCGGCCTTGCTGATCAGTTTGATGTGAACCCGATGATGGTCCGTCTTGAGCTTGCGGAATCAGATTTTCAAGTAGACGAGCGCGTGCCGCTTGAGGTTATGTCGCGCTTGCATATGCGGGGGTTTGGACTTGCCCTTGATGATTTTGGAACAGGCTTTGCCTCTTTGATGCGGCTGCAGTCTATCCCGTTTGATGAAATGATTGTTGACCGCGAATTCATTAGCCGGGCCAACAATGATAAGGTCGCACGTATCATCTTAGAATCCGCTATAGACCTTTCGCACAAGCTTGGCCTTGCCTGTACTTGCGAGGGTATTGAAAGCGAAGCACACCTAGAAATGGCGCGCTCTTTAGGCGCGGATACCGTGCAGGGGTATCATATTGCCAAGCCAATGTCGCCGGACGAGCTTTTGATCTGGCTTGAAGATTATGACGACGCCAGGGTGGAAATCAAAGGCTTGACATAAGCCTTAATCGGCCTCTCAATTTGGAAAATACCGTCAGGAAATGGACGTGTGCACCTGTGTGACAGATTCTGTGACACAGGTGTGACAATTGTGTGACAAAAAACCCGTAATTTGGGACAATATGTGACAGCCTCTGTTTAGTGCGCAGTGGTCGAAAAATACCGGGTGTTTTGTCCTCAAAATTCGGCACTTGTTCCTGTTATGTTCTTGTGCTATGATCATCATATGACATCAGAGGCACAAAATTTTTATCCTAATCTTTCATCCTGTATTATTCAGGCCAAGGGGATTAACCCGACCGGAGGGATTAACACGACCAGAGGGATTAACCCGACTGGAAGGTGTGGCCAGACCGGAGGGGGTAGTCAGACCAGAAGGACTAACCAAATTGGAAGGAGTAAGCAGACTAAAGAGTTTCAAAATGGCCAAATCTCCGAAAAGGGGAGAGGGGCGACCTCAAATGAAACCAGCCGGTTTGAACGTTTAAAACATGCGCCGGTTCAAGATGGCTGGCTGCGAGAAGACGATAAACCTGCGCTCAGGACAATCGTTGCCGAGGAAAATGCGAAACACATCATCACCAAGAATAGCTCGCCTGATATTCCATTTGACAGGTCTGTCAATGCCTACCGGGGGTGCGAGCATGGGTGTATCTATTGTTTCGCCCGGCCGAGCCATGCATTTCTGGGCTTGTCTCCGGGGCTGGATTTTGAAAGCCGTTTATTCGCAAAACCAAATGCCGCAGCGCTGTTAGAGCAGGAAATTTCCAAGAAAAATTATCAGCCAAAGCCGATTGCGATGGGTACCAATACCGACCCCTACCAACCCTTAGAGCGCGAACGCAGGATCACCCGCAGCATGTTGAAAGTGCTTTTGAAACACGAACATCCGGTAACGATTTTAACGAAATCAAGGTTGGTGGTCCGGGATTTAGATCTTATCGCGGTGATGGCTGAAAAGGGGCTGGTTACGGTTGGGCTATCGATCACAACACTGGACCGAAAGCTTGCACGTTTGATGGAACCTCGTGCTTCAACCCCGCAGCGGCGCTTGGATGCGGTTAAATTACTGTCGGACGCCGGGGTCCCAACCAATGTGATGTTTGCCCCCCTGATCCCAGCCCTGAATGACCATGAAATGGAGGCTGTATTATCAGCCGCGGCGCATGCTGGCGCACGCGAGGCGGCTTATTTATTGCTGCGTTTACCAAGGGAAGTGGCGGGCTTGTTTGAACAGTGGCTGGAAGCCCATTATCCAAACCGCAAAAAACGGGTTTTGAACCGTTTGGCGGCTTTGCGCGGCGGCAAACTAAACGATCCCCGGTTTAAACACCGTATGCAAGGCAAAGGCTTTGAAGCTGATCTGATGCGCCAACGATTTAAAAATCTGTGCCGCCGCCTGCATTTGAACGAGGACATCCCCGCGCTTGATATAGCGCAGTTTAAAAAGCCAGTGCTTGCAGGAGGGCAGTATGATCTACTTGCCGGGCTGGGTGAGCTTGCTGGCTAGGTCTGCATTCTGATCAACCAAGAAATGAGCGTGCCTTAGGCCC
>WFTS01000133.1 GCA_015485385.1 Kordiimonadales bacterium | reverse complement strand
CTTGCCTGATGCATCCATCGGCACATAGGCGATACGGTAACCTTGCTGCGGTAGAGGCGCGCGGTTCCAACTGCCGTGAAAGCCGATAAACGCGCCCATTCTATAGCCTTCTGGCAAGGCATCTGTCCTTAAAAACAGCAGATCATTTGGCGCCCAGTGACCCGGAAACCCAAGCAGTGGTTTTTGCCCGATGTCCGAAACAGTTTTTCCGTCGCCGCCATATTCGGGCATCACCATGCGTGCGTCTTTTTTGAGGTCAAAATAACTGTATGGCCACCCCAAATCAGCGCCTTGGCTGATCTTATGAAATTCTTCTGATGGCAGTTCGGCGCTTTCTTCTGGTGTGAAATGCTCAGGGAAAAATTCAGCCAACTGATCACGCCCATGAGGGATTGCATAAAGGCTATCTGCGCGCGGGTTCCAGTCCAGTGCCATTGCATTGCGGATCCCGGTTGCATAACGCACACCGTCCCCGCGCTGGGTTTGCATAGGTTTGCTTGCATCAAATTTCCAGATGCCGCCAAATTCCTTTAAGATCGGGCAGGGGTTCATGCCCTTCGAGCCTTTGGTGCGCTGTCGCTCCATACAAGCGTTAGAGGGCGCGCCTACATTCACATACAGGCCACCCTTGCCGTCAAAGGCAAAGCTTTTTGCGGCATGTTGGCGTTTTTCAGCAAAGCCGTATGCGATCAGTTCAGGCGGGGTATCGGGCGCTCCTGTAGTGGGCAATTTCCAGCGAATAATGCTTACATCGGTGCCAAAATACAGGTAGCCATCATATATACCAAGGCCAGTACCGCGCAGTCCTTTGCCAAAATATATGCGTTCCTCGGCAAGGCCGTCACCATCAGCATCATGCAGAGCAATGGCCCCCATGCGCTTGTTTGGGCGCATCAAAGCCCCATATACCCAACCGTTATCTGCCGCCACAATATGACGCACACGTCCAACCTTGTCGGCAAAAACGGTGGCCTTAAAGCCTTTGGGCAAACGCAGCCCCAACTGCGTATCAACCGGGGATGAGGGATTTACCCCCATAACCGCAGGGTTGGCCGCTACAGCTTTGGGTGCAGAGGAGATAGTCAAAATACCAACGGTAGAAACCGCACATATTAATGCGGCCAAAAACATTTTTCTTGTCACGTCTTTTCTCCGGACAGGCAACAGCCTAATAATGGTCCCCCAACCCTACTATATGTATAGCTCACGGATGAGCCGGTATGTATAGCTCACGGATGAGCCGGTATAAACATCGCTATAAGGAAGCATTTTTTTTGACACATATCAAATTCAATAGAAAAACCCCTGCCGCGTATGATCTTTTAATGAGCCGCCGCAGCGTAAAAGCGCGCGACATGATAGGCCCCGGCCCTGACCGCGCAATGATGGAAAATATCCTCAAGGCAGGTATGCGAGTGCCCGATCACGGCAAACTTGCGCCGTGGCGGTTTATGGTCCTGACAGGCGATGATAGAAAGCGGCTGGGTGATCTTATCGCCGCCGGGCTGATCGCTGAAAATGAAACCAGTGAAAAAATCGCCGACAAGATGAAATCATATGCCTCACAAGGGCCCGTGCTTGTGATTGCAATTTCCAGCCCTTCGGCCGAGCGCCCCGTTCCGGTTTGGGAACAAGAATTATCTATCGGGGCTGCGTGTCAAAATATGCTTGTGGCTGCCACCGCACTTGGATTTGCCTCTCAGTGGTTAACCGGTTGGGCCAGCTACAGCAAAACCGTGACCAAGGGACTTGGGATCTCACCGGATGAAAAAATTGCTGGCTTCTTGTTTTTTGGCGATCACGGCGAGAAAATCCCATCCGAACGCCCACGGCCAAATTTTGACGAGCATGTTCAGTGGGGCCTGCCCGGTTAATGCCGTATAGCCCAGCATATAAAGGCGATCCGGCCATTTTGGCGTTAGGGTCTGGGTTTTTCGATCCTGTTGAGCCCGCGCGCTTTCCCAAAACCACACTTCGCTACAGAAATGACCGCGCAGCGGCAACTGTGGGGCTTGAAAGCTTGAATAACAACATGTGGCTCGCGCATTTTGCCCATTTTGACCCATTGCCCGGCACCTTGATGGAACCTCTGGCGCAGCGCTATCATGGCCATCAATTTCGGGTTTATAACCCCGGTATCGGAGATGGGCGCGGGTTTTTATATGCACAGCTGCGTGACACCAAAGGCCGGTTGATGGACCTTGGCACCAAAGGCAGCGGCACCACACCTTACAGTCGGGGCGGGGATGGACGGTTAACCCTGAAAGGCGGCGTGCGCGAAATTTTGGCAACAGAGATGCTAGAGGCGCTTGGTGCAAATGTCTCAAAAACAGTCTCTCTGGTTGAGACCCACGAAAGCCTGCATCGGGGCGATGAGCCATCCCCTACACGCTCGGCGGTGATGGTACGGCTCAATCACAGCCATATGCGTATCGGCACTTTCCAGCGCCTCGCCTATGCCACAGATACCAAACGGCTTAACCGGCTGGTAGCCTACTGCCTGAAACATTATTACGGTACCGAACCAACCGGTACTGACGCTGACTTTGCGCTCCAGTTTTTAGCATTGGTTCGTGACCATATTGCAGTGCAAGCCGCTGAGCTTATTGCCACAGGCTTTGTCCACGGAGTTCTCAATACCGACAATATCAATATCACTGGTGAAATTTTTGATTTTGGCCCATGGCGCTTTCTGCCAACGCTTGATCCAAATTTCACTGCCGCTTATTTCGATGAAACTGGCCTTTATGCATATGGTCGCCAGCCAGACGCGTTGCACTGGAATATTTACCAGCTTGGCGGCGCACTGGCAGATATCGCTGAGCAAGCGGCCTTGAAAGAGGTGCTGGCGGATTTCCCGGACCTTTACCAAAGAGCCGTCAAAGACAAAACGCTGGCCCGGCTGGGCGTGAAACCAAAAAATGACCAAAGCGATGAGGCGCTTTTAAGGTTGGTCAATGATTTCATGGGGGCGCAAGATATAGCCTATGAACGCTTTTTCTTTGATTGGTATGGTGGGGCAGCAAGCCGTGCCCGTGCTTTCTGTAGCCCGGAATCCGCGCGCTACCAAAGCGGAAAAGCCGCCGAAATAGTCACCGCGCTCAGTGCGTATCAACCCACCAACCCCGCAGCGCTCAACACGCCGTATTTCCAAGGTGACACGCCCTGCACTCTGCTGATTGATGAGGTCGAAGAGATTTGGTCCCACATCGACGAACGCGATGATTGGGCGCCCCTAAATGCCAAAATCGACAGCATCCGACAAATGGGGGATGCCCTTAGGCCGTAAGTCTCTTCAACTCTTTGTTAAGAGGCTGGAAACTATGATAGGGTTTCCTTCAAGTGTTTTGTGTATCTGATTTTTAAAAATGAGGCGCACATGGCGTATGAAAAAGTTACCTTCACCGGATCACGCGGGCACGACCTTGCCGCACGGCTAGACTTGCCCGACGGCCAAATCAAAGCATATGGCTTGTTCGCCCACTGCTTTAGTTGCAGCAAAGATCTATCCGCCGTTAACCGTATCTCGCGCGCCTTAAACGAAGATGGTATCGCCGTATTTCGGTTTGATTTCACGGGCTTGGGCCAAAGTGACGGTAATTTTTCCAACACCAATTTCACCTCGAATGTGGAAGATATTCTTGAAGCAGCCACTTATATGCGTGAGGCTCTTGAGGCCCCGGCTGTGATGATGGGCCATTCGCTGGGGGGTGCAGCAACTTTTATGGCGGCGGGACAAGTACCCGAAGTGCGCGCGGTTGCCACCATTGGCGCACCCGCAAATGCGGTGAATGTCTTAAAACAGTTTGGCGATGATATTGAAACCATCGAGCGCACAGGCGAGGCCGATGTACTGCTAGGCGGGCGGCCTTTTGTCATTAAAAAGCAATTCATAGATGATGCCCGCAGCCAAGACCTTCTGGGCGAAGTCGCTGCGCTGAAAAAGCCTTTGTTGGTGATGCATTCCCCCATTGATGCCACAGTGGACATTGACCACGCGCGCCAAATTTATGAAGCCGCCCATCATCCGAAAAGCTTTGTTTCCCTAGATACTGCCGATCATTTATTGATGAAAAACCCACGCGACAGCCAATATGTCGCCCGTGTTATCAGCGCATGGGCCAGCCAATATATTGATTAAGCCCCCATGGCGTGCGCCATATTAGAACCAACTGGAAAAGGCGTCAAAATCGCCTTTATATCTATGCATTAAGGCCTGCTCTTTTGCGCTCATGGGCTGGTTTTCTTTGCCAGCGAGCGCACGCATATCATGGATTTTAGGCAGCCGAACCCCCGTTATTTCCCGAAGATGATCGATCAAATTTGCAGTATCTTGCACCCCCCCAATCCAGTCAAAATAGCTGGCGTCTGTCCCGACAAAGCTTGTCAGCGGGTTGGTATGATGTCTGGCCGTCAGAAAAGTGCGGCGGTAAGCCTCAAACTGATCCAAGAATGCATCATAACTTGGTTTTGTATGCAGCCCATAAAAACTGTCACTGCCTTTTCGGTCCCGCACCAGATGCTCTCGCTTCCAGACATTGCCAAAATAAAACGACCTGATCCGATCAAGCGGAGACCGCACAATCAGAATTTTTTCGTACGCTTTCAGGTCCTTTTGCGGCAGTGACCGCTGAACAATATCATATTGCCGAAGGTTTTTATGAACCTCCTCCCCCCGTTGATCCTTGCCGTTTAAAATAGCCATCACATTATGAAGGCTCGTAGAGCTGCATTTTGGAATGGGGAAATAGGCCACTTTATGAGCCTTAGACAACAAAGCGTGCGATGCGCCTAAGCCCGACTGGGACAATTCCCAGAACCCAAGCCCCCAAGCTTGTGGCAACACACGGTGCAAGATTTTTGTGGCCTCATCCTCGCGGCCGAAAAACACCAGCAGCCGAGCCTTCAAGCGCCACAAGCGCACATGCGGGTCCGTCTCCAAGCCTTCATTCACCAAATCAAGGGCCGCCTCGGCGTTTTCTTCTGAAAACAGCCTTTGCGCCTGTTTCGCAATGCGGTCTATAGCGTCTGAAGCTTTGCGGGCCTTTATCCGTGTCATGATGGCTGCTCCGATTGTGCGAAAACCGCTTCTAAACATTCAAACGGCAATAGCACACTGCCCCGGCGTCCGGGGTGATCATAAACTGGGGAAAGCAAGCCCAAATCCGCCCATTTCTCAGGGAAATCAACCACCCCTGTTTTCACCATGGTGCGAAAGCGCGCTGCAATATCCGCCAGTTCAACTGCGCTTAGGCCCACCACATGTTGCCCGACAATGGCCGCGCTGGCTTGGCCCAAAGCGCAGGCTTTCACCTGCTGGCTATAGGCCGTTATCACCCCGTGTTCTACCACAGCATCCACGCTGATACGGCTGCCACAAATACGGCTGGTTTTGGTCACGCTGATATCTGCCGCCTCTAGCGCTTGCGTGTGCGGTATGCGGGTTGTCCATCTTAGAATGTCAGTATTATAAAGTTCAGTCATCAGCTTGCCGTTTTAATGCCTTGTCGCCTCTGTCCTAAGCGCGCTGGGGACAAATACCAAGGAAAAATCACGAAGGGTCACATAAGCTTTACCCAAAAAAGCGCGGCTTTCCTTGTGAAATTCTTGAAAACAGAGTATCTCTGACCATATTAGTCAAGCATGGCTGATACGTCGTTCCATGGTTTACTGGGTATTCCCCCGGATGAATATTGGAACCTACTATATTAGGAGCAGTTAAGTCTGTCGCGTTGGTATGCTCTAAAATTGCCAGACCAGCGAAACATCGGCCCATGAATATCAGGCCATAAAAACATTAGAAAGGACATCCTCATGGATGCCGTACTTGACCGGGTCGAAATTGACCCCGAACTGAAGGTAACTCCGGACACTGTCCTGGAAAATGTATCTGCCCAAACCAACAAGCGCCCATCGCGCGCCGAAGCCGAAGCCGCTGTGCGTACGCTTATTCAGTGGGCTGGCGATGACCCAACGCGGGAAGGCCTTCTAGAAACCCCGAAGCGTGTTGTTAAAGCCTACGAAGAATTTTTCGAAGGCTACAACAAAGATCCTCAAGAGATTTTATCAAAAACCTTCAGCGAAGTTGCTGGCTATGACGATATGGTCGTCATGCGCGGCATCACGGTTGAAAGTCACTGCGAGCACCATATGGTGCCGGTTCAAGGAACGGCCCATGTGGCCTATATGCCAAATGGGCGTGTTGTGGGTATTAGCAAGCTTGCACGCATTGTCGAAGCCTATGCCCGGCGCTTGCAGACCCAAGAAACCATGACAGCCGAAATCGCCGATGCAATTGAAAAATACCTAAAACCAAAAGGCGTGGCTGTGGTAGTGGATGCCACCCATCAGTGCATGACTTGTCGGGGTGTGAAGCATCAGGGCGTTTATACGCTTACCCGCCAATTCCGAGGCTGCTTTAAAGAGGTGGATCAAGAACGCCGCTTTTGGGACTTGATCCGGGGCTAAGGTGCCGGGCCAAGCTTTTCAGCTCTGCCTAAAAGCAAAGGGCTTTCGCACTTGCCTTTGGGCTGATAAGCTTTGCTTATGAAAAATATAGTTTTTTTAGCTGTAATTTGGGCGCTGGCGGGTTGGTATCCCTTTGGCGGCGTTGAGGCACAAGACGGCCCCTCAAATAATGTCGTCGGTAGTATCCCAGACAGCTCGGCGGATACCTCAAAAGATACCGCACAGGATAGCGGATACGAAAGCCCCGCACAAAAGCTGGCAAAAATGCGCCCCAGCGACAGGCCCAAAGATGTAATCACTAGCTTTCACCGGCGCGCTGTAGACAGCAGCAAAGCTCCGTGGCGGGCGGTTGGCCGGATCAATGTAGGCGGCCGTGTCCACTGCACCGGCGCACTTGTGGCGGAAAATATTGTCTTAACCGCAGCCCACTGCCTTTACGGGAAACGCCTGCAAAAAATGGTTTCGCCAAACAGTGTGCATTTCCTTACAGGTTATGCCAAAGGCGACTATCTGGCACATTCCAAGGTCAAGCAATATACGGTTGGGCCGGGCTTTGACGGCTCGAAGGGCAGCTTAGCAGCCAATATGCCATATGACTGGGCGTTATTGCTGCTTGAAAAACCACTCGGACGCGACAATGGCTTCTTGGATTTACACGAAAAATTAAAACGCCATCGCCGAAAACCCGGTAAGGGCAAACCCCGCATCGCCTTACCGTCCACCGAAATTATCACGGCTGGCTATCCGGCTGACAGGGCTCATGTGCTATCTTTAGAAGAAAATTGCGCCGTAAAACAAGTGCGAGCGCGTGGGCGTGTGTTGATTAGCAATTGCACTGCAATCCCCGGTGACAGCGGCGGCCCTATACTGCAAAAACCGAACGGAAAATGGCGTCTGATTGGGCTGAATGTTGCCAGTATTCAAAATAAAACCGGCCACGGAAGCATTATTTTATCAGCCCTAGCCTTCCGGGATACGCTGGCTGCAATCCAAAGGCAAACCGCCAAACCCTTGGAAAGCAAAAAGCCAAATCCGCCTAAAAATCAGATGTCTGAACCTGCTTTAAGGGAATAAAGCTTCAATATTGCTCCGGCTTGGCTATGCTAACGTTGTACTGAAATGCTATGCCAGAACGTCATACCAGAACAGCATCCCAAACACACAAACCCAGAGACATCCCCCATGAGCACACTTAAATTTACCGACAGAACTGATACCAATACCGTTGAAAACGGGCTTGGGTTTGCTCCTAAATTTGATGCACGCGGTTTGATCCCCGTGGTGACCACTTGCGCTAAAACCGGCACCGTTTTGATGCAAGCTTGGATGAACAGCGAGGCCATCAAGCGCACCATCGAAACCGGCGAGGCACACTATTTCTCGCGCTCTCGCCAAGAACTTTGGCACAAGGGCGCAACATCGGGAGAATTTCAACTGGTGAAAGATTTCCGAACCGACTGTGATCAAGACAGCCTTTGGTTATTGGTCGAGCAACAAGGCGGTAAATGCTGCCATGTGGGGCACCCAAGCTGCTTTTACCGCAGCATCCCCTTAAAGCAAGATACAGCAGCCCCGATCATCCTCAAATCAATGCACACCTGATCTGGGAATGTCCGGTCCTGGCATAGTTGGACCAGAGACACCTGATCCAGAGATGCCCGATCCAGAGATATCAGATTTAGGCATTGAAGACCCGGCTTCTGCCTGCGCGGTCATCACCAGATCTTCATAATCGGAAATATCTTTGGGTTTCCCCAAATAATATCCCTGAATTTCATCGCAATTTTCCAGCCGCAGCAAAGCAAATTCAGATTCGGTTTCGACCCCCTCGGCAAGGATAGGGATATTTAAACCGTGCGCCAAACCTATCATGCCGCGCACAATGCCTCGGCTTTGCTCTTGCTGAAGCATGGTGCGTACAAAGGATTGGTCAATTTTCAATTTATCAAATGGGAACCGCTGCAAATAACTAAGCGAAGAATATCCGGTTCCAAAATCATCCATTGCCAGTTTTATACCTTGCGCACGCAAACGGCCAAGCAGTTCAACGGCATGATCTATGTCAGCGATTAAAACACCTTCTGTGATTTCAATCTCTAGCCGGGTTGGTTCAAGCCCATGCTTTAAGATCGTACGCTCTATCAAATCTGGTAGATTGTCTTGCTGAAACTGAACCGGCGATAAGTTAATGGCAACATTTAAGGGGTTGGTCCACCGAGCAGCTTCGCGGCAACTTTCTTCGATGATCCAAGTGCCCAATTCATGAATTTGGCGGCTTTCTTCGGCCAAAGGGATAAATTCCGCCGGGCCGATCGGTCCACGCTCAGGGTGGGTCCAGCGGACCAGGGCTTCAAACCCAGTTACCGCGCCGGTGCGGACATTATACTGTGGCTGATAAACCATTTTAATCTCACCGCGGTCGATCGCGCCTACCAGATCCCGCTTTAATTTTCGCCGTTGCAGGTGGGTATTGTCCAGAGCTTCTTCGTAAAAGCGGTAGCTGTTTCCTATCACTTCCTTGGCCTGCTTCATGGCAATTTCAGCCCGGCTGAGAAGACTGCCAGCGTCAATCGTATCACCAGGGGCCACGGCAATGCCGATGCTGGCTGTCAAAAAGGCCTCGCGGCCAGAGACAACAAAAGGCTGCTCAAGTCGCCGGTGGAAATCATCCACGAGAAGGTCAGCGCTTTCAATCCGGTCGATATTTTCCTGAATAACACAAAATTGGTCCGCGCCAATGCGGGCAACCGTATCAACTTCCCGGACACATTTCTGCAGACGTGTCGCGAATATTTTTAGCAAATTATCGCCGCCTAACTGCCCGATTGTGGTGTTTAATTCCTTAAATCCATCAATATCAATATAGTGCAGCAGAATTTTTGTCTCGTTCGCGATAGCAGCAGGAACGGCGCGCTGTAAGCGGTCCATCAGCAGTTGCCGGTTGGCCAGCCCGGTGAGCACATCATAATTGGATAGGAAATTTATTTGCCGTTCGGCGGCGCGCTTTTCCCGCAAATCCCGAACGATCGCCACCAATTGGGGCTCTCCGTTTACATCGGCTTGACGGAAGAATATTTCCGTTGGGATTTCATCACCAAGCGGCTGTAAAAGCATGGCCTCTTCAAGGTGGCCATTATTTTCTGCCAACGCGCTAAGGTCGCTCTCGCCAAGAAACTGCTGGAAAAAACGGCGCAAGGGGTGCCCGCGAAGCTCCACCATTTTTTTACCGCACAGATCAAGAAAGCTTTGGTTGGCACTCACAATATGACCGCCCATATCCATTACAACGATGCCCTCAAGCGCCGCGTCAGCAAGGCTTTTAACCCGAACAGCCTCTAGTTTTTTTTGCTTGAGCGCATCTTGGTCAACAAAGGCTGTGGCTAAACTAAAGCCCAAGAGCGTCAAAGAAATGACCGAAACCGTTACCACAAGTGTTGATTGGCTTACCACGCTATCAACCAGTGCTATCGTTGGATCATAGCTAAGGACCAAGCCCGCCATCGCCGTGAAATGCAGCCCGCAAATAGCGGCTGTTAGCAATAAAGTAGCAACACCGTGGCGCACAATATCGCGGGTTTTATTCATACCCACCATGGCCATGACAGAAAAGCCAAGCCCGAACACCAGTGAAAGCACAATAAAGTTCGGTTGATAAGAAATGCTGCCCGGCACTCTGAGCGCTGACATGCCAACAAAATGCATACCCGCTATTCCGCCGCCGACGATCAGTCCGGCCATGCCTCGGGCGCGTTTTGTCCGGTTATAGGTGGCAAAGTGAAACCCAAGCCCGGAAACCAAAATAGCAATCAGCAAAGAAAGCGCGGTTTGCAGCAGATCATAGCGCACTGCCATTCCGGTATCATAGGCCAGCATGGCAACAAAATGCGTGGCCCAAATGCCTGTTCCGATCGTGATTGCGGTTAGAATAATCCACTTGCTGCGTGACTGAGCTGTTGCGCCACGAGCGCGCTCTTGCAGGGATACAGCGGTGAAAGCCGAAAACAGGCAAATTAAAACAGCCAGCAAAACAAGCTGGTAATCATGCTCAAAAACAAGGCATTGGTAAATTCGCTCTATCATTAGGCCCTACTCTATAGTGTTGAGAATGAGACGCCAACACTGCCTTCCTATCTTTAGTCCTACGTTAGAAAAATTGACGCAGAGTTAATGGCCGCGATAAAACTCTGGAACACCTGAAATAAATAAGTCCTAGCAAGGATAGTCACTGCAACCCCAAACCCCCATTTTGCGAGCAGAAAATGATTGCTGAAGCCCTAACATGGATGTTCTCAAAAGCGGCCAAAGGCGCGCGCAGAGCCGGTTTAGTCTATGAAGCTGCCGGAATTTCCGGTCGTTTCAGGCGCAACAAAAGCGCGTGGCAACCTCATCTGGAGAAAACAAAGTGTCACATTCGCGCACAGATACAAAAAACCGACCCAAACATGCGAATTTTGGTGCTGGGCGCGGGTTTGGCGCTGGACTTGCCCCTAGCCGAGCTTAACAAACACCCGGCAGGCGCGATTTTGTGTGATGCCGTTGTGACACCAACCCTACAATTGAAGCTGTTTGGCTATCCAAATTTATCATACGAAATCAAAGACATAACAGGATTATTGTCACACATTCGCAAAAATTCGGACTGTGACACGATTTCTGTCCCAAATAGCACATTTTTGAGACACCGCGATTTTGGTCTGATCATCAGCTGCAATATATTAAGCCAACTACCACTTTCGTTTAGAAATTATGCATCAGATAAAAAAACCGCGGCGGATACCACACAAAATAAAGCGCATATAAACCCGCAAAAGACACACATCATGAATGCCGTTCAAGATGCCCATATCCGAACCTTAAAGTCTGCTGGTTGCCCGGTTCTTTTGATCAGTGATTTTAAGCAACGCACCACCACGGGCGGGAAAACAGAAACCGCGCTGACCGCACCGATAGAACAACTGCCCAGCCCTCCTTTGGAAACATGGACATGGGATATCGCCCCTGAAGGGGAAATAGGCAAAAGCATCTCGGTAACGCTTGATGTCGGGGTTTGGTTACTGACTGGCCCTAGCCTTACTGTCTGATGTCCAGCCCCGCCAACCGGGGCCACGCACCACCCGGCCCGGTGTTAAACCAGTATGAACACCCTTGTTGATCACATGCCCGCCGTTGATAAACACATCGCTGACACCCGTTGCCAGCGCGTGCGGGGCCTCAAAGGTCGCGTGGTCGCTCACGGTTTTAGGATCAAAGACAACCACATCGGCATAATTGCCAACTTGTAAGCTACCCCTGTCCCTGATTTTCAGGTTGGTCGCGGGCAGATGGGTTAATTTGCGGATCGCTTCTTCTAGCGGCATCAGCTTTTGTTCGCGCACAAACAGCCCCAAAACCCGGACGAAATTGCCGTAAGCCCTTGGGTGAGGATTGCCGAACGGCTTGTCCAAAACCGGATCAAGCGCCGCACCGTCGGACCCGAACGAAAGCCACGGCAAAACTGCTTGCCGCGCCATATTTTCCTTCGACATCAGAAAATAAATCGTGCCGACGCGGCTGCCGTCTTCAATCACCAGATCCATGGCGGTATCTTCCGGGTCTTGGCCGCGCTCAGTAGCGACCTCGGACAAGCGCTTGCCCACCAAATGCCTGAGATCAGGATTTTGAAAACCCGCCAGCAGCATACCGTCCGGGCCAGAGGCCAGCATCAGATTTTCCCAATCATCCGTGGGGGTTTGCATTTCCTTTTTCACCCGCGCGCGGATTTCAGGGTCACGCAAGCGCTCGGCCCAGTCGTCATAGGTACCTTCTTGCACCCACGGCGGCATCGCGGCATCCAGCCCCGTGGCACCCGCTTGGTAGGTGTACATATCAGCGGTGATCTTTAAGCCTTCAGCCCGCGCATTTTCAATGCGCTTGATCACTTGGTCCATCTTCGACCAGTTGGCTTTGCCTGCGGCTTTCAAATGATAAACCTCGGCAGGTAGACCGGCTTCGCGCGCGATGGTGATCAGTTCTTCCAGCGCTTCCATCAGTTGGTTGCCCTCACTGCGCATGTGGGAAATATACATACCGTCATATTGGGCAGCCACTTTGGCCAAGGCGATCAGCTCGCCAGTTTTGGCGTAAAAGGCAGGCGCATAAATCAAAGAACTACCCAGCCCCAACGCGCCTTCTTGCATTGCCTCGGCAACATCGGCCTTCATCAGGGCAAGTTCAGCGGGCGTAGGCGCGCGGTTGTCGCCGCCCAAATGGTTTGACCGGATCGTGGTTGCCCCCACAAAAGACGCCACATTGGGCGATACACCTTTGGCCTCTAAATGCTCCAAGTACCCGCCTAGCGTATCCCACGTTACGGTGTAGGTTTGGTCGCGGTATGGGTCTTCGGACCAATATTTTATGCCTTCTGCGTCAAGTGGCCCCATGGAAACACCTTCGCCAAACACCTCAAGCGTCACGCCCTGCTGTACATCAGAAAGCGCGCGGCCATCATGCAGTAGGCTGGTGACCGCCCACGACAGCATATTGATAAACCCGGGGCTAACGGCTTTGCCTTTGGCATCAATAATACTGTCGGCCTCAGCGTGTGACAGATCACCGATTTTGGCAATGCGGTCCCCCTTTATGCCCACATCCGCCAGAACCGGCGCGCCGCCCAAGCCGTCATAAACCATGCCGCCTTTAATGATAGTATCAAAACGACTGGCCGGCGCTTCGCCTTCACTGCACGCCGCCACCAGCAGCAACCCAGTGGCAAGCACGGTAAAAAGCCATTTTTTCATCACCAAATCTCCCCTGATATTTCCGCCGCAAGTGAAGCAATAAAGCAGACGGAAAGCAAGCTGCATTGCTCTGCGCCTATAACCAATTGCATAGACTATATGGCCGAATTCACTATGGCGCTGGCATTCGGGGGCGGCTATAGTTGCGCCTGATACCAATGAAGGGGTGGGCAGATGAGCGCTTTGGAAATTATACAAATTCCGGTGATGCAGGATAATTATCTGTATCTGATCCACGACAGTGCCTCTGGCGATACCGCAATCGTTGATCCAGCGCTGGAAGACCCGGTTGTGGCAGAACTGGACAAACGTGGCTGGCGGCTGACGCATATCCTCAACACCCACCACCACTGGGATCATACCGGCGCCAATTTGGCGCTGAAAGACCGCTACGGGCTAACCATTATCGGCCCCAAAGCCGAAGCTGACCGCATCCCCGGCATTGACATACAGGTGGACGAAGGCGACAGCGTGATGCTGGGCGACCATTCGGCGGATGTCTATTTTGTACCGGGCCATACCAGCGGCCATATCGCCTATCATTTTAGCGGCGACACGGCGCTATTTTGCGGCGATACGATATTCTCCTTAGGCTGTGGGCGTTTGTTTGAAGGCACCCCCGCCCAAATGTGGACGAGCCTTCAAAAACTAATGGCTCTGCCCGACGATACACAGCTTTACTGCGCCCACGAATATACCGCCGCCAACGGCGCATTTGCCCTGTCGGTCGAGCCCAACAACAGGGCGCTAACAGACCGTATGGACGAAGTAACAGCCTTGCGCGCGGACGGCAAACCAACGGTGCCAACCACCTTGGCGCAAGAGAAAGCTACAAATCCGTTCCTGCGGCCCACAAGCCCTGAAATTCAAGCAAGTGTTGGCATGCAAGGCGCGCCGCTGGCAGACGTTTTCAAAGAGATACGGCACCGTAAAGACAATTTCTAAACTAAACCGGGGATAGGGGACCAAAATGAAAGTGTTAACATTAGGAGCAATAATGGCAGCAGCCATCAGTATTAATGTAGCCGCACAAGAGGATGATCCATTTCAGTGGCTTGAAGATGTCGAAGGCGAAAAGGCTTTGGCGTGGGTGCATGACCAAAACAAACATTCGCTTGGTTTGTTGAAATCAGATCCTCGCTTTGAAGGCCTTATGGCCAGTGCCTTAAAGGATTATAACGCCTCTGACAAAATCGCTTACGGGCGGTTAACCGGCGGCGCAGTACAGAATTTCTGGCAAGATGCCACCAATGTGCGCGGGATTTGGCGACGTACCTCAAGCCGGTCTTATGCCTCTGATAATCCGAAATGGGTCACTGTTTTGGACATTGATAAACTTTCAGAAGCCGAAGGCGAAAACTGGGTCTATAAAGGCCGCAACTGTTTGCCTCCCACTTTTGGGACGTGCCTTGTATCGCTGTCGCGCGGTGGCGGTGACGCAGTGGTTGTGCGCGAATATGATACAGTGATGAAACGCTTTCACGGGGATTTCAACACTCCCGAGGCCAAGCAAAATATCGCATGGATCGACCAAGACCGTGTGCTGATTGGCACTAATTTTGGGGACGGCACCTTAACAGATAGCGGTTATTCTAACCAAATAAAGGTTTGGAAACGCGGGCAAGACCTTGCGACCGCACGCCTACTGCATACGGGTGAAAAAACCGATGTTGCAAGCTCGGCTTTTGCAAGTCACCGGCCTGACGGCACTTATGTTGGCATCGCGCGCTCACCTGATTTTTTCACCCAAATTCTTTATATTATGGAAGGGGCCGACGGCACCGAGGAAATGCGGCAATTGATCCTGCCGCGCGAGATCAGCTTTCAGGGTATATTTGGCCATGACGTGATTTTGCAACTGCGCGCTAATTGGACAATTGCAGGCAAGACCTACACGTCAGGCTCTTTGGTGGCGGTGAATATTGCAGATGCCTTAGCGGGTATGGCTGGCGCGCATTTATCGGTGATTTACCAACCCAGCCAAAGCACATCCATTGACAGTGTCAATATTGGAAAAGACCGTATTTTTATCAGCTTACTGAAAGATGTGAAGGGTGAGCTTGTCTCAGCGGTTCCCGCCAAATCGGGCTGGAAACTAAGCGCAATTGATATGCCGAAAAACGGCAACCTCTCTGTGATCAGCGCGGATGAATGGACAGACGAAGCTTTTGTCAATTTTGAAAGTTTTTTGCAGCCTGATACACTTTACAGTGTCAAACAGGGCGGCAAACCAACCAAGTTAAAATCCCTACCTGCGCGCTTTAATGCAGACGGGCTTGAGACCGAGCAAAAATTTGCTACCAGCAAAGACGGCACCAAAATCCCCTATTTTATTGTGCGTAAACAGGGGCTTGAGATGAACGGTAAAAACCCCACCCTATTATATGGGTACGGCGGCTTTGAAATCAGCTTATCGCCTAGCTATCTGTCTGGTTTCAATAAGCTATGGATTGAAAATGGCGGCACATATGTACTGGCCAACATTAGGGGCGGCGGCGAATACGGCCCGGCGTGGCACCAAGCGGCGCTGAAAGAAAACCGCCAGCGGGCGTATGATGATTTCATCGCCATCGCCGAAGACCTGATCGCCTCTGGCCTGACCACGCCTAAGCATTTGGGCATCAGGGGCGGCTCTAACGGCGGGCTGTTGATGGGCGTGATGACCACCCAGCGGCCTGACCTGTTTGGCGCAGTGATAACCGCCGTGCCTTTGTTGGATATGATGCGCTACCACAAACTGTTGGCGGGAGCATCCTGGATGGGGGAATACGGCAACCCAGACGTGGCAGAAGAACGCGACTATATCCGCGCTTATTCACCCTACCAAAACCTAAAGGCCGACACGGACTATCCTGAAGTATTTTTCTATACATCCACCAAGGATGACCGAGTGCATCCCGGCCATGCTCGCAAAATGGCCGCAAAAATGACCGCCATGGGCAAGCCGGTGATCTATTATGAAAATACCGAAGGCGGCCATTCCGCCGCCGCAAACCTAAAACAGCGTGCCTTCACCGATGCGTTGCAGATCGTTTATTTGTTGAAGAAACTCAGCGATTAGGCGGCTAGACGCGCAAGCGATAATCGGCAATCAGTGCGAAGGGCGGGGTGTTTCTCCGCCCTTTTTCTACTCTAAAAGGTCACAGGCTTTAGCCTGACAAAAGGAACATGCGGTGAATACCGTATGGATCCCGGGTCAAGCCCGGGATGACAAGCGTACTCTTGCATGTATTTTTAAAACTACTATAATAAGACCTATTAAATAG
>WFTS01000132.1 GCA_015485385.1 Kordiimonadales bacterium | reverse complement strand
GCGCACGACTATGACAAGTTCCTAACCCCCAGCGAATTGGCGGACGCCAGCGCCAAGACAGGCTTTATCCCAACCGAAGCCACAGGCTTCGTCTATAACCCCTTCAGCGGCAAGTGGCGGCTATCCGCCAGCGATACCAGCGTAAACTACGACATGGCCGTCAAGGGCGCGTGAGGTTAAGCAACCAGCTCGATTTATGTCCGCTTTTTGACCCATTTGTGCCAAACGTGCTCTAAATTGCCAACATTCGGTTTCGGCATCAAAATAGACATAAGTCGCTAATCGTTTGGCGCGACGATTGAAAGATCAGCCACACAATCCTCGTTGCCTAGCTCCGCACATTTGGACAGTAGTTCATGAGCTACCAATTCGGGCTGCTCAACATCTGTCATGCGGAGAATGTGCATTTTCGCTAATGATCGCATGGCATAATCATCACCATTCTTTGCCGCGTTCTCAAACCACCGTCGAGCACCTTCCAGGTTTTGCTCAACATGTTGATAGCAATAAAGAAGGCTGCTCCCGATTTCATTCATAGCTACCGGGCTGCCCTGATCTGCTGCGATCTTGAGCTGAAACATTACGATCTGATCTCTTCTTCGGGCCGGAAGCTCAACATCCAAATCTTCCGCAAACTCTATTACCTTAAACGCTAAGTCATTGCCAGTGTGCCCAACAAAGAAAGGCGCGTGCTGATCAATGGCATCCTTGGACAAAACCCATACGTTTTCGATTGGTTCAAGTTCGCCAGATTGACAATTTTTGAACTCATCCGGGTTATTCCAATAAGCGATTGCTTCCAGAAGTGATTTTCCTACCAAAGTCGAATCATTGGTATCAGTGTCGGTTAAAGCACCCAGAAGTGGGTTTCCTGCCACGGCAGAATCGTTAGTTTCCGCATCAGTTAAAGCATCTTGATCACTACAACCGGCTATCATCAACATACAAACAATGCCAAGACGCTTCATGTTGTAGCTCCCACTATTTAACAAGGGTTACAATAGAGGCGAAAGTTAGAGATATCAATTATCTCGCCTTGCTCCTAAGTTGTCTTTAGAAAATTAAGTTTAATTCCCGTCTTCTGATAAAAACATCCGAGTCCCTTTAAACAAACCAAATGAAGCGTATCAATCTGAGAGATACAAACATGTCAATATGTCGGGCAATGCCACAACTCACCCCCAACCTACTCCGCCCCCTCAGCACCCGTGTAAAATACATGGTGGCCGATCACGGCGCTTACCTCGGCGTTCGCCAAATAGGCCGGGCGGGCAATTTGGTTGCTGTGGAAATGGGTGGCGCCGCCGGTTATGTCGGGCAAGAGGCCGATGTGCGCCCACAGGGCTAGTCGCCTTGCCTTTCTATACTGCGCATCATCGGCGGTGACAGTCTCTAGCTTTTGCCGGTTGGGGTCGTCGTCATTATAGGCTGAGAATTGCCGTGGCTGCTTGGCAACGCCCGACAGTGACTTGGGAAAACGTGGGTCTTTGCGGCGGTTGACCATCACGTTCAAGACGGCCTGCATGCCGCCTTCTCCCTCGCCCCGCGCTTCGCCCCACGCCACACGCGCCGACCAAGTGATATTATACTGCCAATAAAACCACGAGCCACCCACCGCCAGCATCAGCATGCCAGCCGCAATCAATTTCAGTTTTGTGATCGCTCGTAATCGCCCCATGACCCCTATGTAGGGTGCAAATGTGGCAATTTCATCCCCCCGAACAAAGGCTGCCTATGTTTCGGCGGTCGACCTAGGCGTCAGAACGCCGTATTGGCGTGCCGGGGAGCGGCATGATATCAATGCCTTCTTCCATCAGCTCAACGGCTTCTTCTTTGGTGCTTTCGCCGTAGATACCGCGTCCGGTGTGTTCTGTGCTTTCGCCGTAATGGATTTTACGCGCTTCGTCGGCGAAATTGCCGCCAACATAATCACAGTTTTCTTCAACATGGGTTTTTAATTTGGCAAAAACTTGTTGGGCCTCTGCCGCAAGTTCCGCAAGTTTGGGGTCACCCGCGCCCGACAAGATCGCCTCTGCCGCCGCTGGGCCGCATGATGTCGCTGTGGCGGGGGCAGGGGCGGGGGCAGCAGCGCCAGACACAGTAGACGAACCAGCTTCAGAAAGAGCCTCCACCGGCACCAAATCACTTTTGTTTGTGCTCTGGTTGCCTTTTGCCGCCACATTGGGCGCCATCAGGGCTTTACTAATCTGCGTGCTCTCGCAGTAAGGGCACGTTACATGGCCCGCCGCAAGCTGTTCGCTATAGGCGCTTGAGGATTGGAACCAAGCCTCAAACTTGTGGCCGTGCTGACATTTTAAATCAAAAACAATCATACTATTCAAACTGAGTTAAGCCGTAAGGGCGCTTGTGTTTTAAACTGGGAATAGTTAGCCGGGTTGCGGTGACTTTTGCAAGGTCCAAATCAATCACGGTGGCCCCCGGTGTATCGCCCAGCGTATCATGGGCGTCTGCAATCACCTGCCCCCAAGGGTCTATAGCCAAACTGTGGCCGTATGTGCGGCGCCCGGTGGCGTGTATACCGGCTTGTGCGGCGGCAAGAATATAACAGCCGGTCTCTATGGCGCGTGCTTTCAACAATGTGTGCCAATGGGCCTTGCCAGTTTTCTCGGTAAAAGCTGCAGGCACCATGATGATATTGGCCCCCGCCTCTGCAAGCGTGCGGTACAGATAAGGAAAACGAAGATCATAACAGATGGTCAAGCCGACTTTCCCAAATAGAGTATCCACCACAACCGCCGTGTCACCCGCTTGATACAGTCTTGATTCGCGGTAGCTTTCGCCGCCCGGCAGAT
>WFTS01000131.1 GCA_015485385.1 Kordiimonadales bacterium | reverse complement strand
TCTGACGGCGGGTTTCATCCTCACCGGCTACAATCGGCAGCATCGGCACACCAACTTTTTCATAATCTTTATAAATAAACAGCGACAGCGCCCAAAAATGCGCGGGCGTCCATAAGAAAATAATTCCAAACAAAATGATGCTCTCAACCGTTACACTGTCTGTCACGGCTGCCCAGCCAATCATCGGCGGAAAAGCGCCAGCTGCGCCGCCTATCACAATGTTCTGTGGGGTGCGGCGCTTTAGCCACATACTGTAAACCACCACATAAAAGAAGATCGTCAGCGCCAAAAGAGCAGCAGAGGTTATATTCACCGTCAGCCCCAAGAGCACAACAGAGGCAACCGAAAGCGTAAGGCCAAAACCTAGCGCATCGCCTTTGGACACTTTACCCGCAGGAATTGGCCGCTTGGCCGTACGGTTCATAACGGCGTCAATATCGGCGTCATACCACATATTCAAGGCCCCAGAAGCCCCGGCCCCGATAGCAATTAAAAGAATAGCTGCAAATGCCAGCACCGGATGCATGGTACCAGGGGCCGCAACAAGCCCTACAAACGCGGTGAAAATCACCAACGACATCACGCGCGGCTTCAATAGTGCAATGAAGTCACGCGCATCGGCCTCCTGGCTCTGGGTCCATGCGGATCCAGAGCCAGAAAGTTCAACTTTTTTGTCCAAGGATGTCAGACTATCAGCCAACATGCTGTCCTTTACGTCAACTCAGCAAACCAGATTATTTGATTCTGGGCAGTTCATTGAACTGGTGGAAAGGTGGCGGAGAAGAAAGCGTCCACTCAAGAGTGTTTGCCCCCTCGCCCCACTGGTTTTCACCAAGGGTTTTCTTACGAGACAGTGTAATCCCCATCACAATGATAAAGAGCAAAACCCCAACAGCTGTAATCATATAGCCATATGTCGAGATTTTGTTCCAATATGTGAAGGCATCAGGATAATCCACATAGCGGCGCGGCATACCTTGCAGACCAAGGAAATGCTGTGGGAAGAAAATCATATTCACCCCAACAAACGTGACCCAAAACTGCACATTCGCAAGGAAGTTTGGATATTCTTTACCGCTCATTTTACCGACCCAGTAATATAGACCCGCAAAAATCCCAAACACCGCACCAAGCGACAATACATAGTGGAAGTGAGCCACAACATAATATGTGTCATGCAGCACAATATCCGCGCCTGCATTTGCCAAGACAACGCCTGTCACCCCACCTGTTGTAAACAGAAGAATAAAGGCTATGGCATACATCATTGGCACTTCAAAGCGGATCGAGCCGCCCCACATGGTCGCAATCCACGAGAAGATTTTCACACCTGTCGGTACAGCGATAACCATCGTTGCCGCTACGAAATAGGCTTTGGTATCCACATCTAGGCCAACTGTATACATATGGTGCGCCCACACGATAAAGCCGATAAAGCCAATCGCTGCCATCGCATATGCCATGCCCAAATAGCCAAAAATCGGCTTGTTGGAAAAAGTTGATACGATGTGGCTGATAATACCAAAGGCTGGCAAGATCATAATATACACTTCAGGGTGTCCAAAGAACCAGAACAAGTGTTGGAACAAAATTGGATCCCCACCGCCTGCTGGATCAAAGAACGTCGAACCAAAGTTACGATCCGTCAACAGCATCGTAATGCCGCCTGCCAAAACAGGAAGTGAAAGCACAAGCAAGAAAGCTGTGATCAGGATAGACCAAGCAAACAAAGGCATCTTGTGCATGGTCATGCCCGGAGCGCGCATATTGAAAATAGTGGTGATATAATTAATCGCCCCCATGATCGATGACGCACCCGCAACATGGAGCGAGAAGATCGCCAAGTCCATTGATGGTCCCGGATGCCCCGCAGTAGAAAGTGGCGGATAAGCTGTCCAGCCACCGCCAAAGCCATTCATCCCCGGCGCACCTTCAACAACCGTCGAAAGCAGGAGCAGAATGAAAGCCGGCGGCATCATCCAGAAAGAAATATTATTCATGCGCGGGAACGCCATATCAGGCGCTCCAATCATCAGAGGAACAAAATAGTTACCAAACCCACCGATCAGGGCAGGCATCACCATGAAAAAGACCATGATAAGGCCGTGGCCGGTGGTTAGCACATTAAACATATGGCGTGCTTGGTTATCGGTCATGCCGAAAACCTCTGGAATGACCTGAATACCGGGCTCTGCGAGCTCCATACGCATCAGGCCAGACATGGCGAAGCCAATCATGCCCGCAAAAAATGCGAACCAGATATACATAACGCCAATGTCTTTATGGTTGGTTGAGAAAACCCATCTTTTCCAACCAGTAGGATTTGCGTGAGCCATTGCTCTTCCTTTCCTAACTCTTAACGACCGAAGGCTGAAGTGAACGCATCGGCCTGATCGGCACGACGGCGATATTCAACCCATTTGGCGAAATTTTCTTTTGAAACCGCTTCAATTGCGATCGGCATAAAGGCATGGTCTTTTCCGCACAGCTCACTGCACTGACCATAATATGTGCCCACTTGATCTACTTCAAACCAAAGCTGGTTAACCCGGCCTGGCACAGCATCAAGCTTGAAACCCAGTGAAGGCACTGCCCACGAATGGATAACGTCAGACGCTGTCACATGAACTTTAATTTTAGTCCCGATCGGCACAACCAAACGATTGTCCGTATCCAACAACCGTGCATTAAAGTGTGCAGGATAGCCTAAAAAGGCAGAGAGCTCAGCCTCAGCCGCAGCCTTTTTTGCTGCATCAGCATGGACATCATCGGGCACAACATAAGACGTGAACTCAATACCGCCATGATCTGGATATTCATATGTCCAGTTCCACTGGTTCCCCGTCACATTTATTGCGAACTCTGTTTCAGGTACGACATCTTGATAATAAAGAAGCGGCAGTGATGTCGCTCCGATAACAACAAGAATTATGATCGGAACTCCGGTCCAGATAATCTCGATAAGCGTATTATGGCTTACTTTAGATGGCTCTGGATTTTTCTTCGCCCGAAAGCGCCACATCACATAGAACATTAGCAAAAATACCAGCACCGTGATCGCGGTGATAATATACATAAGTTCAATGTTAAAATCGGCAATCCGGCGGGCCTGTTCATTCGCTGGTTCTTGCAACCACAAGCCTTTGTCCTTTGGCATAGCAAGGCGACCATCCGCCAATGCACCAAATGTGAAACCGGAAATAGCCATAACAGCAGCCGCAAAACCTGCGGTAAGCTTTTTGACGTTCATAGTCCTGCTTTCCTTTTGTTCTACCCCTAAGCGGATCACTGGCCTGTCTTCTCTATAAAGGCAGATCAGATCCTAGTACCCTACGCAGAGAACTTGCATTCCTTAACTGGTCTGCATGCCCATATTTCTCCGCAGAGTGTGCGGACAGCCCTCCTAGCCAAAGAACTGCCTGCTGCCAGTCTCATAAAGAGACCTTCCACAGTCTCAAGAGCCGACACGAATTCGCGCCCGTTATAACAGACGTTTCGAGAGGCTCAAGCCCGACATCGCGAAGTTAGCAATTTTTATATTAAAAACATGCTAATTTCCATACCCGCGCTTGTAAATGTTTCCTAGCCGTTTCATTCTAGGGATAAGTCACCAGTGCGGCATGCGCTAATTTGTCGCACATCAAAAATACGGTGTAAATGCACAGACCACCCCAACCCCCAAGGAATTTGTACCCATGGCAGACGCTGACACATCCCTGAACTTCTTTTTTGACCAATCAGATCTTGATGAAACCCGCACAGAGAGCCTTGTTTGTGATGCTCTTAGCGGCATGGATGATGGGGAACTTTATCTGGAATCCACCCAGTCAGAATCTTTCTCATTCGATGATGGTCGGTTGAAAGCTGCTAGTTTCGATAGCAGTCAGGGGTTTGGTCTGCGTGCAGTAACCGGCGAATCGACCGGATACGCACATTCTAACGAACTGTCTGAAGCTGCGATCAAACGGGCGGCAGACACTGTGCGAGCCGTAAAAACTGGCTCGGACGGCAGCATGAGCCTCGCCCCTGTGCGCACCAACAAACAATTATACAGCGATATAAACCCACTTGGGGGCATTGATTTTGCCCGTAAAGTCGCCTTGCTGGAAGAAATTGATGCCTATGCGCGCGCGGCCGACCCTCGTGTGCGTCAAGTAAGTGCCTCCGTACTTGGGAGTTGGCAAGCCGTCGAAATCATCCGCGCGGATGGCCACCGGGTTCGCGATGTGCGCCCCCTTGTACGGTTGAATGTCTCGGTTGTGATGGGCGAAGGTGACCGGCAGGAAAGCGGCAACGAAGGCGCTGGCGGGCGACAATCCTATGATTTTCTGTTCGACGAAGCCCACTGGAAAGCCCAAACCAACGAAGCCATCAGGCAAGCTGCGGTTAACTTACAAAGCGTCGCCGCACCAGCAGGGGAAATGACAGTTGTGCTTGGCCCCGGGTGGCCCGGTGTCTTATTACATGAGGCCATCGGTCACGGACTTGAAGGCGATTTTAACCGTAAAAAAACATCTGCTTTTGCTGGCCTGATGGGCGAGCGCATTGCAGCCCCCGGCATCACCATTGTGGATGACGGCACACTTGACGCCAAGCGGGGTTCATTGTCCGTCGATGATGAAGGAACAGCAACCGAGCGCACGGTCTTGATCGAAGACGGTATTCTGAAGGGCTATATGCAAGACCGTTTAAATGCACGCCTGATGGGACAAAAAGCCACCGGCAATGGTCGCCGCCAAAGCTTTGGCCATGCCCCGATGCCGCGCATGACCAACACTTTCATGTTAGCGGGCGACAAAGACCCCGGTGAAATCCTCGCCAGTGTTGATGATGGCCTTTATGCAGTTAATTTCGGAGGCGGACAGGTGGATATTACCTCAGGGAAATTTGTCTTCAGCTGTACCGAAGCCTACCGTGTCAAAGGCGGGAAAATCATGGAGCCTGTCAAGGGGGCGACATTAATCGGTAACGGCCCCGACGTTTTGAAGCGTGTATCCATGATCGGGAATGACCTAAAACTTGATAACGGCGTTGGCACATGCGGCAAAGGCGGCCAAACCGTGCCTGCGGGCGTCGGCCAACCCACACTAAGGGTTGACGGTATAACCGTTGGTGGTACGGCGGGATAATTGTCCCTCATACCACCATTTGGGGATATCCAAACCAGTCTGCCCGCCTAATAAGGTGTGGCCTACCATAGCAGTGATATACCCTCAATGCGTCCAATCAGATCAAATCTTAAATTCGGTGAAACCATATAGTCTTTCCAACTGAGTTTTGCTGAAGTAGCGCTCAAACACCGCGTACGCTCTGGTCACACACAAATAGGAGTGATCACAAAGGGGGAAATTATGGTTGGAAGCACTATAGAGACGCCTTACATTTATTAAGCCGTTAACTAAGGATTTTCACAAAATATTAATCTGCACACCTTAAAAGCGACTTGGGCGGTGTATGTGAGGGCACTAAAATAGAAGGAATAGTGTCTGTAGATGACAAGTTTTAGAACATTCGCTGATTGGCAATCGATCAGGGACATGGGCCTGACCACCAAGGTGATCGAATTTTCGGACAATGAGGCTCAGGCAGAGCCTTATTTATCATGTGCATATGATCTTTATAACCAATGGCAAGCCATGGCTGGCGATATCCCACACTATAAAGAGGTCAAGCCAAGCCTGTTTCCGCGCCACCTATTATCAAGCATGTTTATCGTTGATGTGGAAGATGCAGGACAAGATTTTCGCTGGCGGCTTTTTGGCACTGATCATACCCGCAGGTTTGGCAATGATATGACAGGAAAACGTGTGTCAACCATTGCTGAAATTGATGAAAGCGCTGCCGCAAGCCTAAAATTCGGTAAAAAATGCTATTCAGAGCGTCACCCGGTGTTCTTCAAAATAGAGTATTTAGAAAATCAATCCATAAAAGAAACCACAGGCACGGTTATATTACCGCTAACTGGGGATGACGGTAAAATTCAGCGTTTATTTGGCTGTTCCGTTTGGGCATGAGCCAATAATGCGCCTTTCATGAAATAGTGCGCTTATCTTAAAAGACGCCTGTCATTAAAGATACCTGTCATTAAAGGCGTCTGTCATAAAAAAGGCGCGGCCCATATGCAAGCCGCACCCTTATTTTTATAGACAATACTGTCTGTCACCACAGCTTATAAACGACGTTATCTACTGTAAGTTGGTGCATCAGACATTAGTCTTTCATGCCCGCATTAATGCCACTAAAGACAAGAGCACTGGTCGCAACGGAAACCAAAGCAAAAATAGCTGTATTCACAACAGCCATCGGATCAAATCCGCTTCCGCCGATCAAGCCCATGACGATATCCATCACCACAACGGCAACCGATAGCATTACGATATTCATCATAAAGCCTGTCATGCTGCTCATGATGGTCCCCACCATGTCACCCTCTGGCACATCCATACGGCTCATCATATAACCAGTCAGTGCCAAAAGCGCCAAGGCCCCCATCATAGCGCTATTAGAACTAAGGCTATCAATATAGCCGTAACCAAGTCTCCAGATCACTAGCGTAATTGCAACAACGATCCATGCGATAATCTTGTTAACCATTTTTATCCCTCCCCAGGTTTTTGGTTGTTCAAGAGAACACAACCTTAGCATATGGTTTCAGGTGTGACAAATTGTCACACATAGGGAGAGAATAAACTAAAGATTACAATGCTTTAGAATGCTAAGTTTTGAGGCTTCATTGAAATTTCAGCCTAGTTATACAGGCATTTTTCTCAAAAATTGCCTCTTGTACGCTGTATGCCCTAGCTTACCGCAATACCCACGTCTAAGGCTTCAAACCAATCAAGGAACCGGTTAACATCATCGCCTTTGAATATGGCCCCATGTTGAGGAGACATCATTTCAACGTCTAGTTGACGCACTCGGTCCACCCAAACCTGTTTTGCCTTGTTGGACGGCATCCAGCGTTGGTGAAAAGCCTTCATATATTGGATATGGTCGTCGAAATCCTCCACCACCATAGGCGCATCATCCGGCAGAAGCGCCGCCCCCACATCACCGCTCATCAAAATTTTAGCAACAGGATCATAAACACTGAAATTACCTGAAGCATGTAAATAATGAGCCGGAACAAAGGTGAGTGTTCGCCCTCCGATACGAATATCCATACCTTCGTCCGGAATGGCAGCATATGTGATTTTATCGCAACCAAAATGGCGGATAAATCCCTCCCATAGCCACGGGGCATATAGGCTTGCATCCTCAAGAACTTGATCCCACAAGCCAAGGCTGGAAATTATATCAGGGTCTTGGTGAGACGCAAAAAGCGTGGTGATATTGCTAATTGGCACATGATGCGCCACAGCAGCAAGCATCGGAGCAAACAGCTCAATACCGCCCGGATCAAGCAATATGGCTTTCCCGCCTGACATCACCATATGCTGATTGGTATCAACAATTTTGTCTTTTTTGTCCGGGTCCCGGCCAAAAATAATCCATTGATGGTCGCCGGATTGATAAATAACTGTTGCTTTCAACGTTTATCTCCGCTGCACACTGAGTGCTTTTTCAAGCACCGCAAGGTTGGTTTTAACTTTTTCGCGAACTGTCCCTGAGCATTGCTCAAGCTTATTAGAAACCGATTGAAATGATTGAGAGAAGCGAACATCAATTGCCGCAGACTCCACCCTTGCAGATGAAGAAACCGCACTTGCTGCCATCATCAGTTCGACAATCTCCTCGAGCAGGAGTATCAATTTTTGCGTATGATTAAGGACATTCTCGTTGGTTTGAATATCAGTTTCCAGCATCGAAGCGACAAAGCCATCAATTGACGCGCGGTGCCGAGCTCCACTGTCTTTGGCCAAGGCCTGCGCTTTTTCCGCCATCTGCACTGC
Organism: Kordiimonadales bacterium; assembly: GCA_015485385.1. Taxonomy (GTDB): domain Bacteria; phylum Pseudomonadota; class Alphaproteobacteria; order Sphingomonadales; family Kordiimonadaceae; genus Kordiimonas. The sequence continues at coordinate 22,214 of WFTS01000131.1, read as the reverse complement.
ATTGCTGGTTCTAAGCCGAGCAACCGAGTGATGAGACACCGCAAGCGCTTCTTTTTCAATCTCTTGTACCAAACGAATAGTGCTGGCAGCCAGTTGCACCATAAAATCAGTGATCGGACGGAACCCAAGCGCTAGTACGCCTGCCCGCGCCACCAAGACTTTAGCGTTCATTGCTTCAAGAGAGATCGCTTCGCCTTGTTTTTTCACAAGGGCTAAATCTGCGGCGACACTGACGGCTAATAAATGGAATTTCGTTTTTCCCAAATCAATTTTTTTTGCCATACAATCGGTCCACCCACAGCCAATAAATATCTATAGACAATATGGCCGCCCTCTACCCTATGAGCTTTGATATGGATCAAACGCTTTTCGCGTGATTAGAACAGCCTGAATGCGGAGCCTATCACCAACTCTTTTACCATAAAGTTAAGATCATGCGTTTCTCTTGCGCCCAAATAAAAAAAGAGCGCCTAAAAGCGCCCTTTCATTATTTTTCATACTGATCAATATCAATAAAATGTCGATTATATGATTTTGGCCTCTGTTACGGCAGCAACATCCTCTGTGCTTACCCCGTTTGCCAATTCAGCAATGCGAAGCCCATCCTTTGTAACGTCAAAGACACCTAAATTGGTGATGATCCGGTCCACAACAGCCTGGCCGGTTAATGGCAGTGTGCAAGCCTTGAGAAGCTTTGGCTCCCCTTTTTTGTTGGTGTGATCCATGATCACCACGACACGCTTAACACCCGCGACCAAATCCATCGCTCCGCCCATGCCTTTCACCATCTTGCCCGGGATCATCCAATTGGCAAGATCACCGTGCTCTGAGACTTCCATCGCGCCCAATATTGACAGATCAATATGCCCGCCCCGGATCATAGCAAAGCTATCGGCAGAGGAAAAAAATGAACTAGTTTTCAACTCAGTGATGGTTTGCTTGCCCGCATTTATAAGGTCAGCGTCCACCTCGTCATCATAGGGGAATGGCCCCATTCCTAACATTCCGTTTTCAGATTGCAGCGTAACATGGACCCCATCAGGGATATAATTTGCCACCAGTGTCGGGATGCCAATACCCAAATTCACATAAAACCCGTCTTGTAGTTCCATGGCTGCACGAGCCGCCATCTGCTTGCGGTCCCAACCTTTAATGTCTGAATTCTGCTGCATCAGGCTGTCTCCCGCTCGCGAATGGTGCGCTGTTCGATGCGCTTTTCAAAATCACCTTTAATGATCCGTTGAACAAAAATTCCCGGCGTATGAATATGATCCGGATCCAAGGCCCCTGCCTCAACAATTTCTTCCACTTCGACAAGGGTTACCTTGCCCGCAGTTGCCATCATCGGATTAAAATTACGAGCCGTTTTACGGAATATAAGATTGCCTTCGGTATCCGATTTCCAAGCTTTTATTATAGCCACATCAGCGGTAAGGCCCGTTTCCATAATATAGATTTCGCCCGCGAATTCTTTATGTTCCTTGCCTTCAGCAATCAATGTACCAACTCCGGTTTTTACATAAAACCCGGGAATACCAGCCCCGCCAGCGCGGATACGTTCCGCCAGCGTTCCTTGGGGGTTAAATTCCAGATCAAGTTCACCCTCAAGATATTGGCGCTCAAATTCTTTGTTTTCGCCAACATAACTTGAGATCATTTTCTTGATTTGTTTGGCATCCAAAAGAATGCCCAGCCCAAAACCATCCACACCACAGTTGTTGGAAATGACAGTCAGGTCTTTTGTGCCAGCCCTGTGCACACCCGCGATTAAATTTTCCGGAATACCACACAGGCCAAAGCCGCCGGCCATGATAGTCATGCCGTCAAACAGCAAGCCAGAAAGCGCTTCATCCGCTGTTTCATATATTTTTTGCATCAAACTCTCCAGTTGGGGGATAGGGAGAAAATATAGCGAAGGCTGTAGCCTCAATTAGTTACGCTTGCAACCATAATCAGCCGTTGCACAGCGCTGCTTACAGTATCGTGATGTGCTTGCTCTTGAAGCCCTAATTTGACCATATTATATATAGATAAAATCTATTTATAAAAAAGGTGTGGATGTTCACACTTAAAAGTTGGCGATGACAGCCGCCGATACGTCCAAACGGAGACAGATCATGATGCGCATCTTATGCCAGATTATAGGCAGCGTTTTTGCCATTTTCGGCATGGCGGGCCTTGTACTGCCTGTACCGTTTGGTTTGATCATTGGTATGGCATTGTTGGTGGTAGGGCTTTTGTTCCTTATACCAACCACACCGATGGTTACTCGCTGGGTGCGTCGTGCACGCACAAAAGCAGCCTGGTTTGACCGCGGCATGAGCAACATGACCGACCGTCTACCCGCCACTTATCGCCGTATTTTCAAGCAAACAGAAATTGACATATACGAATGGCGCTAAACTGTTTGCTTTCGCCTGCACATAAGGCCTCAGCTTGAAACCCAAAACTTAGCATCTTCTGCTGACAAAATTTGTCAGTGGTGTGTCAGTATAGATACTGCATACACTAACAGGAGAAAGCCTATGTCCAGTCAGCCTCTGATACTGGTTCAATTTCCCACCACTGATGATATTCCAAACTATAGTCCTTTTTGCGTCAAAGCTGAAGTTCTTCTGAAAATGGCAGGATTAAACTATAGCACCGAATGGTTAAGTGACCCGCGCAAAACACCAAAAGGTAAGCTGCCTATTCTACGCGACGGTCAAACCACTGTCGCAGATTCTGAATTTATTCAGCGTTATCTAATCGAACAAAAATCAGCAAAATTTGATGCCCACCTGAATGCGCGGGAACAAGCTCAGGCCCATGCTTTCACTGTTATGATCGACGAACGTACCTATTGGGGGCTAGTTTCTGACCGCTGGATTGATGACGGAAACTGGCAAACAACCAAAGACTATTTTTTCGGTGACATGCCTTTTCCTCTTGATAAAATTATCCCCGCAATGGCGCGTAAATCGGTCCGGTCCAACCTTCATGGTCACGGTATAGGACGCCATAGCCGTGAAGAATTGCTGGTCTTGATCAAAAAGGATTTTGACGCCCTTGCTGCCCAGCTTGGCGACAATGACTTTCTGTTTGGTGATATACCGTGCAGTGCCGACGCCGCCGCATTTGGTTTTCTTGTAAATCTGATGCACGGGCAACTGAAAGGCGACCTTAAATCAACTATAAAAGCATACCCAAGTTTAATCACATATGTGGACCGGGGCATGGCCCACTGGTTCCCAGAAAAGCAACGTCAGGCCCAACAATAGACCCCCTCCCCTAATCTGGGATAACTATCAGCTAAAGGACAGAAAATGTTCATCGTTCAACTAAAATTCGCACCCAATAAAAGCAAAGCCCCGCACTTTATGGAGGGCCACAACATCTGGCTTAACAAAGGGTTTGATGATGGTGTTTTTTTACTCGCCGGTGGGCTTCAACCCAACTTGGGCGGAGGTATTCTTGCTCATAACACCACATTGGAAGAGCTTGAAAGCCGACTAATGGATGACCCTTTTGTGCAAGAGAATATCGTCAGCCCGGAGATCGCAGAAATAACGCCGTCTCGAACAGATAAGCGCTTGGATTTCCTAAAGGATTGAGCATAAACCTTGCCCGGGCCAACTGCCTTTGCGGCACAAAAAAGGCCGGTAAAAACCGGCCTTTTCTATTGGACTAATCTATAGTGTTCTCTTTAGCGGTTTTGTACAGCGTCTTTCAAACCACCCGCAGCGCCCATAATTTGTTCGACCAGATGCGCAGGAACATTTAGTTCCTCAAGTGTTGCATTCAAATGACCAGCCACTGCACCGAATTCTTCGTCAGAAATTTTCATCCCGGTGTGGGCTTTACGCATATAGGCATCAGCCCCTGCCGTATCGCCTTTAAAGATAGTCGTAAAAAAAGCTTTTTGCTTACGGCTTTGACCATCCATTTGAACATTTTCAAAAAAGGGTTTCAAAAGAGGATCTGCAAGCACTTTGGTATAAAAAATATCAACCGCAGCATTCACTGCGTCTGCGCCGCCGATTTCATCATAAATTGACATGGAATTACCTTTCGTCATTACCGTAAGTAGGGGAGCCTGATGTATGGGCAACACAGTGCCATAGACAAGGTTAACAAAAGGCTATGAAAATAAAGATAAACGCAAAATTTTTCACCAAAGCAAGCCGTCACCCCTGCGCTCTTTTGACGCAGGAGCCTAAAAGCCTGCTGTAACGCGCTTTTAGGCTTCTAGCGCTGTTATTTATCTGCCTCAATCGCTGCCGTGATCAATGCCGCCGCCGTTTCAGGGCCTTCCCAGCCTTTCACTTTCACCCATTTGCCTTTTTCCAAGTCTTTATAATGCTGGAAAAAGTGTGTGATCTGCTGAAGAAATATCTCTGGCAGTTCAGCGTAACTTTTTACGTTACTATAAAAGGGGTGCAGTTCATCAACAGGCACCATCAGGATTTTTTCATCCATCCCGGCTTCGTCTTCCATGATCAAGACACCCAACGGGCGACAGCGCACAACGGCGCCAGGCATAATCGGCGTACGGTTGGCCAACAGTACATCAGCAGGGTCACCGTCATCCGCCAAAGTATGTGGGATAAAGCCGTAATTACACGGATAACGCATACTGGTATGCATAATACGGTCAACAAACAAAGCGCCGCTTTCTTTATCTAGCTCATATTTTACAGGCTCAGTGCCGGCAGGGACTTCAATGATGACATTCACGTCCCATGGCGGATTAGCGCCAACAGAGATTTTCTTGATATCCATGGCGGGGGTTCCTTGGATTGGGGTTGGGGAGCAAACCCGACCATCCCCCTTGATTAGGAAATATATTGTCCCGCAACTGCCGCGACAAAAATAATCCAACCAAAAGCAATGTTCGAACGAAAAATTGTTAAACAAAGGCTGGCGTCATTTATATCAAGCCGCCGCACCTGCACAGCGAGGTGGGTAGCCCCGAGCGCGGTGCCGATATAATAGACCCAGCCAAGCTTTGCAAGCATTCCCGCACCAATTAGCGCAAAAACAAACAGGGCATAAAAGACTGCAACCCAAACCCGCGTTCGCCCCCCTAACGCCAAGGCGGTTGATTTCACGCCTACAAGGGCGTCATCTTCTCGGTCTTGATGTGCATAAATAGTATCATACCCTAATGTCCAAAAGAAGCAGCCAGCGTATAATATACCCGCAGCAAAGCTCAGTGAACCGGTCACCGCAGCCCAGCCCACCAGCGCGCCCCAATTGAACGTAAGGCCAAGCCAAGCTTGCGGCCAGTATGTAATGCGCTTCATAAAGGGATACACCGCGACCAAGAGCAAGGACCCCAGTCCTACCTTGATAGCAAACGCATTTAGTTGCAGTAAAACCCCAAGACCGATCAAACACTCCAGCCCTAAAAAAAGCCAAGCCTTCTTAAGCGATATCTCCCCCGCAGGAATGGGCCGAGACCGCGTGCGCTCAACCAAACCATCATAATCCTTATCAATAATATCATTATAGGTGCAGCCCGCCCCGCGCATCACCAACGCCCCGACCGCAAACAAACCCATTAAATACAGATGCTCAGCCGTAAAACCGCCCTGTGCGGCCAATGCGGTAGACCATAAACACGGCCACAACAGCAGCCATGTGCCAACAGGCCGGTCCATGCGCGCAAGCTTAAAATACGGGCGCAGACTACGCGGAGCGTGCCGGTAAACCCAACTGCCATCAACAGCATCCGCTGTTTGAAGCGCTGGTTTTGATATATTTTTTCCGCCTGAAGCCACCATACCCCTCGCTACGATGCAGCACAGAGCATGTCAAGAAATCGCTGCGAGGATCATGCCTGAGCAAAACGCACAAAGGCTCGTCTGGACAAAAAAGGCTCGTCTGGACAAAAAAGGCTCGTCTGGACAAAAAAGCCTCGTCTGGACAAATATGTCACTGCGCGACGAACTCAGGACCAAAGACCTTGATAGGTGCTATTTCTGGCCCTGCGGCTATTCGCCCCTATATATATTTTCACCCCTATGTAAATTATAGGGCGTATCCGGTATTGTTTTCATTCTTCATGTCACACAGGAGGCCAGCCTAACGTGTCCAGCTTTGAAACACACAGTGTCTTTAACCAACCCCCTCTTTATGACCAGAAAAACTTATATGAAAGTGATCCTGCCCTAAAGTCAGCGCTCGCCGCAGAAGATGCAAGCTGGGCGTCAGATGAGCTTTCAACACTTGGGGCGCACTTAGGCACCAACGACCAATTTCACCAAGCCCACCTCGCCAACAAACATTTGCCTGAGCTTCAAAGCCATGATGGGCAGGGGTTTCGCAGCGACCAAGTGGAATTTCACCCGGCGTACCATCATTTTATGGCGCTTTCCAAAGAAGCAGGGATCCACTGTGGTGCTTTTGACAGTCTAGCGGATGATAACCGTGAAGGCAGGCTCGGTGTTGGCAGCAGCCGTGCAGCAAAACACTATATGGTCTCACAAGTGGAAGCCGGGCATATATGCCCCATAACCATGACCCATGCCGCAATCCCAGCGCTCGAGAATGAACCAGCCCTTTTTGAGGCATTGTTACCAAGGCTTTTATCCAAAAGTTATGATCCCGCTTTCAAACCGATTTTTGAGAAATCTGGCATCACTATCGGTATGGGCATGACAGAAAAGCAAGGCGGCACTGATGTGCGGTCAAATACCACCCTCGCCCGGCCTATCCCCCCAAAGAGCGCTAGTGGCCCGGTAGCTTTGCCCGGAAAGCGCTATGCATTAACCGGCCATAAATGGTTTATGTCAGCCCCTATGTGCGATGCCTTTCTGGTGCTGGCTCAAACGAACGAGCGCCTTTCGCTCTTTTTTGTGCCGCGCCTGTTAGAAAATGGCGATATCAATAGTCTGCGCTTTCAACGCCTCAAAAATAAACTTGGTAATAAATCCAATGCATCCTCAGAAGTTGAATTTCATGAGGCTGAAGGCATTCTTGTGGGCGAAGAAGGTCGCGGTATCGCAAATATTATGACTATGGCAAACTATACTCGGCTCGACTGCGCGCTTGGCTCTGCCGGGCTGATGCGTCAAGCCCTGAGCCGCGCGATACATCACACCAGTTACCGAACGGTTTTTCAGCGGAAGTTAATCGATCAGCCCATGATGCAGGCTTTGCTTGCTGATATGTGCCTTGAAGTCACCGCAGCGACGCACCTATCTATCCGCCTCGCAGGCGCATACGAACGCGCTCCAAAGGATACGGTCCAAGCCAACTATGTGCGCCTGATGACGCCCGTTACAAAATATTGGGTCAGCAAACGTGGCCCCGGCCTTGGCTATGAGGCGATGGAGTGTCTTGGTGGTAACGGCTATGTGGAAGACCAGATTATGGCCCGCATCTATAGGGAACTGCCGGTAAACTCCATTTGGGAGGGCTCTGGCAGCGTAATGTGTCTTGATCTGCTGCGCGTGATGGCACGAGAACCAGAGGCAGTGAAATCTGGATTAAACTGGCTCGCACAGTCTACCGGGCAATCAGCTATTTATGATGCCGCCCTAAGAGAACTTACGGATGTCCTGGCGACCACCGTCCCTGAACACAAAGGTCGGTGGCTTTGCGAACGGCTTGCTACACTGGCCGCGGCTAATCTGCTGATGGCGCGCTCCAGCCCTGAGATAGCAAAAGCTTATATTGCCACGCGGTTAGACCCAAATGGCCGCTACGGGGCGTATGGTAGCCTGCCTGATTTTGTTGACGCCCGGCAAATTATCGCGCAATCAGTAACTTTTTAAGGCAGAGGCAGAGGCAGAGGCAGAGGCAGGACTTGAGCACGAGCTTGAGCTAAAACTAGAGCTAGCGGCAAAACAACAGCATTCAGGAACACTGTGAGCAAGAAAATCGACATTCGGCTTTATATCGATACCACTCTGACCATCAATGGATTGATTGGTCTGTCGCAAGAACATGCCCATTACCTTGGCGGTGTTATGCGCAAAAAGGTCGGCGCAAGTGTAGCTGTATTTAATGGCCGCGACGGTGAATGGGCCTGCGAGATAGCTGAAATTAAAAAACGGGCTGCAACGTTGCGGGTCATTGGCCGCATCAAAGAGCAAGCCTCTGAGCCTGATCTAATGTTGGCGTTTGCACCAATTAAAAAAGCCCGTATTGATTTCATGGCACAAAAAGCCACCGAACTTGGTGTAAGCCACCTACAGCCGGTTTTTACTCGCCGCACCAATGTTGAGCGCGTAAAGTCAGAACGTTTATATGCCAATGCTATTGAGGCCGCCGAACAGTGCGAACGTCTCAGCGTACCCAAAGTGTCGGAACCGACCAAACTGGATGATTTGCTCGCAAGCTGGCCCTCGGAGCGCATGATTATGTTTTGCGATGAAGACCTGTCAGGTCGGTCAGCGCATGAAGCGTTATCCACACTGACTGATAAGCAAAAAACCCATCCTTGGGCGATCCTTATTGGTCCTGAAGGTGGGTTCGACGATACTGAGCGCGCCGCCATTCGTGCTATGAAGCAAACTGTCGTGGTTTCGCTGGGACCACGAGTGCTGCGCGCTGACACGGCCGCTATGGCCGCCATCAGTCTTTGGCAATCCGCCATTGGAGACTGGCGTTAAATCCAGCATTAGAAAATATATTTGCCGCGCGATTTTATCTTAACAAAGACACTAAAGCGTGACTGTGCCTTTACTTTTCTTGCAAGCGGCTTATCTAGGCCTTAGTTTCTTTTTGCGTAATTTCTTCGGGGCCAATTTATGTCTAAAGCCAATCCTGTTATCGAGTCCAAGTCTCAACTTGTTGAATATCTCGAAACTGGCTCTAAGCCTGACCGCAGTAGTTGGCGTATTGGCTCAGAACATGAGAAGTTCATCTTTTACCGGCCGGACAACAGCCCTCTAGCCTATGAAGCAGATGGGGATAAGCCGGGCGTAAAAGACGTTATCGAAGCGTTTGTCGCACGCGGGTGGGCTCCGGTTGAAGAAAACGGTTTTCTAATCGCCGCTTTAAAAGATGGCGCCTCAATCACACTAGAGCCAGGTGGACAGTTTGAATTATCCGGTGCGCCCTTAAAGACCATCCACGAAACCTGCAATGAAACATCAGCGCACTTGCACATCTCCCGCGAAATTGGAGAAGAGCTTAATATCGGATTTCTAGGCCTTGGCTTTCACCCAACGCTCAAGCGCGAAGACGTACCGATAATGCCAAAAGCACGCTATGATATCATGCGCGCTTACATGCCCAAAAAAGGGAACCTTGGCCTTGATATGATGCTGCGAACTTGCACGGTTCAAGTGAATTTAGATTTTGCCTCCGAAGCCGACATGGTTGAAAAATTTCAAATCGGCCTTGCCTTACAGCCACTAGCAACCGCTTTATTTGCTAACTCGCCGATCAAAGAGGGCAAACTCCATCCTGTAAAAAGCCTTCGCAGTCAGGTCTGGACAGACACCGACCCTGACCGCTGTGGCATGCTGCCCTTTGTCTTTGAAAAAGGTATGAGCTTTGAACGCTGGGCTGATCATGTGCTGGATGTGCCGATGTATTTTGTCAAGCGCGGCGACACTTATATTGATGCATCTGGCCAATCTTTCCGCGCCTTTTTAAAGGGCGAACTTGCTGCCCTGCCCGGCGAACTTCCAAGGCTTTCTGACTGGGAAGATCATATGACCACTCTGTTTCCTGAAGTCCGCTTAAAAACATTTCTGGAAATGCGCGGCGCGGATGGCGGCCCTTGGGCACGGCTCTGTGCTTTGCCAGCCTTCTGGGTGGGACTATTATATGATAGCAGCGCACAAGCCGCAGCCCTAGACCTAATCAAAGATTGGTCTATCGCTGATATGGAACAGTTGCGCCTTGATGCGCCTGCTTTGGGCCTTCAAGCAAAAATCGGGGGGCATAGTCTGCAAGACATTGGCCAAACCGCGCTTGAAATTGCTGATAGCGGGCTAAAGGCACGCAAAGCTTTCTCGGCCAGTGGCGACAGCGAGCAAGGCTTTCTCAACAGCCTGTGGGAAAGCATTGAAACCGGTAAGCTGCCTGCTGACCGGATCATTGATAATCTAAATGGTAAATGGAACGGCGATGTCGCCTGTATTTTCAGCGAACTTAGTTACTAAGCACACGTTGGTTCCTACAACCTTTGGGAACGCGCCCAATTTTCACATGAGTTTCACGTTAGTTTCACATCTATAGGGTTGCATGAGACCTTTATAATTTGTACTAATTTCAGTGGGGAATACATACAAAAAGGCGGAACAACCATGGAATTTAGAGTAGAAAATAATGGAAATGGCTTAAGAATTGAACTTGACGGCGAATTAACTTTCGAAAACCACCGCGATTTCAAAGAAATTCTTGGCATTATTAAAGACGCTCAAGACGACGTGGAAATTTCTCTTAAAGGTCTGTCTAGTATGGATTCTGCTGGTGCGGGTATGCTCAAGCTTGCACAAGACAAAGCGGGCCAGTCTGGTGGCGCCTTTAGCCTGACCGAAGTCCCTGATGACCTACAAGCCTTTGTTTCGCTTCTGAAATAATCGGCGCTTTGCATAACAAAGGTAGGATTACCGCACCGTTTAAAGCCACTTTAACCAGTCTATAAACCAATAGAGTGCAAAACCAAATCCACCTAAAAAGATGCTCCACATTAAAGCGATTGGCAGCCCGGAAAACCGCGACCGCCTGTCCCGGTAATAACTGTCGCACTGCAAACAGTGAAACCAACCGCCGCCCTCGACAGCTGCTAAGCGAATGCCCGGCACACTTGTTGGCACCTCACCAACAAAAGGATGCACCCGCGTTGAGCCGCAATGCGAGCACGCGCGTTCTTCACCGTCATCATCCAAATGGCGCGGTATTTGGCAGCGCGGCATCGTTGCGATTTTCTCGATCACTGCATCAGCGCGGGTTTTATCGACGCCGCGCACCATCACATCTGTGCGCACTGAAAAATTCTGAGATGCCATATTCTCCCCGTTCAAAAAAACCTCAATGCCGTTCGCATTTAACAGAGATTTCAGCATCTGAGCATCTCCGGCATCCAAGCCGGTACGCAGTGGGATAAGACGATTATAGTCGGTGAGACGTTCAGCCATGAGATAGGTCAGTCATTACACTGTCCGTCGTTCAGTCCTGTATCCAAACCATCAATAGAAAGGCTGTTATTTTTAGCCTGATAGTCAAGGATACCGTCGGCCCCTTTTTTCTCTGCCCATTTATTCAGCGCTAGACGTTCAGATTTCAATGTCATTTCCGGCACCGCATAACCACAGCTCTCTTGTGTGCTGTCTACATCAATCAATATGATCTGACGAGCGCCCGGAAACTCTGTAAAATTTCCAATCAAAGTATCATATTCGTCTGTTCCTTTCCGCACCACACGGCCACGGCCATAAATGCGGTATATAAGCGCGTTGCGGGTAAAACTATTGAACATCAAAGTAATGCGCCCATCGCTTCTGAGGTGTGCAGAGGTTTCATTGCCGCTACCGGTAACATCCAGATACCCACATAGGTTTGGCGAAAAAACTCGAAAACAATCCATTCCCTTAGGGCTTAGATTTATGCGGGCGCCTTCTGTCGCTGTCGCCGTAAAAAACATCGGCTGAGCTTTGGCAAAATCTGCCTGCTTTTCGGTAATATGATCAAAAATATCGGACAAAACAGCCTCCGTTTGGGCAAATATGCAGAGACATGATTTATGAGCGTCACAGCCAACAAAAACAAGCCCAAACAAAATTGGAAAGCAAACGACATAAATAGCCGTTGTATTCTTCGCACACTGACTTTAAGTTGAATTTTCACAACGAATTCAGGGGGTCTCAATGAAATATTTTCTAATCACCATCATGCTTTTGGTTGCAAGCGCAGGCCTTCACGCATCCGATGACCAAGCAAAATCTTACGAGGAAATGACGCTTGAAGAACTGCAAGCTGTCAATACAAAAGCCTTGGATAAGTCTGCGAAGAAAGCCCACAAAAAAGCGCTCAGAGACGCAAAGAAAGCTGCTAAAGCAGCACAAAAAGCCGAGCGCAAACGGCAAAAGGCAGCACAGAGAGCTGAACGTGCACGACAAAAAGCCGAAAAAAAACGCCTCGCAAAACTTGCTAAGATGAAGCGCAAAACTCAAAAGCGAGCGCAAAAAAAGCTGAATTATATTAATAAGGTTTATAATGGCACCAGCATCATAAAAGACGATTTTGAGGCCAACATCCAAATTCGCGGGCGCGATGGATCACAATATGATAGCGATATTATTTATGTGCTCGGCAACGGAGGAAGAATAAGGTATTTTCTTCGCTCTTTTTATAATCCACAAAGTAACAATATTGTTCTTCAAGCCTATGTTACCATCAAGTTTTCTGAGGTTGTAAACGAGGCGATGTTGGCTGAACATCATCTAACTGCGGCTGCATATGCAACTCAGCAAGGTTGGTGGAAAAAATATAGTTTGGCGGCCTTGCGCGGCGGCATTGGTCTAGAAGTAAAGCGTATTAGAAGTTATACTGATAATTGTGCTTATTATTGCGCGTTTTACGAAGATATTGCTATCACACTTGATCTCGAAGCTGTGCAGAAAGCCGTGTATCAGCAGCAAGATTTGGCGATGAAAATTTCGTCTAAATATGCACCGCCACTGGTGCTGAATATTCCGCATGACTATATGGTGGGGTATTTGCTGCGATTGTCAGAAACTGATAGTCGACTTAGCCATGTTTCTGTAGATGCCAGAACCAATATCAATGCCATCAGGGCACAAACCACAGATTAATTTAGCCCTAATTCAGCGCGCAGTTTTTTAGTTAACTTAGCCTTGATGATGCTGTGCGCCTCGGCAAGATAGCTTTTGGTATCAGCGTCAGTAAGCGCGTCAGGCGCTTGCAGCTGCACCCATTTCGCGCGTGCTAAGTAGGGGGCGGGGATAATACCGTCCAGCTCACACAGGATTTGATAGCTTAAATCGCTGCATTTAAAGCTGATCTTTTCATGAGGCTCCGCGCCCCATACCGAACAAAGTGCAAAAATTTTACCGCCCACCTTCCATACAGACGCATTGCCCCACTGTATGACATTCGTCGTTGCTGGCAGATTGGCACAAAAAGCGTTAAAGTCATCTCGTATCATCTAGATGCTACCCTTTTTTTCAATCACGAGAATTCGAGCAACTCCAACGGGGTGAGCCACATGTTCGTCACCACATGCTGCACGGCAAATATCACCGGCTTTCATAGGCTGGATATGCTCTTTACCGCCGGTTCGGTAATGCATATCCACACGGCCGTCTAAAACAACAAAGACTTCTTGACCGTCATTGGTGTGCCATTCATAGGGTTGGTCAGCCCAATGCAAGCGCACGCTGGCACCTTCTATTTCTGCCACATCCAACGCGCCCCATGCACGATCTGCAACAAAGTCTGTTGGTTCAATAAATTCCATATCCCCCCTAAAACCCCTTCCTGTGGCTTTTGGCGTTTTTGGTACGCGTTCCGGGCTTGCCTCCTGTTGATCGGCCTTTAGCCACGCGTCCTTTGGGCTTACCGTGACTACTTCCAAGGCCCAATTCGCCAGCCTCTAAAGTCTTGATTTCATCCCGCAAGCGTGCAGCTTCTTCAAATTCCAGATTTTCAGCGGCCTTGCGCATATTTTTAGACAATCCCGCGATATGCTTTTTAAGGTTATCCCCTACCAATTGCACAGCTTCACCGTCTACATCCACAACCGCATAACTGTCCGACGTGGCATCGCGCATCAAATCACCGATGTTTTTCTTCACCGTCTGCGGCGTAATACCGTGTTTGACATTATAGGCCTGTTGTTTTTCGCGGCGTCGGTTGGTTTCCCCAACAGCGGCCTCAATCGAACCAGTGATTTTATCGGCGTAAAGAATAACGCGCCCGTCAACATTGCGTGCCGCGCGGCCGATAGTTTGCACCAACGAGCGCTCAGACCGCAAAAACCCTTCTTTATCCGCATCCAATATAGCGACCAGCCCGCATTCTGGAATGTCCAGCCCCTCGCGCAGCAAATTGATGCCCACCAATACGTCAAACGTACCAAGCCGCAGATCACGGATGATTTCGATACGCTCTAACGTATCAATATCTGAATGCATATAGCGCACCTTGATGCCGTTCTCATGCAGATATTCGGTCAGGTCTTCGGCCATTCGCTTGGTCAAAGTCGTCGCCAAAACCCGCATGCCGGCCTCAGCCATAAGGCGGGCTTCATGCATCAGATCATCCACTTGGCTTTCCACCGGACGGATATCAATTTCGGGGTCAATCAATCCTGTTGGCCTAATCACTTGCTCGGCGAACACACCGCCTGTGCGCTCCATTTCCCAGTCCCCCGGAGTGGCGGAAACATAAACAGTCTGCGGGCGCATAGCGTCCCATTCTTCAAATTTCAGCGGGCGATTGTCCTTGCAGCTTGGCAGGCGAAAGCCGAATTCAGCCAGCGTGGCCTTGCGCTTGGCATCGCCCCGGCTCATGCCGTTGATCTGCCCTATCGAGACATGGCTTTCATCCACAAACAGCAATGCGTTCTCAGGGATATATTCAAACAAAGTAGGCGGAGGATCCCCCGGCCTACGCCCCGTTAGGTAGCGGCTATAATTTTCAATCCCCGCGCAACTGCCCGTAGCCTCCATCATTTCCAGGTCAAAAGTGGTGCGCTGTTCGATACGCTGTAGTTCCAGCAAACGGTCGCTGTCTTTATATTCTTGAATACGCTGAGCAAGCTCTAACTTGATGCCCTTTTGGGCCTGATCAAGCGTTGGGCGCGGGGTGACATAGTGGCTGTTGGCGTACACCTTAATGCCGTCCATAACCCTGATTTTATGGCCTGTAAGCGGGTCAAACTCGATGATTTCCTCCACCTCGTCACCGAACATCATCAGCCGCCATGCGCGGTCTTCAAGGTGGCTTGGAAATATATCGATCACATCTCCGCGCACCCTGAAGGTGCCGCGCTCGAACGCTTGATCGTTCCTTGTATATTGCATCGCAACCAAACGGCGTAGGAGGTCGCGGTTATCCAGCGTATCCCCCGGCTTGATGCTAAATGTCATCGCTGTATAGGTTTCCACACTCCCGATGCCGTAAATGCAAGAAACCGAGGCTATGATGATCACATCATCGCGCTCCAGGATCGCGCGGGTGGCCGAATGGCGCATACGGTCGATCTGCTCGTTGATAGTGGCTTCTTTTTCTACAAACGTATCGGTTCGCGGAACATAAGCTTCGGGCTGGTAATAGTCGTAATAAGACACAAAATATTCGACCGCATTATGAGGGAAAAAGCTTTTGAATTCCTCATACAGTTGTGCTGCAAGCGTTTTATTGGGGGCAAGGATTAGGGCGGGCCTCTGTGTTGCTTCGATCACCTTTGCCATCGTATAGGTTTTGCCCGAGCCGGTTACGCCCAAAAGCACCTGATCGCGCTCGTTATCGTTGATTCCAGCCACCAAATCGGCGATCGCTGTCGGCTGATCTCCAGAGGGCGTATACTCAGAGACAACCTTTAAAGCCAAACCACCTTCAGATTTTTCTGGTCGTGATGGTCGGTGCGGAACAAATCCTTCAGGTAGGGCGTTTTCGGTCACAGTTTGCTCCAAAATGTCACAAATATAATAGCTTGATGTCACAGATTATGCACACAAGCCAGACATTGCCTTGTTCACCCTTTGTTTTCAAGCTTTCATTGCAAGTAAAACGGCCAAACCAAACCATATCGCGGCTGTCACAATTTCTTGAGGCCGCCGTAACCCTATTCCCCCGGCCCGTAAAAGGCCATAGCCTAGCAATTCTATTGCACACACATATCACGGGGGGACGACAATGAATAAAACGACTATCCTTGCGACCTTGGCTATTTTGAGTAGTTGGGCCACGCTGGACACGCTCGCGGCTGCCCAGCAAGCCACGCCAGAGCAAAGACCTACCGAGCAGACGCCAAATAGGGACGGCACGCCTGAAGGCCGAGCGCCCACAGATAGCGCCCCGAACAGCAGCGCAGCCAGCAAAGCCCTTGCAGCCCAAGCTAGATTAGACAGCCTAATTAAACTGATGGACAGCGAGGCCACACGCAACGGCGCAAGCTGGCAATTTACCGTCGCTCAGCAGCAACTCTTTGTCGTAACCGATGCAGAGGCTGACCGTATGCGGATCATGAGCCCAATTGCACCAGCAGCCAACCTAAGTGCCGCCCTACTAAAACGTATGCTGCAAGCCAATTACGACGCTGCACTTGATGCACGCTACGCCATTGCACAGAATATTGTATGGAGCGTATTCATCCACCCACTTACCAGTTTAAAGGAAACTGATTTCCTTTCAGGTGCCGCACAAACCGTTGTTGCAGCACAAACATTCGGCACAAGCTTTACATCAGGCGCTTTTGTCTATGGCGGCGGAGATAGCAACGGTATCCACCAACAGCTTTTGGAGGACCTGAAAAAGAAAACCGAGCAGAGGATGTAATTTAATATAATATTTCTTAATATGATTAATATTTATACAATGATTATTTATTAGGCATTATTTTAGATCTATTGGCCCAGTCACTAAATATTATTGTTTAATTTCAATTGGTTATTATGTTTTAACAAATGGCATACCCCTTGCTGTTACAGCGCCGTTCAAGCAATTGCGCTTTTTAACAGCAACCTATTTAGGGAGTAAATGCCATGCCCACCCGTATTCTTTCACCGCGCACTTTCATACTATCCGCCATGACTGCTACAGCATTTCTAGTAGCCGCCCCTGCCGCGAGCGCTCAAGACGCGCCAGCTTTTTCATTTTCTGCTAACGCTGCGCTCGTGAGCGATTATCGCTTTCGCGGCGTATCACTGTCTAACAGAGACATCGCCATCCAAGGCGGTTTTGATCTCAGCAGTAAAAGCGGCTTTTATGTTGGTACTTGGGGCTCATCAATCGAAGAATATGCCGGCGCGGAAACCGAACTAGATATATATGGTGGCTACGGCGGAACATTTGGTGCGCTTAATTTCGATGTTGGCATTCTCGCCTACACTTACCCCGGATCAGACAAGACAACATATTGGGAAGCCTATTCCTCCGTTGGCGGCACAGCCGGTAAACTCGGCTGGACGCTAGGCGCGGCCTACGCTTTTGATCAAAGCAATATCGGAGGTGTTGATAATATTTATCTGTATCTGGATACCAGTCTGCCGCTTGGTGATACAGGTCTATCAGCAGCCACCCATATCGCCTATGAAGACGGCGCCTTTGGGAATGAAAAGCTCGATTGGAGCCTCGGCCTAAGCTATGATTTGGATAAAATCGCGCTTGGAGTTTCTTATATTGATACGAACGTAAATAGCAGGGAAGGCGGGGCTGGCGTAATTGTGTCGCTTTCATCCTCATTTTAAAAATCATGCCCACTATAAAAATCATGTCCACCATATAGAAATCTGCGACACAGAAAACGGGATGAAATTATATCGGCGTGGCGGCAAGGTCGCTGCGCCCTATTTTCTAACTTTACCCATAAAGATTTTTTCACTCACCAGAGAAACAAACCATTGCGAGCAAGCGGCGCACCGCTTAATGTAACTTAATATCCCCTCCCCTTTTTAGGACGCTTGAAAATGTCTTTTCTTTCTTTATCTCTCAACCGCATTAAACCCTCTCCTACAATGGCCGTCACAGCCAAAGCCGCTGAACTGAAAGCCTCTGGCAAGGATGTTATTGGCCTTGGCGCGGGAGAGCCTGATTTTGATACGCCCGACAATATCAAAGATGCCGCAATCGCAGCAATCCGCGCGGGCGACACCAAATATACCAAAGTGGACGGAACCCCCGCCTGCAAGGCAGCGGTGATTGAAAAATTCAAGCGTGAAAACGGGCTTTCGTTCGAACCTAATCAAATTTCCGTCAATAGTGGCGGCAAGCACACAATTTATAACGCGATGATGGCAACCTTAAATCCCGGTGATGAAGTGCTGATCCCAACCCCTTATTGGGTTAGCTATCCCGATATCACCTTGCTGGCTGGGGGCACTCCGGTGTTTGTCGAGGCCTCCTTGGCTACAGGCTTTAAAATCACACCCGAAGCGCTTGAAGCTGCAATCACACCCAAAACAAAATGGTTGATCTTCAATTCGCCATCAAACCCCTCTGGGGCAGCCTACACGGAAGCAGAGATTAAAGCACTTGGCGCAGTCTTAGAGCGCCATGACCATGTGTGGGTGTTTGCAGACGATATCTACGAGCATATTATTTATGAAGGCTTTCAGTTTAAAACCTTCGCTGAAGTTGTGCCCTCTATCGCGCACCGCACCCTAACCATGAACGGTGTTGCCAAGGCCTACGCCATGACCGGTTGGCGCATCGGCTATGCGGGCGGCGATGCCGCACTGATTAAAGCGATGGCCAAGGTGCAGTCACAAAGCACATCCAACCCCTGCTCGATCAGCCAAGCCGCAACTGTCGAAGCGTTAATGGGTCCTCAAGATTTCCTTGCAGAGCGTGCGGCCGTTTTTCAAACACGCCGTGACTTGGTCGTAGACATGTTAAGTCAGGCCGAAGGGCTTGATTGCCCGACACCTGAAGGGGCCTTTTATGTCTATCCGTCTATCGCTGGCTGTATTGGCAAAAGCACCCCCGGCGGCAAACGCATTGAAACCGACGAAGATTTTGTCACATACATATTAGAGGATTACGGCGTAGCAGCCGTACACGGCGAAGCCTTTGGCCTTAGCCCACACTTTCGTGTCTCTTACGCGACCTCAACCGAAGCGCTGACTGAGGCTTGCGGCCGCATTCAAGATGCGTGCGCCAAGCTGAAATAAGCGCTACATTAGTGAGCGACGATAGCCTCGCCACACTCCTGATCCTGTCTTCTGCGCTCCTACATGCTATTTGGAACGCGGCAGTTAAAAAGTCAGATGACAAATTCGCCACCGTGGTTTTTGTAACCAGCTACGGTGGCCTTTTGTTCATCCCTTTTGCCGCCTTTGCCCCTTTCCCCGAACCAGCTCTTTGGGGCTGGATAGCAGCATCTATGGCAAGCCATCTATTGTACCAATTAGCGCTCGCGGCAGCTTTAGAGCGCGGCGCACTGACCTTCATATACCCAATTGCCCGAGGTACAGGGCCGATGCTGGTGGTGGTATTTGCCTATTTCATCCTAAACGACACCCTGCCGCCTTGGAAGTTAGCGGCCATTGGGCTTTTGGTTGGCGGTATATTTTTATCCGCTGGCAGCCTAGGTAAAAATGCAAACCAACCTCGATCCGCCCTCTATTTTGCCCTATTAACAGGCAGTATGATTGCCTCTTATACCGTCATTGATGGCTTGGCGGTGCGCACGGCACAGAACCCGCTGTCCTTCATTTTATGGTCGGGCATATCAACAGCCCCAATGATTTTTCTTGTTGGTATCAAACGGCGCGGTTTTGCGTTGGTGAGCGACACTCTTAAGGTTTGGCGGCAGGGGGTGCTTGCATCCATACCAGCCCACGGGGGATACGCACTTGCACTCGTCGCTTATAATCTTGGTGGTCTGGGTGAAATTGCTGCCCTTCGCGAAACAAGCATTGTTTTCGCTGCGCTTATTGGCTTTTTATGGCTAAAGGAACCTTTCAGCCGTAACAAGCTTGCGTCCTTGCTGCTTATTGCGCTGGGTGCAATCCTCTTAAAATTCTTATAAGCCTTAATTCTTCCAGCCCACGCTTTGTAGCGCTCGGCGCGCAGAGCTTGACTATATCCATTCTCTTTGTTATTTTGGTATTTAGCGAAATAACGAACAAGGTGCTCTATGTCGGATGTCTTCAATGCATTATCATCGCCTGTTAGGCGGCAGATATTGTCGATGTTAAAAACCCGAGCCATGACAGCGGGCGAGATTTCAGAAAAACTAGACATCGGAAAATCAACGCTATCAGGCCATTTCAATGTCTTGAAAGCGGCTGATTTGGTTGTAACCGACAAAGTGCGCACGACCATTACCTACAGTTTGAACACCAGCGTTGTAGAGGATGTTCTTGCGTCCGTAGTGGGCTTGCTCTCAAAAAATAAACCGGAGGATTGAACATGTTTCAAAAACTTAAATGGTCGTGGGCGCTTATGGGGGTTACTTTTGTGATCGGGGCGGTTGCACTAACGCTGATTGACCCAAATACGCAGGTTGCGGTCCACTGGAACAGCGCCGGAGAGATAGACGACACCGCCTCCCCTGCTTTTGCCTTTTTTATCATTCCGTTTGTGCAATTTCTTACAGTTGGCATATTTTCTTCGCTTAAATTCCTCGAACCGCGCCAAAAGAACCTGCAACAATCAGGCAAAGCAATTCAAGCAATCGCTGGCGCCCTCACCGGACTGCTGCTTGTTGTACAAGCTATGATTATCGGGCAGGCTATGGGTCTAGAGTTCACACGCCTTAATATGCTATTTGGCGGCATGGGCATAATGCTTGCCGTTGTGGGAAATTATTTTGGCAAATTACGGTCCTCTTTCTTCATTGGAATCCGCACGCCTTGGACGCTCTCAAGCGAAAGCGTGTGGCAGCAAACACACCGTCTGGCTGGTAAACTGTTTATGCTGGCGGGCGTCCTCCTTTTCGCGGCCAGTCTCATTCTTGAGAAGCAGCATCTTTCCGCAGCTATGTTGATTGTGGTCCTGCCCGCAGCGCTGATACCTGCCATCTATAGTTGGTTCCTATACCGTCAAGAACAGGCTGCTGAACATAAGTTGGGACAAAAGACCGATCAACCAGAGGCCTAAACAAAACCCTTCGCCCAAACCTGTATTTTGCCTGTATAAATAGTCGCACCCGGCTTGCCAGCTTGCAGGATGCGTGTTAATGACTAATTATATTAAGAAGCATTCGCAATAACTGGGCCCATAGAATGACCTCCGTATCCGAGTTAACCGCTGTATCAGATGAAATTGAGACACCTTCAAGCGTAAAACTTGCAGGCACCAAAGCCTTAGGCACATTGTCTCCGGGTGCGGTTGGCACTTTGCTAAAATTTGATGGTGACGGTCATATGAATGCCGCAAAACGGATCGACCGGTTGCGAGAGATGGGCTTCTCTGAAGGGCTAGAGGTTGAGTTTCTGCATGAAAGCTTTTTCGGACGAGACCCTATCGCCGTTCGGGTGGATAATATGACCATCGCCATGCGCCGTCATGAAGCTAATCTTATTGTGATTGATTTAGCATGAACTCTGCGTCCCTCGTCGCGGTTGTCGGAAATCCGAACTGCGGGAAATCAGCGCTTTTTAACGCTCTAACCGGGTTAAGACAAAAGGTTGCCAATTATCCGGGCGCAACAGTTGAGCGACGTTCAGGAGCCTTACTTGGTGATACAAGCATTGAACTGATTGATCTTCCTGGATCTTACAGCCTAACGCCGCACAGCCCCGACGAAGCCGTGACGGCGCAAGTCCTTACCGGCACTCATGCTCTTGAGCGACGTCCTGACGCTATTGTCTGTGTGGTGGACGCCACCAACTTGTCACAGCATTTGCGCTTTGTTATTGAACTGAAAAACCTTGGGCTTCCGATGGTTGTGGCCTTAAACATGGTTGATTTGGCCGAGCGTGAACGCATTGCAATTGATGTTGCTTTACTCAGTGAAAAACTGGGAATGCCCGTGGTTGAAACCGTCGCTGTGCGCAAGCGTGGGCTGGAGGATCTGAAAGAGGAAATTATCAAAACGATAGGCAGTGTCCCGCCTCGGGCAACCGACTATGGCGACAGTGTTCGCATGCGTCAAAGGGCTGCTCGAAAAATCGCTGCTGATGTTACTCTTAGCGAAGGCATTGGCCATAAAACCACCCGGATGCTTGATAAAGTCCTTCTGCACCCAGTGATTGGTCTTTTCATTCTCGCTTTGATGCTTTTCACTATGTTTCAGGCCGTCTTTTCATGGGCCGAGGTGCCAATGGACATGCTGGAAAATGGCATCCGAGCGCTTCAGCAGTTTTTCAAAATCGTGCTAAATGACGGCTTATTTCTGAGCTTGCTCAATGACGGTATACTCGCAGGTGTTGGCACTGTGGTTGTGTTCCTGCCCCAAATTGTCATTCTGTTTTTGTTTATATTGGTCCTTGAATCAACCGGATATATGGCCCGTGCGGCCTTCCTGATGGACCGCATGATGGCGGCGGCAGGCCTGAACGGCAGAGCCTTCATTCCGCTCTTATCAAGTTTTGCCTGTGCTATTCCCGGCATTATGTCGGCGCGCACAATTGCAAATG
>WFTS01000130.1 GCA_015485385.1 Kordiimonadales bacterium | reverse complement strand
TTTCACGGCGCCGGCTATACAAAAGAACATCTTTTCGGGGTGATTACATTGATTGCGACAAAGGCTTTGTCCAATTATACCAACCACTTAGCGAAAACACCGGTTGATGCTCAGTTCCAAGCGAATGCGTGGGAAAAACCGGCAGATACTGATGTCGCTGCCGAGTAAGGCGCAGGCTTTGGCCGAGTGTGGAACGGGCCTTCGCCAAGTAGGGAACGGCCTTAGCGAATTCAGGATGGGCCTTTGTCAAGTAAGGCATCCCCCACTAAAATTATCGGTTTGCTCGGGCTTGGCCCCTTGCAGGCCGGTGGTTTTTTCAGTGGTTTTTCAATGGTTTAACACTGTGATTTTACCGTGGTTTTCCGGGCTGATCTTGATGGCACTGTTGGCTGCATCAGTTTTTTTGGGTCAACCATTTTGGGCCTTTTTTGCCTTGGAAATATGGCATCCACATGCGGATCGCCAGAGGCACCGCGAGGTTGAGCCAAAAGGCCACCGCCATCAGCACATAAAATACATCCGTCGTAAACACGTTGTTTTGAACATAAGCGATATCCATTACCACAAACGCCAGCTCCGCCCGTCCTAACATGCCAAAGCCGATCATGCCGCTTTCGGCCCAAGTAAAGCCCCCTGTATAGCGCGCCGCCAAGCTAGCAGAGGCCACTTGCCCGATAATCAATAGGCTTAAAAGTGTGATGATCTCAGGGATTAGGCTAATATATGTAGGGATATCAAACACGATCTTCCCACCAAGTACGATAAAGAAAATCGGGCCAAGCCATGTGAAGGCCATATCATCCACAATCGTGTGTACGCGCTGGTAATTGCGCCGCCCTTCGTTCGTATCTTTGCCCAATTGGAAATATTCTTCGCGCACAATCAGCCCGGCCATATAAGCCCCAACCGCAGGGTGGAAGCCCATTTCGTGCGCCAACAAACCAATAGAGACAGCAAGGATCAGCACCACCAGCATTGCTTTTTTACCGTCTTCGAACGCGAAAATTTGTTGAATGCCACGGCTTCCAATGATGGGAACATGACAGAAAATTCCGGCGGCTTTGCCGGACGGCAATATCCACATAGACAATATTGTCACCAGTGCGAAAAAGGCCAGTGCATCAAGGGCAATCATGAATATTCCGCTGGCGCTTAGATCTGCCTCGCCAGTTGCAACCGGCACCAAAACAGCCACCAACGCCAGTGAGGCTATGTCGTCCAGTACGGCTGAGGTCATGATGCCTGTCGCCGCGTTCGAGCGCCCCAAGCCCTCCTCTTTGAGGCTGACCATCGTAAGTGATACGGCGGTTGCTGTCATCGCCAGCCCCGTTAAAAGCGCGATAGGTTGGTTTTGCCAAAAGTAAAAGGCTGTCCCATAGGCCACCAGAAAAGGAACCAGCCCGCCAAAAAAAGCGATCCCCCATGAGCGTTTGACCGATTTTAAAAACCGGCTGGTGCTTTCTTCAAAGCCCAGCGCAAACATAATTAAGACAATGCCGACGTCTGCTGTCCCTGCAATGAAGGGCGTTGGCTCAACCGGCAATAAGCCTACATTGGTGATAACGGCCCCGAAAAACAGAAAGAAAAGCACCGGCGTTAATCGCACCCGCACGGCGACATAGCTGGCTGCAAGCACTGCAACCCAGATGATCAAAAGATGGGTTAAATTTTCCACGCGCAAGGCCCTCCGGCTAAGTGAACCAGTTTGGTGATCCCTTGATCTGCACTTGGTTTGAGCGCCTTCACGGTGACCATATCAATATAAAGCTTACCCTGTTTTCGCTCGGTTTTGGCAATTATTTCCGTGGCTTTAAGAAATAGAGTTGCTGATTTAGGCTGCGGCAGCCCTTATTGGCATTCGGGTAAGATTTGATGGCTTCTAAAGCGCGCTAGGGGCGTTTATGAAGAAGCCTTGCGGAACTCAGTGGGCATCAGGCTCGTGTCTGCGGGAAAACATATGACCAAGTTAAAAAGCCAGCCAGCCGAATATACTGCCGCAACCAGTGAGCATATGGTTATGCGAGATTGGGCGCTGTTGATTTCCTTGGCCGCGATTTGGGGCACCAGTTTTCTGGTGATAAAAATTGCTCTGACGGCGTTACCGATATTTACAATTGTCACGCTGCGTGTTGGGCTGGCGGCTATCGCGCTTTATGGTGGGGCGAGGGCGATGGGCATCCGCTTGAAAACGCCTGAGGGTGTGCGCGTTAAGGCCATTATCGGGGCGTTTCTAGTGCTGGCGCTGTTTAACAATGTTGTGCCCTTCACCCTGATCGTTTGGGGGCAAACCCATATCAGCGTTACTTTGGCATCGATCTTAAACGCTACCATGCCGCTGTTCACTGTGTTTTTAGCCCATTTCCTTGTTCGCGGGGAACATCTGACCCTGCGTAGGCTTTTGGGTGTTGTGATCGGCTTTTTGGGCGTTGTTACGGTGATAGCACCAACAGCAAGCGAGGCGCTTACGGGGGATTTCTGGGGCCAGTTGGCAATGCTTGGCGCGGCCTGTTCTTACGGGTTTTCTGTCGTTATGGCGCGGCGTTTCAGCCGGTTTGGGCTGCATTCTGTGCATATTGCTTTAGGCCAAATGCTGGTGGCAACCCTGTTTATGGTGCCGGTTGCACTGATCGTGGATCAGCCGTGGCGCTTGGATATGCCGGGGGGTGATGTTTGGGCAGCGGTTGGTGTTCTGGCCTTTTTGTGCAGCGCTTTGGCCTATGTTCTTTATTTCAAGTTGATCGGATCAGCGGGGGCCACCAATGCGTCGCTAGTCACCTTATTAGTGCCAGCCTTTGCTATTTTTATGGGGGTCACGCTTTTGGGAGAAACGTTTGAACTGGAACAGGCGCTGGGATTGGGCTTAATCGCCACCGGGCTGTTGGTTCTGGACGGGCGTCCCTACCGGTATGTGGCGGCCAGTTTAGCGCGCATACGGACCTAGCCTATGTTGCCAAACAGCGTTCTGTAGCTGTGGTTTCACCAGTAGGTTTGATCTAATAAACCAGTGAGTTCAGTTCTAAAAAACCTCGTTAAAACAATATGATAAGTTAAATTCGTGATTTGACAATCTGTCTTGAGAGGCGTACATTATAGGGGACCTAGGGACTGCGGCTTTTTTCGACCCCCAATCGTGTGCCGCAGAGTTTGGTTGGTAGGGCTCTCAGTTCGCTGAGGGCCCTTGCCGATTCTGGGCCGTCTCTGGGCCAAATATGGACCGAATCTGGAAAAAATATGGTCTAAGCTTGGGCCAAATTTGGGCTAAGCCTGGGTCAAACAGGCTCCAAATCCGGCATCAAGCCCAGCCCCGAATCTGGGTCAAACAGGCCCTAAGCCCAGCACCAAATCCGGTATTAAACCCACTGTTAAACCCATTGTTAAACCCTGCGTTAAACCAAGGTGTTTTTAGCAGAAATATTTCGAATTTTGCCCCGTCCAGGCACGTCAGGGGTCCATTTGTTTGTCTTGGTGAAAACGCCTGATTTGAAAATGCTTAGGCCTTGTTAACCAAAGTGAAACTGAATATCCGCACAATGTGATTTCTGGGCCGTGACCTAGATCAATATTCGATGTGATATTTGGGGCCTGTTCGGGTTGTTATCCGCAGAAAACCAAGGGCTTAGGGGGCTATTTCATGCCCTTAAAAAGCCAGTATTTTGTAGCTTAATCAGTATTTTTTAGAATCAGTTGGCCGCGCAGATATGTGGCAATAGCACAAAAAAGCACCCTGTTACGGTGCAGAATTTAGGATCAGATTATGACTTCAGCTAACACAAATGAAAATTCAGCTGGTGCGCTTTCCAGCTTACTGAAGGCGGCTTACTTTGGGCATCTGATTTTGGTGGCATTTGTCGCCTTTTGGATCGGAAGCGAAGGCACGCTGTGGGCTATTTTAATGGTGATTGTGTTCATCATTGAAGCGGGCGGTCTGTACCGGCTTCTTGGTAAAATCCGCGGACATATCGAGGCCGGCCAAGAGGCCGTAACACAGCTAGAAGAAGCCCGTATCGCCGCCGCTTCTGCAGGCGCGCAATTGGCCGAACTGGAGGCCGCTAAAACCCGGGCTGAAGAGGCCCTAGCCGCCGCTACGGCCGCTGCTACAATGGCAGATACAGCAGGCCCGCCAACAAGGGACGATACTGGGCCAGTTGATGCCGGTGCAGAGGCTGAAGCAACCGCACAGCGCCTACAGTCCGCTAACGATTTTGAACGCGATATGAGCACACTCATGGCCGAAATTGCTGAGGTTTCTCATAAGCTTGAAGAAGAAGCTGAATTGTTAGCTACAATCGCGGGGGATACAGAAAACTTGATGAAAGTGGCCACCGGAGCAACCGGGAATGTTTCGGGCAATGTGAATGCTGTTGCCTCCTCGGCTGAGGAAATGTCGGCGTCAGTGGCTGAAATTAGCCGTCAGGTGAACATGAGCGCTGGCGTTGCAGATCAGGCGCGCGGCTATGCCAATGATAGTGAAAAGCGGATCCACGAACTGGCTGACCGGGCTGATAAAATCAATGATGTGTTGAAAATGATCGGCGATATTGCCGAGCAGACCAATTTACTGGCGCTGAACGCTACCATTGAGGCTGCGCGTGCAGGGGATGCAGGCCGAGGCTTTGCCGTTGTTGCCAGCGAAGTGAAATCACTTGCGAACCAGTCGGCCAGCGCCACCGAGGAGATCGGGAAGCTTTTGGCGGGCATCCGCGATGCCACCGGTGAAGCCGTGGATGTGAACAAGAAAATTGTTAGTGTGATCGGCCAAATCAGTGAAAACTCGTCAGGGATCGCCAGCGCGGTTGAAGAACAATCTGCCGCCACGGAAGAAATCGCGCGTGCCGCTCAGCACGCCGCAGCAGATACCATCGAGGCCGGGCGGTCGGTTGAAAATATGAATAATATTGTTGATAAAATCTCGAAGGCCGCGGAGATAACCGCCGGTGCAGTGAACACTTTGTCGGATAAAACCAACATGCTTTCGGTGCGTGCTGAAGATTTCACCAATAGTGTGCGTGGGTAAGCCCTGATTTTTAGGCAGTGTATGAAAAGGCGTCGGCCAGTCCGGCGCTTTTTTTGTGCGTTTTTGCTCGTTTTCTTGCGGGTTTTGTAAAACCGGCCTTTCTTCTAAGCCGAGTCTGGTGCCCAGCACACAGTTTTTTCGTCTGGTGTATATATATACTACGCGTAAGCGCGAGCGAGCGCGGCCGTGCGCGTGGGTATGGGCGCGCGCAGACGCACACACAGACGCGCGCAGGCGTTTCGCGCGTGCTATTTAGGCCGCGAAACTTTCCAATCGTTCGAGTGGAAAAAACTTTGTAAAAATTACGCAAGGGCGCTTGACAGGCTGGCGCATGTGGGCTTATTTCTTGGGAACCGGCAACAAGGCCATTGGAATGTTTCAATGCCAACAGCCGACAAAATGGATTTTTTATCGTGACCACCACTTGGACATATCAACTTAACGGCACCCAGTGCGCGCAGCTTATTATGCGCCGCGCGGCGGTCGTCATTAAGGCGTCTAGGGAGGTGGGCCCAGCATGATTTAGCAAACTAAAATTTGCATATCGCTGAAGCCAGATAAGCCCTCCCGGACCGAAATGTCCCGGAGGGTTTTTTATTTTCAGCTTTTATGTTTTGGGACTTTTACCAGACATAAATTCAGCACCAGCGAAAGGCAAAAAAAATGGCGAAACAGACAAAGAAGAACAAGGCACAAGGCAATGAAAATGAGGGTTCAGCAGCATTTATCCCGCCTCACAGCAAAGGGGCTAACAAGCCTGATTGGAGGGCTGGGAAAAATTCAGGTGGATTTCGCGGCAAAAACACTCCGGCCAATTGGCGGCGGTTTAACCCATAGCTGGATGAACCGACGGTAAAGCGGCCCATATTGGACCTGCCAATACCCGGGTCAACGGCAACGAGAATTTGAGGATCAGGCGGTGGTATTCGCCCAAAAGTGAGACAGTCAATGAGCAAAATAAAAACAATGAGCAAAATAAAAACTGGTGAAAACAGAGGCAGCCTAGCAATCCACGGCACTGCAAAGATAGTTTCCCCCCAGCAAACCCGGCTTGAGGGCCGGAGTTTGCGCTCCCCCCTAAGGCCCTTCTGGCATGCTCAAGCTTTTGATTTATTCGACAAGCTTTCTGCGCGCCATGAAGGGCTGATGGGCGGTGATAGCCTAAAGCAGGCGCTGGAGACGTTGGTTAAGGCAGCACCAGTTGAGCCAAAGCAGGAACAGGCGATTTAACCCTAGCATTAAACCGGCGCTACGGCCTTTTGCGCCATCATTATTCGGTCCGATCCTTACTCAGGGCCATCATTATTCAGGCCACAATTATTCGGGCCACAATTATTCGGGCCTATTACGATGGGTATAGGCAAACAAAAACCCGCCATTTTATCAGGAGCAAACAGTGGCAATATTTTTCAATTCACGCGATGGCTCGTACCGGGATTTCAACCCCAGTTCAGCCCATGCTTTCACGCTTGACGGTGAACTGTGGCAAAGCGCGGAACATTATGTGCAAGCGCAGCGGTTTTCTTGCCCAAAAGCCAAGGCTAAAATCCGCACCAGCCAATATGCTTTTACCGCCAAAGCGATCGCACGGGACCGCCCTGATCTGCTGCGTGATGATTGGGAAGCAATCCGCGATGACGTGATGGAAAAAGCCCTGCGCTGTAAATTCAGCACGCACCCCGGACTTGGTAAGAAATTATGCGCAACGGGGGATCATGAAATTATCGAGGCATCCCCACTGAACCCCTATTGGGGCGCAGGTGCAGACGGTAGGGGTAAAAATAAGCTGGGCCGCTTGCTGATGAAGATCAGGCAAGAATTGGCTGCGAGCCTCCAAAGTCATAGCGCTGGCGAAAAACCTGAAAACAGGATAGGATAGGACCATGAGCACTATCCACCATTTACCGCTGGCGGCCCCGGCGTGTCGCAAGTTTGAAGCCTTTCAAGCAACTTTGCCGGTGAAGGTGGCAGGCGCCTGCCGTGGGATTAACGGCTTTATCACGTTTGATTTTGGCTCGCAGCAGGGCCGGGATCCGGTCACGGGCGCCCCACAGTTTGACTGGCATCTATGGATCTATATGTGCGACTGGGATCTATATAAAGGTGGCAGCCGCGTGTTATGGCGGCGCGAAAGCGATAATGCACTTGCAGGGGCTATTCTTGGCCAACTGGTCGGTGAAACGCTTGTTGGCTTTGATTATGACATACAAGATGATTGTTTCTTACTCAGGTTTTCAGGCGATTATCAGCTGCATCTTGACCCCGACTTCTTTGGATTTGACCCCACAGATGACTTGTTCATGCTGTTTAAATACGGCGAGAAAGAGTGCTTGTCCTATAGCCCCAAACGCCGGTTCTACCGCGCCGCTTAGGTCAGCGTTTGCACGGTAGCCTTTCGGCGGTATGCGCTGGCAGCTTCGGCCTTGCCTCTTACCCCGTGTGGTGGCACACTTGTTACAGAGACAGTATTTAGTGTAGCACGGCGCATATGCTGCGAGGGGGTGTTCGTGGGCAGTGATGGATTGAAATGACAAGTTTTACCAATTGGAAAGCCCCCGTTCGACCTGATGGCGCAGATGGTGAATTTGAGATCACACCAGCCACGGGGATAGATGATCCGCGTGCAAGCAAGGGCGGCCAAGCCTTGATGGAACTTGTCCACAACCGCACCGGCGGCAAGCGCATGTTACAGCGCAGTGATTTTTCGCCCAAGGACATCAAAGACTTGTTGCCCAACATCATTTTATTCGAAGTGGTTTACGATCAGGACGGTACGGTCAAGGACGGGATTATTCGGTTGATTGGTAGCGCTTTATCGTCTTTTTACGGAAACTTTACTGGCCGCAGCGTGCTGGATCATTCGGCGTCAACAGGCAAGCGGTTTTTGATGTCGGCCCATTCGATTATTACAAGCGAATTGCCGTCCCTTGGCACTGCAGATGAAGCCGTGTCAGAAATGCCTTTCTACAAAGTGAAAACCTGTCTTGTGCCGATCGCGGATAAGGCTGGTAAAATCATCCAAATTATGGGCCATATTCAGCTTTATACCGAAGCAGGCGAAGCCTATAGCGGCGCGCTTTGATAGCCCGGTTTTATTAAGCCTTAGCCCAACCTTTAACCTCTATGCCGCCCGCGCCACCGCGCGCTTAAGGCTTACCCGCGCCGCCGCTTCTGTGGTTGCTGATCATCCGAAGACCCACAAAATACCCGGCATATGCGGCGACAAGCCAAATCCAGCCGTCTTCAACGGGCAGATAATCCGGCAGAGTTGCAAACCAGACAATGGCTCGGACAAAATTGATGACAGAATTGACGATAAAATCAATCAACATACTAAGCCCGATGTTGGCGAACCACTTGTCGGGGCCAAAGATTTTCCCCAGAAACTGCCATATCTCGACACTTTCTATGACCGCATATGTGATAAGCGACATGGTGCCGTAAAACCCACCACCAAACGACATGATCTTATTGTGCAG
The DNA here is from genome assembly GCA_015485385.1 of Kordiimonadales bacterium. Taxonomy (GTDB): domain Bacteria; phylum Pseudomonadota; class Alphaproteobacteria; order Sphingomonadales; family Kordiimonadaceae; genus Kordiimonas. The sequence goes on along the minus strand of WFTS01000130.1, from coordinate 1,725 downwards.
AAAATCACCGCCCATGCGGCGACTAAGGCCCAGATGGGGCTTGAGTTTCAGCCGGTCTTTGAGCTTGGGCTTATTTTGACTGTTTTGATCAGGGTCGTTGGCGCGGTCGCTTGGGGTATTGGGTTCCGTCTGGCTTGCGTCCTTTTGGACCGGGTCATTTGGGGTGCAGGCTTCGCTTAGAGCAGGCTGTGTGTGGGGAGCGCTTGCGCCCTTTTGGCTGCGTTTTTCGGTCTTTCGTATTGCTTTTTCGGCTTTCTTTTCAGCTTTTCTGGCTTTCTGCTCAGCTTTTTTGGCTTTTTTCTGGGCTTTGACGTGGGCTTTAAACTGTTTGTGCGGACTGCTGTCCCCGCCAAAATCGTCCATTCGCCCACTGGTGATCGACCAGCGCACAATCGCATAGGTAAACAGACCAACCGGCAGCGCCGCCAGAAGGGCCGCCTTAAAAATTTCAACGATCATGTCTATTCCCCCTTCGGTGCCCCCAATGTATCAGGCCCCCAGTATTTAGGCCCCAGTATTTAGGCCCCAGTATTTAGCCCCTAGTGTATCAGGCTCCAGTGTATCAGGTGTTCCTGTGCTTTATATAATACCTATAGATTATTATTGAATATAAGGGGGGGATTTAACTATGGGCTGACGCCAAAATATGATGATGTACCAAAGCGGATTGGCGCAAAAACAACAGACTTTAATTATTTTACCGCGTGCATAATACTCGCACTTGGCGTGGCGGTTTGCTTATGTTACACAGGCCTCATTAGTGGTACACGAAACTTGTTTGCAGGGGCTTGGGGGTCATGCACTGGAATTTCAAATCAGATAAGCCAAAAGGGCGCGGCTACGGCACATTTGCTGATGCGGTCTTGTTTTTTATGGCTGTTGTGTTGGTAATTGCTGTTGCGGTTTTGCCGGTCAGTCATTTCACATCTGGCGCATTGCCGGGACAGCATGTCTTTCGGCATTCGCTGTTGTTCACTGGTCCGATTGGATTTGTGATGCTGGCATTTTATTGGCGCTGGCTGCGCAAGGCAAAACGTCAATGCTATCTTTCTGTTCAACCAGAAGAACTTACGGTTACATATAGGCTTGTGAATGGCTTGTTGGTGTTATTCATTGGTGGTTGGGGGATGTTTGGCGTTTTAAATGCCCGCTTGGATAGGGGCGACGCCTATGTTTATTACAGCCAAATACTGGATAAAACCATTGATACCGAAGGACGCTTTGAAAATTATAAGCTGCTATTGGCGCACTGGCAGGCTGAGAATGACCCCATAGAAATGGCGGTTGATAGCAAGCTTTATAGCGCTGTGAGCGGCAAGTCAGAATGTCTTCGGTTCGAGGTCAAGCCCGGTGCCTTTGGCAGTGAATGGATGGTGTCTCATCAGCATTTTGCACTGGAGACAGTGGCCTATGATTTTGAGGACAAAAGCCAGACTATATGCGAGGCCGCTTGGGCCCAAAAAATAGCCCAACAGGGCCACAGCAAAGTGGCGCAAAGCGATATAGAGCTTGGTAAAATCAGGCCGGGTGAAATGGCGGTTAACGACACCGGATTTGCCCCAGCGAGTGAACAAGCCCCATATAGGTAACTCAAGAGGCTTTTTCTAAATCACTAGGCCCCCGCGCGGTCAGCCGCAAGCTTGCTCTATAGCCCCGTGTTTCAAGCCAAAAGCATATTCAAACCTATGCCTGATCGTAAGGGGCCTATTGGCGCTTTTTTCCGCC